>CAVFCI010000041.1:0-18439 GCA_963620985.1 Hallerella sp. | reverse complement strand
AATGCTCGGCGGAAAAGTGCAGTCAAAAAAGTCCTGCGAGGGACTTTTTTGACAAACTGAGCGTGCAAAAAAGTCACAGACTTTTTTGAAACGCTGATAGTATAATAAAATGATTTTTAATATCATCAAGCTATCGGAGTTTTTATCATGAAGGCCTCAAAGCTCATAAAAAGCGCCGCTCTGCTGTTTCGCGGCTTCACCTTCGCGACAGCCAACGAGTGGCTCTGTCTTGACGGCATAAAAAAATACAAGCGCAAAAACAACATCGGCATGAGCGACAAGGAGATATTCTCGCTTATGCCGTTTGACTCGAAGTTCGACAAGCTCTTCGGCGACCTGCTGTCCATGGCCTACGCACTCGACAGGCACGCAGAGCTCCTGCCCGAGCAGTATTACAGCCTTCTGAACCGCGACGGAGAGCAGCTCATCCTGCCGCTCAGACCCGGACTTGAGCAGAGCATGGACGGCCTCATCGCGCTCATCCGCGAAAAGGGCAGTGTGCTCGTGCGGCCGGCCTCGAACTCGGTGAAGACTGTCGAGAGGGTCTGCCGATTTGACGGAGAGAGCTTTTTCTTCGGTGAAAGAAAGCTCGACGAGGCAGGGCTGCGCGGGCGGCTTCAAAAGCTCTCCGCGGGCACCATCGTAACGGAGCTTATCGTCTCCGACTTTGCCCCGACGCTGCATCTTGCGTTTTTAAACCGCGGCGACGGGCCGGAGCTTCTGTTTTCCGTGCTCACCGGCCGGCAGGAGGGCGTGCCGGACAACTGGTATACGCGCAACCGCGAGCTGTCGGCTGTCGATGAAAACGGCGTGTACGACGGCGGCAGGATAGATGGCTTTCCCGATATTGAAGGGACGCTGCGTGGCATCGCGGCGGAGTTTTGCGAGCTTGAGTACATGAACTTCGCCCTGCGCCTTACCAAAGGCGGCTTTAAGCTGCTGCGCGTCGATACCGGCGCGGATCTGACATATCTTGAGCATTTTAATGACAAGACCGCCGCGTTTATCCGCGAAAAACGCGCAGAAAAGCCCCGCTTCGTTGGCTTCAGGCAGGCTCTTGCGATCATAGACTACTGCTTCTGGCGCTTCCGCGCCAGACGGCACGGCTTCATGGACTACATGTACCGCGGCTGGAAAAGGGCGCTGCGCGAGGATGCTCGCGATAAATACACCACGGCAGAGGAGAAACGGTGGGCGCACGAGCGCGGCTTTTTATCCTATCACATAAAGCAGTACGGTCTGACGGAGGAAAACTGGCGGGACTGCCTGTCCGACCGCGACTACAGGTGGCTGCGCCCCATCAACAACAAGTACCGCAAGCTTCTGTGGGACAAGGTCACGCTGCGCTACTGTCTGGACAAATACAGGCAGTACCTCCCAGAATACTACTATCACATAGTCCCGCGCGGCGGAGAAATGACGCTTCTGAAAATGCCCGACTGTCCGGAGCGCTTCCCTCGCAGTTATGAAGGAGTGCTCATGCTGCTGCGCGAAAAGGGGCTTCTCGCCATGAAGCCCACCGTCGGCTCGCACGGCACGGGCTTTTACAGGCTCGCCTTCGACGGGAAGGAATACAGCGTAAACGGCGAGGCAAAGACACTGGACGAAATGCTCGCCTTCCTCTCCGCTTCAGACGACTATTACAACATCTCCGAGTACATCGTCATGCACGAGCAGCTGCGCAGGATATACAGCGAGGTCGCCTGCACGGTGCGCATAATGGTCATAAACCGGCACGGCCTCGACCCCGTTATCGAGAACGCCTACTTCCGCATCGGCACGAAGAGCACCGGCTTTACCGACAATATCGGCTCAGGCGGCGTTTTTGCCTACGTTGATGAGAAAACGGGCTTTTTCCACGACGCGGAGATCATAAAAGAGCACATCATCACCCCCTGCCCCCTGCATCCGGACACCGGAGTGAGAATAGAGGGCTTCCTGCCGCACTGGGACGAGGTGCTGTCGGTCATACCGGAGATATGCCGCTACATATCGCCGCTTGAATACCTCGGCTTCGACGTCGTTCTGACCGGCGCGGGCTTCAAGGTTCTCGAGATAAACACCCATTAGGATCTGCACCGCTACCCGACATATAACGAGAATGTTCACGCCTATTTTATGCATAAGCTTGAGCTCAAGAGAGCGGGCAAAAGGTTGTGTTAACAAATTTGTGGTGACAAAGCCCGCATTTGCGCGTATAATTAGTCGATTTTACGCTCGTGCCTCAGAGGGCACAAAAGGAGTAATATGAGAATAGCTGTTATTTTGCTGCGCTGGGTGATGAGCTTCATCTATTTCTTCCTGAAGCTCTGCCCGACCGACAAAAACAAGGTCCTGTTCCTCAGCCGCCAGTCGAACACCGTGACGGAGGATATCGAGTTCCTCAGCAGCCGTCTGAAGGAGCTCCGGCCTGAGACGGATATCGTCATCATAACAAAGCGCGCCGACAAGGGCTTTGCGAATATGCTCGAATACGCGCTCGTGACGCTGCAAAGCATGTATCATCTGGCCACGGCCTCGGTGTGCGTGCTCGACTCCTACTGGCCGGCGGTGTCGGTGCTGCACCACAAGAAGCAGCTTGCCGTCATCCAGATGTGGCACGCCATGGGCAAGATAAAAAAATCCGGCTACCAGTCGCTCGGCAAAAAATTCGGGCGCAGCGACATGATCGCACGCGAGATGCGCATGCACCGCAACTACGACGTCGTCATTGCCGGAGGGCGCGCCTTCAACCCCTTCTACTGCGCGTCCTTTGACGTTGAGCCGGACATTCTGTATAACGTCGGCCTCCCGCGCATGGATAAGCTGCGCGAGGGTCAGGAGGAGGCGCGGCGGCAGTTTTATAAGGCCTATCCGTGGCTCAGGGGCAAGAAGCTCGTGCTGTACGCTCCGACCTTCCGCAAGGGGCAGACGCTCGACCCCAAGCCGCTGGTGGATGCCTTCAGCTTCAACGGCAGCCAGATGCTCGTCGTCAAGCGCCACCCGAACCAGCTGCTCAACTACGAGTCCCTCTCCCCCGCAATGACCTGCCAGAAGGTCCCGACCTCGACGGTGCTGTCGGTGTGCGACTGCGTCATAACCGACTACTCTGCCATAACGATAGAGGCGGCGCTGCTCGGCAAGCCCGTATACTTCTACCTCTTCGACTACGAGGACTATCTTGAGCACAACGGCCTGAACGTCAAGCTCTTCGACGAGTTCCCCGACTGCATTTTTACAGACCCCGAAAAGCTCGTTTCCGCCATTGAAAGCGGCGAATACGACATGGATAACTACAGGCGCTTCTGCCGGAAATACCTGCCCGACCTCTCGGGACGCGCCACCGACAAGATCGCCGGTCTTATAATCGACTGCATGGAGACAGATAAACATGATGCAATTTCTAAGAGCATTGCTCGCCAAAATCAAATTGATGGTGCTGTGGATAACGAGGATACTGTTTGCGCCCAATCACTTTAAGCTGCCGCTGCACACGCGGCTTTATTACAGCATTTTCGGCGGCTACATGGTCGATCAGGCCGCGCTGTACGACTTTAAGCACAACGACAAAAGGCAGTATCTTTCGGAGTTTGACTGGTACCGCTCGCGCCGCATAAACGACCCCTACAGCGAAATGCTCAACAACAAGGTCGTGTTCACGCAGATAATAGAGCGCTACTGCAATACCCCCGAGATATACTGCGTCAAGAAGGATGGCCGCCTTGCCGGAATGAACGGGCGGAGCATAGGCTCCTATGAGGATCTCATCGCTCTGCTGCACGAGACGGGAGCCTTTGTCGTAAAGCCCGTGCGCGCCGGTAAGGGCAAGGGCGTGTACGTCGTCAAATACAACGGCCACGGCATCATCTGCAACGACGAGCCTCATACGGAAGGCGAGCTCATCGAGCGTCTGAGCCGCGACCCGCGCTGGCTCATCTGCGCCTACGCGCATCAGGCCGGATATCTCAACAAAATATACGCCAACAGCGCGAACACCCTGCGCATGATAGTCCTGCGCAGCGCCGAAACGCGCGAGTTTGAGCTGTGCTTTGCGGTGCAGCGCATCGGCGCGGACTGGACGGGCTCGGTCGATAACGGCAGCCGCGGCGGTCTGGTCGCAAACGTCGATATCGAAACGGGCGTGATGAGCTATGCCCGCACGCTGCACAATCTCACCGTCTACCGCACGCACCCCGACACGAACGCGCAGATAGAGGGCGCGGTCATCCCGAACTGGGACGGCATCAAGGCCGGAGTCATGGACATCAGCCGCGAGTTTCCGTATCTGGACATCATAGCGTGGGACATCCTCCCGACCGACGACGGCTTCACCGTCATCGAGGCCAACACCTCCTCGGGCGTGAACATCATCCAGCTCTGGGGGCCGCAGCGCTACGGCAGGCTGGGCGACTTCTACCGCGAGCACGGGATAATAAAATGAGATATGTCATAATGGCCGACGGCAAGGGCTGCCGCTGGGACAATTTCATGGGACACACGAAGCAGCAAATACGCTTTTCGGGCGAAACGCTGCTTGAACGTACGGTGCGCCTTGTGCACGAGTGCGACAGGGAGGCCGAGCTCATCATCACCTCGCATGATAAGTCCGTCGATATCCCTGGTGCGCGGCGCTACGAGCCGAAAAACAACGTTCTGGAGATCGACCGCTTCACCGCTGAGCTCATCGGCGGCGACATGTGCTTTCTCTACGGCGACGTGCTCTACTCCGAGGCCGCGATAAAGACCGTCGTATCGCGGCGCGGACAGGCTCCGCTGCTGTTTTTCGGAAGCCAAAGCAGCATATGCGCCGTGCTCGTCGGCGACGGAGAGCTGTTCCGCTCGCTGTATCTCGAGGTGCGCGGAAAATTTCTCGCCGGAGAGATCGACGAGTGCAAGGGCTGGCAGGTGTACCACCTGTACGCAGGTCTGCCGCTGGCAGGCCGCGATATCGGCAGGGGCTACGTCCTGCTCGACAGCTTTACGCGCGATTTCAACACCCCCGAGGACTACCTTGGCTTTGTGTCCGAAAATTAATATGGAATTATATAAGAAACTGTGTTATAGTGGTTCATTATAATGCAGTTTTTTGTTTTTGTAAGGAGAACAAGCGTTTTATGACTTCGGACAAAGCTAATCACCGTTTTTTGCTTTCTGAGCTTATAAGGCGAGACTTTATCAAAAAATACAAGCGCACGACCTTCGGCATACTCTGGAGCGCACTTTCGCCGCTGCTGCTGCTGCTGACGATGGATATTATCTTTGGTACCTTCTTCGGGCGCAATATGCCGCACTACACGATATACCTGTTCTGCGGACTGCTGCTGTTTAATTACTTCTCCTCCGCGACGCGAAGCTCCATGCGCGTGCTCTACGACAATGCGCAGATATACAGCAAGGTGCCCGTTCCCAAGCACTATTTTCTCATCTCGCACAGCGCTGCGCAGATGATAGATTTCCTCGTCTCTCTGCTGGTGTTTTTTATTTTCGTCTACATCGACGGCATAAGCTTCCACCGCCGCTTTATCTACCTGCTGTATCCGATGATATGCCTTTACTTCATAAACTTCGGCATCGGCATGTTTTTGAGCACGGTCTATATCTTTTTCCGCGATGTCAGCTATCTGTGGCCTGTCATCACGCGCATAATCATGTACTCCTCGGCGATATTCTACGATCCGTCGATCCTGCCGGGCATCATGCGCAGGCTCCTAAACTGCAACCCTCTGTACATGTGCGTGGACTATTTCCGCCAGCTCATCATCCACTCGACCGTTCCGAATCTCTCGACGCATCTTGTCCTGTTTGCAATGGCCGCGGCATGCAGCTTCCTCGGCTGGTTCACCTACCGCATAGCGCGTGACAAGATCGCGCTGTATGTGTAAGGAGGTGCCGCGATGGACGGAAACAAGGTTCTTGTTCTTGACGATGTCTCGGTGCGCTACCGCAAGCAGGACTCGCGCTCCACGGCGGACATAGTCAGGCGCATACTCGGAAAAAGTCCCAGGAACAACAGCTTCTGGGCGCTCAAAAACGTGTCCTTCAGCCTCGAAAAGGGCGATATGCTCGGCGTTGTCGGCAAAAACGGCGCGGGCAAAAGCACGATGATGAAGGCCATAAGCGGAACGCTCACCCCCGCCTCGGGAACGATAGAAAAGCACGGCAGGATCTGCGCCCTGCTGGAGCTCGGCACGGGCTTTGACCGCGATATGACCGTCAGGGAAAACGTGTACCTGCGCGGCGCGTTCATGGGCTACGACAGGGAGTTTATCGACTCCAAATACGATGAGATCATCGACTTTGCGGAAATGCGCGATTTTCAGAACAGCCCCTTCCGCACGCTCTCAAGCGGCATGAAGAGCCGCATCGCCTTTGCGATAGCGAGCATGATACAGCCCGACATCATCATCCTTGACGAGATCTTTGCCGTCGGCGACGGCAACTTCCGCAAGAAAAGCCAGCAGAAGATGCAGAGCATCATAGATAACGGCGACACGACCGCCCTTATGGTTTCGCACTCGCTTCAGGCGGTACGGTCGCAGTGCAACAAGGTGCTGTGGCTCGACAAGGGACGCATGGTCATGTTCGGCGAGCCGGACACGGTGTGCGACGCATATGCGGAATATCTCAGCACCGGCGAGCTGCCGCAGACCGAGTCGCTGGCCAAAACTCAGGATAAGCCCCGCAATAAGCTCAAAAAAAGCACCGGCAGGATCATAGCCGAGGCAGCGGTCTACCTCATGCTGCTTCTGGCCTGCGTCGCCGGCTGCTTCGTGTGGTCGCAGTACGACCTTCTCAAGTCCTATGTTCTCGCGCAGAACATCTCTGTTGAGCAGATAGAAAGCGAGGCCGAGAGCTGCCACCGTCAGATAGACCGGATGCTCGGCGTTGACACCTCGCGCTGGGACAGGGCGATATTCACCGAGGGCGCGCAGCGGATAATAAACGATGAGGCGACGTACACCGATATCGCCAAGGAGGTCCTGCTGGCAGCCGGTGACCTCAGCCGCGATCAGTATAAAAAGGCGCTGGCCGCAGCCGAGATCGAGGCGATAAAATATTCGCACATGGCGCGGCTGGACGCGCTCGTGGCGCAGATGCGCACGGAGTTCGAGGCGCAGCCCGAGGGAAAGTACCGCAGCCTCATGGTGTATGCCTACACCAATTGCGACAGGTTCTATGACCTCGAGGAGGCCTGCGAGAACGACATGCAGGAGGTCATCGAGGAGATACGCTCCTTCCAGCGCAAGGCCGGCGAGCCGGAGGATCTTGCCGACCGCGTCTGGAACGCATACAAAACGGAAAAAACCTACCTTTTATCCTACTACTGCGTAAAGTTAAGATAGCAGATTGTAATGTAACAAGGCCGGAGCGCTTGCTCCGGCCTGAACTATTTGTTCATCATTTGACAAATTGAAATTAATGCGATATTATGCTGTTGCTCTCATTTTGTTTTAATTTTTTAAATGTTTAAAAGGAATGACCCATATGGAAAATATAAGCGCAAAAGCGCCATGGAAAAGCAGTCTGGGCGAGGTGCCCTTCCACCTTGATTATTTCGACGGCTCGATGTTCGAGGCCGTTGAGAGGATAGCCGAGCAGTACCCCAACAGCATTGCCTTTGACTTCATGGGCAGATCGACGAGCTACAAGGCGCTCGTCAAGGAGATCGAGGCCTGCGCGAAGGCGCTGCGCACCATCGGTGTGCGCGAGGGCGACAAGGTCACGATAGCAATGCCCAACTGCCCGCAGGCCATCCAGATGTTCTATGCCGTCAACCTCATCGGCGGCGTGTGCAACATGATCCACCCGCTCTCGGCGGAAAAGGAGATAGAGTTCTACCTCAACGAGTCGGAGTCCGTGACGGCCATAACCCTCGACCAGTTCTACAACAAGTTTGAAAACATCCGCCACAACACCAAGGTCGTAAACATAGTTATCGCCAGCATAAAGGACGAGCTTTCAAAGCCCGTCAGGGCGGGCTACATGTTCACAGAGGGCAGGAAGATCAAAAAGATCCCCGAGGACGCGCCGGTGATACGCTGGAAGGAGTTCCTGCACATGGGCAGGCACTGCTTTTATAACTATAAGGTAAAGCGCCGCGGCTCCGACCCCGCCGTCATCCTCTATTCCGGCGGCACGACCGGCACGACCAAGGGCATCCTGCTTTCAAACCGCAACTTCAACGCCCTCGGCCAGCAGGTCATCGCGGCAAACCCCATGTTCCGCGCCGGCGACAAGATGCTCGCCGCCATGCCGCTGTTCCACGGCTTCGGTCTGGGCGTGTGCATACACACGATGCTCTCGCAGGGCGGCAGGTGCATACTCATCCCGCGCTTCACCGCGCAGACCTATGCAAAGCAGATAACAAAATATAAGTGCAACTTCATTGCCGGCGTTCCCACGCTCTACGAGGCGCTGCTGCGCCTGCCGAGCATGGATAAGGCCGATCTCAGCTCGCTCAAGGGCGTTTTCTCCGGCGGCGACAGTCTGTCGGTCGAGCTCAAGAAGAAGTTTGACCGCTTTCTGTACGACCACAACGCCAAGATACAGATCCGCGAGGGCTTCGGCCTGACCGAATGCGTCACGGCAAGCTGCCTTACGCCGCCGCATATGGCCAAGGAGGGCAGCATCGGCCTTCCCTTCCCCGACACCTATTACAAGATCGTCGAGCCCGGCACGGACAGGGAGCTGCCCTACGGCGAGGAGGGCGAGATACTCATCGCAGGTCCCACCCTCATGATGGAGTACATAAACCACCCCGAGGAGACCGCGCAGACCCTGCGCCGCCACGCCGACGGTCTTACATGGATGTACACGGGCGACCTCGGCATGATGGACGACGAGGGCTTTATCTACTTCCGCGGCAGAGCAAAGCGCATGATAATCACCTCCGGCTACAACGTCTATCCCGGCCAGCTGGAGAATATCCTCGACGCGCACGAGTTTGTCCACATGAGCTGCATCATCGGCGTTCCCGACCCGTATAAGATGCAGAAGGTCAAGGCCTTCGTCATGCTCAAGCCCGGCGTTCCCGAAAGCCCCGAGACGAAGGAGGCTATCCTCGCCTACTGCCGCAAAAACATCGCAAAATACGCGATGCCCTACGATATCGAGTTCCGCCGCGAGCTGCCCAAGACCCTCGTCGGCAAGGTCGCCTACCGCGTCCTTGAGGAGGAGGAAGCTGCCAAGCGCAGCGAGGAAGAACGCTCCGAATAAGTCAATTTCCGCCGCCTGAAAAAATTTGGGCGGCGGAAGCATTTGTTTTTGCTTTTCGTCTTGATGTATGCATGCCGGATGTGATATAATCGGCAGACCCGAATAAATACTGAGGTGATAAAATTGAAAAAGAAATACATTGCGCTGACTGCGGCGCTTATAATGCTGCTGTGCGTCCTGTGCGCCTGCGGCAAGGATGACGCGGACACGCCCGAGGAGAGCGCTGCTCCCCCCGCCGTGAACACCGAGGCTCCCTCTGCCGAGCCCACCACGGTTCCCGAGCAGAGCTCCACAGAGCTTGCCGAGACTGCCGATGCCGGCGATGAGTACATCTCTAAGCTGGTCTTTATCGGCGACAGCACGACCTACGGCCTGAAGGCATACGACGTTATCGACGGCTCGCAGGTATGGACGCCGTCGAGCGGCACGCTTGCGCTGTTTAATCAGAGCATCGCCACCATCGTCTATCCTCCCACGGGCGAGGAGATACCCATCACCGATGCAATAGGCCGCGCAAAGCCCGAGTACGTCGTGCTCACCATCGGCGTAAACGGCGTTTCCATGATGGAGGAGGACTCGTTCAAGTCCGAGTACACCGCGCTTGTCGAGCGCATCCAGTCGGTCAGCCCCGACACCAAGATAATCTGCAACTCCATCTACCCCGTCGAGGCAATGTACGAGGCGAAGGATAACGGCATAAACAACACCGTCATCGACCGCGCAAACGGCTGGATCCTCGAGGTCGCCGAGGCTACGGGCACGCACTTTACAAACTCCGCCTCCGTCCTCAAGGGCTCGGACGGCAAGCTCGTTTCCGATTACGGCAACGGCGACGGCATCCACCTGAGCGCCGTCGGCTTCAACCGCGTGCTTGATTATCTCAAGACCCACGCATGGCTGTGAGAGGTGGCGGCATGAAAAGAAGCCTTCGCTCCGCCGCGGCCATACTCCTGCTGCTGTGCATGCTCTGCGCCTGCGGCAGCAACGAGACCGCCAAGACCCCCGATATACAGACCGTTGCCGACAAGCTCGGCGCGGCAATGGACATAAGCAATATGTCTCTGACCCCCGATGCCTATGTTGAGGACATCATGAACATCGCCTCCGACAGCTATGTGAGCCGCAACACGCTCATCTCCGGCGTCGGCACGAGCATCGACGAGTACGGCATCTTCCTCGGCAAGGATGCCGAGCAGGCAGCGAGCCTCAAGGCCGCGCTCGAAGCGTATCTCGAATACCGCGAGAGCGTCTGGATGGACGAGTATCTGCCCGATGAAAAGCCCAAGCTCGACAATGCCGAGATCTGGCAGCAGGGCAACTATGTCGTGTACGTCATCCTCGGCGACAGCGACCGCGCGGCGGTGAAGGCGGCCTTCGAGAGCTGCTTTGAGGGCTGAGCCATGAAGCTTATATGGCACGGCCACGCCTGCTTCGAGCTGCAATGCGAGGACGGCAGCGTGGTGTTCGACCCCTACGCGCCCGGCAGTGTGCGCGGGCTGGAGCTTGCTCCCCTGCGCGCCGACAGCGTCATTTGCAGTCACGGGCACTCGGATCACAACTATGCCGAGGGCGTTGCACTCACGGGGAATGCGCCCCGCTTTAAGCTCACGCAGATACCGACGTATCACGACGGCAAGCTCGGCGCTCTGAGGGGCGATAACCTGTGCAGCGTAATCGAGACCGAGGGACTGAGGATAGCGCATCTGGGCGATCTGGGGCACATGCTCAGCCCCGAGGCAGCGGCGGAGCTCAGGCCTCTTGACGTGCTCATGCTCCCCGTCGGCGGATATTACACGATCTGTGCACAGCAGGCAAAGGAGGTCGCGCTCGCGCTCGACGCAAGGATAATCATCCCGATGCACTACCGCAGCGCCGATGCCGGACTTGAAAACGTCGCGTATGTTGACGATTTCCTCGCGCTCTGGAACGACGACGAGATCGTTTACCTCTCCGGCTGCGAATACGAGCCCGAAAAAAGCCCCCTCCGCCGCGTCGTCGTTTTTTCGATGGCGCATTAGGGCTGCACCTATACGCATATTGCGGCGTCCCGACCGGAAGTTTCCGACAAAATAAAAAAAACACTGCCGCCTCCCGCGAGTGCGGAGTAATGTTTGTTGCAGCATCTTAAAAATTGCTGCGCGCCAAGCCTTCCCCTTGCGGAGCTTGAGGGGAAGGTGTCGGCGACAGACGACGGATGAGGTGCTTATCAAATCATTTGCCGTCAGGCAAACACAAATTCATATAAAACGCAATAGTTTAGTCAGCATAAAAAATGAGAGCACAGATTTTAAGGTCTGCGCTCTCGTTTTTGCGTCTGATATTAAATTTTAGCTCCGACGTGACGGAAAATTTAAAAATAAAGCATCGATTTTAGCTGCGCCATAAAACCGCCACAAGGGCGCCTTAACAAGGTTGCGGCTATCGCCGCGATTTCATGAACACCTCATCCGTCAGCCTTACGGCTGACACCTTCCCCTCGTAGTAAGGGGAAGGCTTGGTGCGCCGATTTCGGTGCGGGCAAAGCTTGCACTGCACTCGCGGGAGGCGAAACGTTACGGTTTATGCCAATGTCTTCGGTCGGGACACCGCAATATGCGTATCCGTAGGTGTGTCAATGCGCCTCCAAAAAACGTATCCGTAGCTGCGTCAAAGCGCCATCAAAAAAACCCCGTCCTGACGGACGGGATTTTTTGATATTGTATTGCAATATTACAGCTGCTTCTGAGCGTTGATCTTTATGCCGGGGCCCATGGTGGAGGCGGTGACGCAGGACTTGATGTACTGGCCCTTTGCCGCTGCGGGCTTTGCCTTGATGATAGCGCCGATGAGGGCTGCGTAGTTCTCGAACAGCTTGTCTGCACCGAAGGATACCTTGCCGATGGGGCAGTGGATGATGTTGGTCTTATCCAGACGGTACTCGACCTTACCGGCCTTGGACTCCTTGATAGCCTGAGCGATGTTGGGGGTGACGGTGCCTGCCTTGGGGGAGGGCATCAGGCCCTTGGGGCCGAGAACCTTACCGAGGCGGCCTACGGTGCCCATCATGTCGGGGCTTGCGATAACGGTATCGAACTCGAACCAGTTCTCCTTCTGGATCTTCTCGACGAGATCCATGCCGCCGGCGTAATCTGCGCCTGCCGCGAGAGCCTCCTCCTTGCGCTCGTCCTTGCAGAAGACGAGGACGCGGACGGTCTTGCCGGTGCCGTTGGGAAGGACGATAGCGCCGCGAACCTGCTGGTCTGCGTGACGGCCATCAACGCCGAGCTTGACGTGCAGCTCGACGGTCTCGTCGAACTTTGCCTTGCTTGCCTTTATTACCAGGCCGAATGCCTCCATGGGATCATAGAGGGCCTGCTTATCTATGAGCTTTGCGCTCTCTTTATAATTTTTACCTCTAAACAATTTCGTTTCCTCCTAATAATGTGGTTGAGTCGGAATAAATCCTCCCACTTATGCCTTTCCTCAGTCGCCGACGAGGACGCCCATGGAACGGCAGGTGCCTGCGATCATGCTCATGGCCGACTCGATATCGGTGCAGTTGAGGTCAGGCATCTTCTGCTCTGCGATCTTGCGGAGATCTTCCTTGCTGATGGTAGCGACCTTGTCCCTCTGGGGAACGCCGGAAGCGGTCTCGATGCCGCAGGCCTTCTTTATCAGCAGTGCCGCGGGGGGAGTCTTGGTGATAAAGGTGAAGCTGCGGTCGGAGTAAACGGTGATGACGACAGGGATCATCATGCCCATATCGCCCTTGGTGCGCTCGTTAAAATCCTTGGTGAACTGGCCGATATTTACGCCGTACTGACCAAGTGCAGGGCCTACAGGAGGAGCCGGAGTCGCCTTTCCTGCGGGAACCTGGAATCTGACATATCCAACTATTTTCTGTGCCATTATTCAGCACCTCTTTCTTATTATTCTTTGATTTCCTCGACCTGATCAAGCTCAAGGTCAACGGAGGTCTCTCTGCCGAACATCGAGACGACGACGCGGACTCTGTCCTTCTCGGGCTCAAGCTCCTCGACCGTGCCGAGGAAGCCGACAAGCGGACCGTCGGTCACCTTGACGGTGTCGCCGACCTGATAGCCCGTGACGATCTCATGACGTTCGATGCCGAGATCATAGATCTCCTGCTCCGTAAGCGGGACGGCCTTGCCGCCTGCACCGACGAAGCCGGTAGCGCCGCGGACGTTGTGGATAAGATGCCAGCTGTCATCGGTCAGCACCATCTTGCACAGAACGTAGCCCGGGAACACCTTGCGCTCGACAGTCTTTTCGACGCCGTCGGTGATCTCGGTCACGGTCTCCAAGGGTATCTTGACCTCCTGGATCAGATCCTGCATCCTGCGGTTTTCGGCAGCCTTCATGATCGCTGCCGCAACTGCGTTTTCATAACTGGAATAGGTATGGATCACATACCATTTTGCGTCCTCTGCCATGGCCACTAACCCGCCAGCTCAAAGATGACGTTAACGACCAGACCTGCCAGCTCGTCAAATCCCCAAAGGACGACGGCGGCAAGCGCCATAACGAAAAGCGCAACGCCGGTGTTCTGCGCAAGCTGCTTGGGAGTCGGCCATACGACCTTCTTCAGCTCGCTTTTGAGCTCGCGGAACCATTTACCGATGCGCTGGAAAAAACCAAGTTTTTTCTCTTCCTTCTTAACGGCGTTGGTGTTCTTGACAGGAGCAGCTTTTTTCTTCTCTTCAGCCATTTTTTACACTCATCCTTTCAGAAAGTTACTTGGTTTCAACGTGCTTGGTGTGCTTTCTGCAGAAGGGGCAATACTTGCTTCTCTCAAGCTTCTCGGAAGTATTCTTCTTGTTCTTGACAGTGTTGTAATTCCTCTGCTTGCACTCGTCACATCTCAGTGTGATCTTGACTCTGTTGTCAGCCATACTTTTCGGCACCTCCTATTTTATTTATCCGCGTTACGGTGCGGATATTTGCCTCCCTGTATGGGAACCGGATCCCTGTCCGCGCGAAATTACGCGCACGAAAAAAGACCTCTCGTCCGACAGGTAATCATTAATATACCATACCTATATTAAAACGTCAAGTTTTTTTACAGGCGCTTTAGCGCAGCTACGGATACGCTCATTGCGTCAATGCGCCTGTAAAAAAACTTGCAAGGGAGGGCAAATATATTTATAATGTAAAGCATATATAAAGAGAAACAGGGATGGGAAAAATGAGAACTCTGCGCATAACCGCGCTGATCGTGTGCCTGAGCGCCGCGCTGGGCATTGCCGCCCCGTGCGCGCTTGCCGAGGCGGTGGCCGCGCCGGAGCTGCACAGCGCACAGTGCGCCCTCGTCGGCGACATGGACAGCGGCAGGATACTTTACAACGTCGATGCCTACTCGCGCCGCGAGCCCGCGAGCCTGACGAAGATAATGACGCTGCTGCTGGCGGCTGAGGCAGTCGAGGCGGGAAGCGTGTCGCTCGACGACATGGTAACGGCCTCCGGCGAGTGCAAGACCGGCCTCGGCGACGACAGCTCGACCTCGCATATAAATCAGGGCGAGACGATGAGCCTGAAGGATCTTCTGTACTGCGCGGCGCTGGCCTCGGCAAACGAGGCGTGCAACATAATCGCCGAGCATGTCGCGGGCTCGATAAGCGCCTTTGTTGAGCGCATGAACGCCCGCGCAGCCGAGCTCGGATGCAGCGGAACGCACTTTGCCAACACCCACGGCATGCCCGCTGCCGGGCACTACACCACAGCGCACGACCTGTTCCTGATCTCCTGCGAGGGCATGCGCCACGAGCTGTTCCGGCAGCTGGTAGGCACGGCGGAATACACGACGAGCGCCACCAACGTCAACGCGGCGCGCTCGCTCACGAGCTCGAACGCGCTCATAACGAGCGACTCGCCATACTCGGACAAGTACGTCTACTCCGGCGCTGCCGGAATAAAAACGGGGCGCACCGAAGCCGCGGGCTACTGCCTCGTGGCCGCCGTGCAGCGCGGCGAAATGAACCTCATCTCCGTCATACTCGGTGCGGACGGCGACGCAGACGCGAAGGAGTTTGACAGCTTCGCCGATACCGTTACGCTGCTCGACTGGTGCTTTGCAAATTTTTCCTACCGCACGCTGGTCGAAAAGGGCTATGCCGTGACGGTGCAGCCGCTTGAGACCGACGAGTTCCGCCTCGGCAGCGTCACGCTTCTGTGCGCGCAGGAGATAAGGGCGCTCGCGGCAAACAGCCTTGACGTGTCGCAGCTCAAAAAGGCCGTTAAGCTCAATGCCCAAACGCTTTCCGAGGCGCCCGCCGAGGGAACGGAGCTCGGCACGGTGAGCTTTTTCGACCCCGAGGACGACACACTCTACGGCAGCACCGCGCTCGTCGCAGCCGGTGACGCGCAGTTTGAGCAGCCCGAGCCCACGCCCGTGCCGCAGGAGCTCAGTCACGAGCAGAAGCTTGCGACGGTCATCGTCTGTGCCATCGCCGTGTTCCTGCTGCTGCTGTTTCTGCTGCTGCTCGCGCGGAGACGGAGAAGGTAGCCGCAGTTCAATAATGCTGCGGCGCAGTTTTTGAGATGCCGCAACAAACATTGCCCAGCACTTGCGGGAGGCGAAACGTTACGGTTTATTCCGATGCTTCGATACCGTGCCACCGCAATAAGCGTATCCGTAGGTGCGCAAAAGCGCCATCAAAAAAAGGATGTTGATAATGAGTATTAAAACCGAAATACACAGGCTCGCCGGATATACCGCGGCGGCATCGCTTGCGGCGCTGACGGTGAAATATCCGCTGCGCAGGCTGGGGATGCACAGCGCCAACGCCGCGCTGATGAAGCTGCACGAGCCCGCGAGCGGCGCGTATTTCCTCGCGCAGATCGTTCACATGGCTACCGACCCGAGGAACTCACGTCTGAAAACGTTCAGCGGCGCGGCTGCGTTTGCCACGAGCGCCGTGCTCATCGCCGACTGCCACATGGCCAAGGATCAGGCCGCGAAAATGCAGCGCCACCGTGCTTATTCCGCAGTCCTCACCGCAGCTTTTCTGCTGTCGCTTTGAGGCTGCCGCCTATACGGTGATTGCAGATGCCAAGTATCGAGGGTGCTGCGGAAACCGCAGCAAGCTGAGAGCTGAATGTGTGCGGCTTTGCCGCACCTCAATAATGCTGCGGCTAACGCCGCGATTTGATGAACACCTCATCCGTCGGCTGTCGCCGACACCTTCCCCTCAAGCGCTGCTGGTGCGGCGCAGTATTTGGGATGCTGCAACAACACAGTTCCGCACTCGCGGGGAGCGAAACGTTACGGTTTATTCCGATTCTTCGATACCGTGCCACCGCAATAAGCGTATCCGTAGGTGCATCAATGCGCCTCTAAAAGTATGAGAGATTTGAATTTATTATCAATGATGCTGAGAATAGTGCTGGCGGTGATCGTCGGCGGGGCGCTGGGGCTCGAACGCGAGCGGCGCTCATCGCCTGCGGGCTTCCGGACGTATATGCTGGTCGCCATCGGCTCGTCGATGACGGTCATGCTCAGCCAGTACCTCGACCTGATGCTCGCAACGCAGTGGAGCGCAGCGGCAGCGGCGGTCGGCGCAAAGCACGACGTGTCGCGCTTCGGCGCACAGGTCATAAACGGCGTGGGCTTCCTCGGCGCGGGCTCGATCATTCTGACAGGCCGCAAGCGCGTCAAGGGCCTGACGACGGCAGCGGGGCTCTGGGCTTCGGCCTGCCTCGGCCTTGCCATCGGCGCGGGCTACTACGAGTGCGTGCTCGTGTCGGTCGCGCTCATACTCGTGTGCATGTACGTCTTTCCGGCGCTGGAAAACCGGCTGATCCTGCGCTCGCGGTATATGAACATCCTCGCCGAGCTCGACGGGCTTGAAAAGCTCGGCGGCGTGCTTACGCTGCTGCGCGAGCAGGGCGTGACGGTGCTCGATATCGACCTGAGCAAGCAGCCGGAGGATCACCGCGCACAGCTCGGCGTACACCTGAGCGTGTACCTGCCGCGTGAGCTGAACCACACCGCGCTGCTGGCGCAGCTTGCGGCGCTCGGCGGCATGGTGTCGATAGAAGAGAGCCAGTGAGGAGGTGCAGCCATGCTTTCATGCTTTGATTTCATACGCGAGCCAACGACGCTGGCCATGGCGCTGCGCCTGCTGCTGGCCTTTGTCTGCGGCGGAGCGATCGGGGCGGAGCGCGAGATAAAGCGCCGGCCTGCCGGATTTCGCACACACATTCTGATCTGCCTCGGCGCTGCGGTCACGACGCTGACCGGACAATACCTGCTGCTCGGCCTCGGCCTGTTCACCGATATCGGCAGGCTCGGCGCGCAGGTCATCGCCGGCATCGGCTTCATCGGCGCGGGCACGATCATCGTCACGGGGCGCAGGCAGGTCAAGGGTCTAACGACGGCAGCGGGGCTCTGGGCCTCGGCTATCGTGGGGCTCACCTGCGGCGCGGGCTTCGTTGAGTGCGCGATCTTTGCCACCGCGGTCATTCTCTTTGCCGAGATCGTGCTCATCAAGTTTGAGTACAAGTTCGCAAAAAGTGGCCGCCTGTGCACGCTGTACATCGAGTACACACGTCCCGACACCATCCAGAGCGTGCTGGAGCTGCTGAGCGCGCGCTCGCTGAAGGTCTCGAACCTTGAGGTCAGCCGCACGCAGGGCGAGGGCGAGGAGCACCGCTATTACGCGCTGGTGTCCGTCCAGACCACGCCCAAGCTCGGCGGCGCGGAGCTCGTCCCCGTCATCACCGCCCTCCCCAACGTCTTTGCCGTCGAAGAAATGTAGTTTTAATGGCGCATTGACGCTGCACCTATACGGTGATTGCGGTGTCCCGACCGGAGACAACGGAGCAAACAAGTACGTTTCGCGTCCCGTGAGGGCGAGGCAACGTTGTTGCGGCATCCCAAATACTGCGGCGCACCAAGCCTTCCCCTTGCGGAGCTTGAGGGGAAGGTGTCAGCCGCAAGGCTGACGGATGAGGTGTTTATTAAATTGCGGCGTTAGCCGCAACCTTGTTATGGCGCCTCTGTGGCGGTTTTATGAGGCAGCTTGAATCGACGCTTCATTTTAAATTTTCCGCCACGTCGGAACTAAAATTTAATATCAGACGCAAAACGAGAGCGCAGACTTCAAAATCTGTGCTCTCGTTTTTTCTGCCGATTAAACTATTGTGTTTCAGATAAATTTGTGTTTGCCTGACGGCAAAGGATTTGATAAGCACCTCATCCGTCGGCTGTCGCCGACACCTTCCCCTCGTAGTAAGGGGAAGGCAT
>CAVFCI010000040.1:0-18480 GCA_963620985.1 Hallerella sp. | reverse complement strand
CGGTATTTCTGCGTCAATACAAATGACATCAGAACCTATCTTCTCATAATAAGAGTTATCATCACCTCGGAAGATGACAGATTCCTTCTTATCCCGCTTGAGCTTGCCTGCTTTGATGAGTGTTTCCTTCTCAGCACGAATGCGCTCCAGCAGGACAGAAGCAGGCTCGTCAGCAGGGTTCTGCGGCACAAGCTGGCCGCGAATGGCGAGATCGAGGATTTTGGATTTTGCCTTTGCCACGCACATTACTAACGACTCACTCTGATTAGCAATCTCTGCAAGAAGAGCGTCGGCATCAAAAATAGCATTGATAATACGGTTTTGTTCAGTACAAGGCGGAACAGGTATCAATATGCTTTTGAGAATCGTTTGGTTGAGATTCAACATCGTGTTGCCAATAGAATTTCCAGACATAAGCTCAACCGAGTAAGGAGAGCGTAGACAGACAGCAAAATATTCAGAACACAGAACTGCAGGGAAGCGCAGAATAAAGCTGCCTGTTCCACACAGCCACCCTTTCTGCGCTGGTTGAACAACTGCACATCTTCCCATATCTCCTCTGCGTGCAATCACAATATCACTTGGAGCCACTTTGAATGAAGAAAGGCGTTCAGCAGTTTCAGGCGAAACCTGCATCTTATCAATGGGGATTACCTTCCCATCTGTGATATTCATGGGATTTATTAGAGGAATTCCATCTGCGACATAATCGGATTTGTGTAGAGCACTTCCAAAAGGCCCGGTGATAAACGCTTCAATCAAGGAAACTAATCTCACCCACGCCCAACCCTCCGGCAAGTCAAATGGTATTTCATCCTCGATGCATTTCACGCTGCCGTCTGCGAACTTCTCATAATGCAAATTATCCTCACCGACGAAGATAACGGAATCGTTCTTAATATCCTTGGGCTTGAGCTTGCCCTCCTTGACCATCTGCTGCTTCTGCTGGCGAATACGCTCCAACAACACGGATGCAGGTTCGTCATTCGGGTCTTGTGGCACTAACTTGCCCCGGATAGCGAGGTCAAGAATTTTTTGCCGTAATGCTTTCGTATCAATCACAGGTCTATCCCTCCGAGGATTTCTTGCAGTTTTGCGACGGCATCTGTAATTGCCGCCGACTTGCTCTGCATATCATTAAGGATTTCCGTAATAGTGCGGTCATCCTTCTCGCCGAGATCAAGCCACTTGAAATCAAGCTTCAGCTGATCGCGCGAATACACTTCTTCCTCGGTAAACTTTCTCCATCTGCCATTCGGGTTTTCTTCAGAATATGTTTGTACACGATCCTGAATGTGCCCAGAGCAATAGCAGGCAACGAAATCATCAAGGTTTTCGCGCATCATTGGCTTAGTTGCCAGTGTATGCTTTATGCCGGTACGGTAGTCATACACCCAAATATCCTTTGTGGGGGTTCCCTTGTCAAAGAACAACACATTGGTTTTCACACCGTTTGCGTAGAAAATACCGGTTGGCAGGCGAAGAATTGTATGCAGATTAAAGTCTTTCAGAAGTTTTTCACGCACTTTTGCCGTTGCACCGCCGTCAGTAAGGACATTATCCGGAAGGACAACACCGACACGTCCTCCAGTCTTAACAATCGACATGATATGCTGCAAGAAATTGACCTGGTTGTCCGAAGTCTTTACAAATTCGGGACGATTGGCATACACCTCAACGCTGCCCTGCGGTCTGACTCCAAAGGGAGGATTGGCCAAGATAACATCGAACATTTTGTCAGACTTGTCAATCAACGAGTCCTGACACACGATGGGGCTTTTTGCCGTACCTATATCATGCAGATAGAGGTTCATGGATGCGAGCGTTACAACCAATGGCGTATTGTCAGCACCGAAGAAAGCCCTGTTTTTTAGAAAATTCTGTTTCTCGATCTCGCGGCTCTGCGGCTTCATATGCTCAAAGGCAGCCAGAAGGAAGCCGCCTGTACCGCAAGCAGGATCGGCCACAGTATCGGTGATTTTCGGATCGACTACATCAACAATAGCTTTTATCAGCGCACGGGGAGTGAAATATTGACCGGCTCCGCTTTTCTTATCCTGTCCGTTCTTTTCAAGGATGGATTCGTAGATAGCGCCCTTGAAATCGCCCTCCATCATATACCAGTTCTCGCCGTTGACCATTTCGATGACTTTGGCGAGCATTACAGGACGGTCGATTTTGTTGGATGCTTTCGTGAAGATAGTTCCGATCAGACCAGTGTCTTTGGAAAGCTCTTTCAGGATTTCCTCGTATTTATCCACGAGATCCGTCCCGTTGAGCTCAACTAAGTCTTCCCATTTGTAACCTTCAGGGATGGCACTACCAAGCCCCAATTCTTCCTTTTCGCTGTCCATTTTAAGAAAAAGAATATATGTGAGCTGTGTAATATAATCAGTGAAACCGACGCCTGCCGCCGCGAGGACATTTGCGATATCCCATACTTTTTTCAGCAGGGTGCTTTCGCTTTTTGCCTGTGTAATACTTGCCATTTTAAGCCACCTTCAAAATAAATCTTGATAATGCTTGCAGTTCTAATGCAAAACCCTTGCCAAAACAACCAACGCCTTTCCGCCAAAGGTCAGTATCAATACTGTTAAGCTCCAATACCGTAAATGCGCCGTCGCTGACAATATAATCAGCAATCTGCTTCATAACTGTTACCTGCTCATTCGTCAGAGACCGCTGCATTTGACCGCAGTACAAGTTGAAACGCTTAGAATATCCTGTATACAGGCTCGAAAGAGTTGGATTCTTTCTGAAAGCATATCGAACAAGCTGAATCAAATGCGTCAGCGCATTGACGTTCTGCTTGGCGTCCAGCTGCTCAACGCTGCCATCCGAATCAAGAATCTTATAGTTATTCCAGATGTAATACGGCGTGAACAATCGGCTTTCAGAAATGAGCTTATCCCTCAAGTCGCAAAGCATATCATGGGTTATAACAGCATTTTCGGAATTGTAGATAATACGCAGAGCCTCAACAGAGTCCTTGTTATCGTTTAGATACTTTTCAAAGTTCTCAATAAACGTCCTTGCGGTTTCTTTTGAAAAGCCGGCATAGATTACCTCGTCTGGAGCTGGAGCACTGATGATATAGCCTTTTTGCATTTCAAGCAACTTTTTTCTTGCGCTGATATTACTGATAAGGCAAGAAATCAGCGCTTTTCTCTCACTGTTCGGCTCAGAGATGCCCGTATATGGCGGAAGTACACTATTTTCTATTGCTTCATTGATGCTGTTTGCTAAAGTTCGCGGCGCAAATCCAAATGTCATAACGAAATAGTCAAGATGCTTGCCGAATAGAGGATTATCCTCATATCTGTGGTTAATCGTCGAACAATAATCGCGAAGCAGCTCCAAATTTTCATCTGTTACTTCGCCGTGCGCGAGGTGTTCCAACAGATGCTCAAGTGTCAATACTTTGATTTTGGGGCCGTCCCCGCCCGGCTTCGGAATCGTTTTATCAGACTCGGTTACACCTACCGCGTCAACGATGTAGTAGCACTCCTTTGTTTCCGCATTCGGAGTAATCTCCTTGAGTTTATCATCGTTGATGGTTCGACAGCCACGGCCTTTCATCTGTGTATAGAGGATGTCGGACTTAACATCATTCATAAATAGAACGACTTCCAGCGGTCTGACATCCGTGCCTGTTGCGACGAGCGTTACGGTAACAGCAATGCGGAAATCCTTTTCAATTCTGAGATCACGAATCAGATCGTTTGGGTTATCCGCGGAGTATGTAATCTTCTGTACAAAGCGCTCTGGCACTTTGCCGCTGGGAAACTTCTCGCCGAATACCTTTTTAGCTTCGTTTACAATTTCCGTCGCGTGGTTGTCATCCTTTGCAAAAATGAGTGTCTTGGGAATGTATTCCCATTTCTCAGCTCTGTCCGGGTATAGATCGGTGTATATGGCATCCCTGTACGCAGCAAGGACAGTTTCTATCTGCTTAGGATTTGTTATAGAGCGATCAAGTTGAGCAGGCGAAAAGTCAAGCCTTTCAGTTGCAGTGCGTTCAACCTTGACCCCGGTTTTCTTTGATTTTTCCGTAATTGTGTCGCCGGCGTTTATTGTTCCGCCATGCACGGTAACATTGGTAGAAATACGGTATACACGAGCAGGTACATTTACGCCATCAATCACGGATTCATTGTAAGTATATTTTTCTACTATATTATTATCAAAAAACGCATGCGCTTCGGGAGTGGGCGTCGCTGTCAATCCGAGTATTTTGGCGTCTCTGAAATAATCGAGGACCGCTCTCCATTTTCCGTAAATCGAGCGGTGGCACTCATCGATCACAATGAACTGAAAATAATCTGGCGGCAGAAGCAGCTTGCCGTCCAACGAGACCGTTTCCTTCAATGCCTTTTCATTATCCCGTTGTGAAAATTCATCTTCGCGGTCTTCGTCTGTTTCATCGGGGATGGCTTGTCCGGTAAGTACCGCAAAAAGTTTTTGAATCGTGGATATGACCACATCGCCTTTAATATCTTCTGCCTTTTTCAGACGGTTAATCCGATAAAGTTCACTCAGAGCCTTGCCGTCCTCCGTCCTGTCAAATAGACTAAATTCAGACTCGGCCTGGCGAGCAAGGTTATTTCTATCAACAAGAAATAACACGCGTTTCGTTGGAGTATAATTCAGCAGGCGATAGGAGGCAAGACACGCAAGATATGTTTTACCAGAGCCGGTAGCGAGGATAGACAAAGCTTTCTTTTTTCCGACTTTCAGTGAAGCCTCAAGGTTAGCCTCGGCATCGTACTGACAATCGCGTAAGCCCCTTTTCGCAAGCCTCGGTAAAGCGCCATATTCAGATTTCTTGCCGATGATCTGGAGCATCTTTTTCGGAGAGTGCATAGCTGACAGCTCAATATAATCCCCATCAGGATCGATCAGCATATTCTTGAAATATATTTTATTTCCATTCGCAAGATATACCAGAGGGATCTGCTTGTCGAACCAAAGACCGTACCAACCCTGGGGATGGGAAGAATAACCCTCTGCTTGGTTTTCCACATCATCGGCAAGGGGATTTTCTTCACGCTTTGCCTCTACAACTGCGATTGCTTTGTCATCGACAAAAAGCAGGTAATCGCTTTCCGTATTGCCCTGCATGAGAGCCTCTTTTACGGCGGCAGCGCTCTTTGGAACATATTCATTACGAGTAACAACATCCCAACCCGCTTCATTTAACTGCTTATCAATCTTAATTCTGGCTCTTTCTTCGGGTAACATAAACACTGACCTCCTGTTTCCTGATAATAAGGATTATCAGAAGTTGGCGGGCAAAATCAATCAAGATCCTCCGCAAAAAAGTCGCTGTCAATTCTTTTAATTTCGTATGTAGCTTCCGTAGACACACCTAAATTATATTCGATCATCAATTTTGCCAGCGTGGTGCCATCAACAAGCACGACCTTTGTGGTGTGTTGCTTCTCTGCATATTGGCGTGCTTCTTTCGTGAACTTGGCCGTCGTAATGAACAATCCTTTGGAAGCACCTTGTCCAGCCAGCGCACCAACGAATTTCTGAATCTCTGGTCTGCCAACGGTTTTGTCACAATCCCAACGCTTCGCCTGAATATAAATCAAGCTGAAGCCAAGTTTGTCTTCACGGATGATACCATCAATGCCTTCATCACCGGTTTGCCCGATGACCGTGCCGGCATGATCCACCGAGCCACCATATCCCATTTGCGTCAACAGCTTGACGACCAGATGTTCAAAGAAAGCGGGAGGCTGCTTCATTATTTCACTCAAGAGATCATCTGCCAGGGTAGTGTTGATCTGCTGAAAGGCTTCATCCAAAATATCCTGTGGTGTTTTACCGGACACCTTTTCCGTGGGTGTCGAAAGTGCTGTTTCTTCATTATTGTTCGGAGAAATAAACTTTCGAAATGACTCAAAGCGCTGGAGATAAAGGTTATCGATTTGAGGGGGATTTTCATTGAGGACTTGTCTGCCTACTGGCGTAATCACATAAATGCCTCGTGACGGGCTTTGCACAAGGCCTGCCTTTTTTAGATATGTCCTTGTCCAGCCAATACGGTTATCAAAAAGCTGCTGCTTCCCGCTTGGCAGCATCTCAGCCCGCTCCTTTTCGGACACCGAGAAAACCCCTGCAACCGTATCTTTTACCTCTTTTGATCTGTGCAGTTGGCCATCTGCCAAGCAATCAAGGAAGGCACGGTACATCTCATCATATTTGGGAATTGGCATCTGACACTCTCCTTACGCTTTCAGCTTATAGGTCCTGTTTCGATTTCCGCCTTCGGCTACAACAATTTCCTCCGCAGTCAGTTCAGAGAGGAGTTTCTTGGCTCGTGTACTTTTGACTCCAAGGAGCTTTGCAATATCAGCGCTTCTTGCCGAAACATGGTCAGTAAGATATGCGATGATTTCTTCTTTCTGCCGCGCTGATTTTATCGTCGCTTTTTTATCGTCACTTTTTATCGCCGTTTTTTTGTCGTCACTCTTGGAGAATAAGAGCGTTAATGTTGTCCGCTCCGGCTCGAGTTGCTCTGTAATCTCCGGAGTTGTCCAATTTTGCTCGCGCCAGACGCGGAAGATATTCGGAATGCCGCTACCAGCGCGCTCACCAATATCAATCAGGTTGAACATCTTCAGCATCGTTCCGTTCCGCGGATCAGAGACACCGCCGCTCTTTGCGGCATCAATTTCGATGCGGAAGCTGCCTGGGTTGGATATCGTAATGCTATTACGCTTTTTGACGATGACCAGCCCCTGTCTGCCGTAATAATCGGCATTCACCAGACAGTTGGCCAGTGCTTCACGCAGAGCCTGATGCACCGGGGTATCATCTACACGAGTACCTCCGTCCATTTTAAAGGGAACCTTAATATCTTGGATCAGTTTGTTGTAGACCCGGAAATAGAAGTCATACACATTGCCGCTCCATTCGCCGGAGGAAGATATGATACGGTCAGTCCAACGGGTATCAGCGTCATACTGTTCCTGATAGTCCAGAAAGTAAGCATTGAATTCTCGCACGATGTCATATTCGTTACCGAACATGAGAAGTCCGGCAGAAGTGGGATGCTTCTTCCCATCAGAGCCGATGCCCACGGCACCCAGCTTCAGGAGAAAATCTTCATCTTCCAGCGCCTCCCATACATGACCAGGACGGGAGAGGCGCATCCTCTGGCGATAGCTGCGAATGCTCTCTTTATTGAACACCATCATGTCCATTTCATTCAGGATGAGCATGTCCTGGGTTTTCACGGAGGCATCCCGCACCATGGCCTGATATTCTTCCTTGGTGCAACGGTAGTCGCCCTCACCGTTGCGGCGATAGGTGCAGAGAGGATTACCGTCCACATAGACCGGCTTGTAGGATCGCTCCGCACGGGGGACATTGATGACCACGATATGGTTGCCATCCACCTCCTGAACGAACACATCCTTGGAAGACAGCACATTCACGCTGGTCTTGTTGGGATTATTTACGATATCCCAGAACTCCTTGATGAGTTTCTCCGGGTCAGGCAGATCCACAGCACGGAAGGATTTGTCAGCCAGTTCCTCTACACCCAGCAAAATGATGCCGCCATGGGTGTTTGCAAAGGCAGAGTAGGTTTCCCAAATGCTCTTGGGCAGGCCGCCGAGGGCTTTCTTGGCCTCGATGCGGTTATTCTCCCGATACTGCTCTATCTTGGAAAAATCAATCATGCTGCTCCTCCTTCACCAGTTCGATAATGTCGCAGAAGTCGCAATCCAGCGCTTTGCAAATCTTGGTGAGGATCTCCGTGCTGACATGCTCGTTCTTGCCCAGCTTGGCAAGGGCGGTGGTAGACATACCAGTAGCCAGACGCAGATCCTTCTTTTTCATATTCTTATCGATCAGGAGCTTCCACAATTTATTGTAGCAAACAGTCATAATTAACACCTCATGCACTGAGTTTACACCAACACAGTGTAATCTTAGCACAAAGACGCCGTTTTGTCTATCGAAAATCCAGTTTTCAGATTTGAGATTTTGATTTCAGAGAGAAGATTTCGGATTATTCGGTTCAATGGGAAGCCGCGGAAGCATTTCCAATCGCTCCCGCGGCTTTTTCATTGTTTATGCGGCGCAGTTTTTGAGGTCAACCCATGCTGCCGATTTTGTTGCCGTTCTCGTACATATCCTCGGCGTACTCGACATGATTGGGGCCTTCGCTTTGTATCCAGCCAAAGCTGGGGACATAGACCATATCCGCCAGTTCGTTATCGTTAGCTATTTGTTCCGGTGCCGATTCAGACTGCGTAGGATGTACCGGAGCGGGTTCTGTCTGCGTAGGAGGTGCAGATTTCTGTTCTGTTTCGGCTTCATCTTCTATTTCCGGTGCAGGGGTGGGCAACTCCTTGGCGGCCACTTCCGGGGCTGATTCAGCTTCCGGCATTCCCGATTCTTGCTTTTCTGTGATTGCTGGCAACACCAGTTCCTCTGTTTCCGGAAGTGTCGGCCGTGGAGTGGTCACGGCGGTCGTTTCGCTCGGCGCGGGTGTTTTCTCGACCGTTTCGGCCTGCGGCCACACGGCGGCACACAGGGCGAGACAGGCGGTAATCGCCGCGGTAACGATGATTCTCTTTTTCATTTTGGTTCCTCCTCTTTGGATGTAAAATGATTGAGTTCTGTGGACAACTCACCTTTTACGGAATAGCTATCAGAACTTCAGAAGATTATCCAGAATATTTGCCGCCTGCTGCAGCTCGTGCTGAGTGGCTTCCTTTGGCATATCTTCATCCTTTTGCGCCTTGTGCTGCAGATAGGGTTCATAGTTCTGCCGGGTGATCGCGGGGCGGTAGTGTCCCAGCATCCGCGCCAGTTCCTTGGTTTCCATACCGTTCCGCAGAGATAGGACAGCGCAGGTGTGCCGGAGATCTGTGAATCGGATGCGGTCAAGCCCCGCTTCCTTGATGATCTCGTTATGCATCCGGCGTACCATCTGCGGCGAGTATGGCCTTTGCGTGGCCGGATGCATGAACATCAGCGGACTGTTTGGATGCTTGGCGTGTTCCATGACCAGGAGGTCGACTACCTCCGATGCCAAGGTTATTGTTCTCATTTCTGAGCCATATTCGATCAGTTCCCGCCGTTCTACAGATCGCTGCTCCGATATGGTCAGCGTCCTGTTTTTTACATTGAGGTCATTCCATTTCAGGGCAATGAGTTCACCCTGCCGCAGACCAGCCGTCAAGGCCAGCATGAACATGGGGAGACGTCCCAGCCGTTCTGCCGCATCCAGATAATCCTCCATCTCCAGCGGCGTCAGCACATTGGCATTGACTTTCTTTGGTTTGGAGTAGTGAAATGCTCTGGCGGGATTAGCGCCAATCAGTCCATCCCGCATGGCTTGGTCCAGGCATTGCTGAAGCAGGCGGTGGATGTGCCGCATGGTTTCTTCGCCCAAGCCAGAGCTGCCGGATCGATGATTACCGAAGCGCCGCCGTTCCTCCAGAAAATTTCCAATCATCTCCGATGTCAATTCAGAGAGCGGTATATCTCCCAAGCCAGGGAGGATATGGTTCTTGAATACATAATTGTGCGCTGCATAGGTAGTCGGTCTGCTCTGGGACTTATCGTAGGTTCCCTGCCAGAAGCTGATGTATTCCCGAAGTGTCATATTCCCACCTCCATGCACTGGCGCTGCAGATCCCGAAAGGCCACCCTTGGAAGTCGTGCCCGTCTTAATATCTTCTTGTGCAGATAGTAGAACTCGTATAGCTTATACGGTGCTCCGGTTTTGGGATTGAGGAACACATAGGGCAAGTCAGTTTCCGGTATCTGCTTCAGGAGGTGTTCTGCTTTGGCGTTGAGGCTCAGCAGACGCCGGCCTTTGAGGATGTACCTGCAGCGGACATGAAAATCGGCCCACGACAAGGTGATTAGTTCACATTGCCGCAGGCCGCTTGATAGTCCTGTGTAGATGGGAGGAAGCACGCCGAGCTGTTCCGCTGCGTTCAGGTAACGCTGGAGCTGACCCAGTCGCAAAGGGGATGTTTTGTATTCCTCTGTCTTGGGTTCCTGGCAGAGCCGTACCGGGTTGTAGGGAATGAGCTGTTCCTGTGCCGCTTCGTCTATGCACCGGCGCAGAAGCAGATGGACACACCACACACTTCTGGCGCTGAGTCCCTGGCTCTGCAGGGCATCGTAGAAATCGGTGACCGCCTGCTCCGTCAGGTCAGAGAGCGCCACGTTTCCGATGCCGGGAAAGATGTGGCCGCAAATCAGATTGCGGTACCCGCCCTCGGTGTTGCCGTTCCACTTGTGTTGGTTGGCGGTGAACCACTGGCCGCACCACTGCCCGACCGTCAGATTGTTTTCTTCCTGCATATTATCGCCTCCTTTTGGCAAGCGAACAATATCACAGAAAGCAGGAAATAGCTACCGGAAAGAACGGAATATTTACAGGAAAACAACTGTTCCGAATAACGCCGGTATTATTCGGAATAATATAGTTGATTTTATTCGGAACAGCGGTTATAATATTCTTGACAAACTGCAATGGAGGTGTTCCAATATGACGATCAAAGAAGCGGCTGCCGCTTGGGGAATTACCGAACGGCGGGTCAATGCGCTCTGCAAAGCCGGACGCATTTCCGGCGCGTATAAGGAGGGCAGGCGGTGGTTTATCCCGGACAGCACGCAAAAGCCGGTGGATAAGCGTGGTCACCGAAGTGAAGTAAAGCCCACAGTATCATCTGCGCGCAAGCCGTTGCCCATTGGCGTATCTGATTACCGGGACGCCTGCAAAAACTACTACTATGTAGACAAGACTTTAATGATCAAGGAGTTTCTGGACGAGCGCCCCAAAGTATCCCTATTTACCCGCCCCAGACGCTTTGGCAAAACCCTGAACATGGATATGCTCCGCACTTTCTTCGAAAAGACGACCGAGGATACTTCCGTTTACTTCAGAGATAAGAAAATCTGGTCCTGCGGAGAATCCTATCTTGCCCACCATAGAAAGTATCCTGTGATTTTTCTGTCCTTTAAGGATGTCAAATACACCTCTTGGGAAGAAACCTATCAGACACTCCAAAAGCTGATCGCGCAGGAATTCCGCCGCCACGACGAGTTGGCATCCAGCTCCGCACTTAGTGATTACGAAAAAGAGGAATATTCCCTTCTTGCAACGGAAGCTGCTGACGAGGTGGAATATCAAATGTCCCTGCGGACATTGACGCTGCTTCTCCATAAGCACCACGATGTTGCCCCCATCGTCATCATTGACGAATATGATACTCCCATTCAGCAGGGCCATGTGAACGGCTTCTACGACACAATCATCGGATTCATGCGAAACCTGTTCTCCGGTGGTCTGAAGGATAATCCGCATCTGAGTTATGGTTTCCTGACCGGCATCCTGCGTGTTGCCAAGGAAAGTATCTTCAGCGGCCTGAACAACCTGAAAATCAACTCGATTTTAGACGAGCGCTACAGTGAATATTTCGGCTTCACCTCAAGCGAAGTACATGAAATGGCGGACTACTATCATGCTTCCGATAAATATCAGGAACTCTGCGATTGGTATGATGGTTACCTTTTCGGCAATACCGAGATTTTTAATCCCTGGTCTGTCATTGGATACTTCAATAACAACTGCCGTCCCAAAGCGTTCTGGCAGTCTACCGGAAGCAACGACATCATCCGCGAGGTGCTGGCTTCTGCAACGCCGGATATTATGGAGCGTCTGGAGCGGTTGATGAAGGGCGAATCCTTCGTTACGCACATCGATACTGGTGTCATTTATCCGCAGATTCAGAATGATCCATCCTCTGTTTACAGCTTCCTGTTGGTGGCAGGTTATTTGAAGGCTGTGAGCTGCGACCAGTCTTACGGCGAGGATTATATGTGCGAAGTGGCTCTGCCCAACAAAGAGATTTCTTTCGTCTACAGCAAGGAGATCCTCTCTCAGCTTGAGCATGTTATTCCACGCAGTCTTGCAGTGGAAATACAAGAGGCTCTTTATAAAATGGATGTTGATGCCCTACAAAGAGGTTTAGAAAAATATCTGATGCAGACGATCAGCTTCTACGATGCCGCAAATGAGTCGTATTATCATGGCATGATCGTAGGTTTGTGCGCTATGATGATCAACAGCTTCCGTATCACATCCAACCGCGAATCCGGAAACGGGCGATATGATGTTCAGATGCTCCCATTAACAAAGCACTTTCCTGGTTTCTTGATTGAGATAAAAGCAGAGAAGGACTGCTCCGAAGAACAGCTCGAAGCACTTGCCCAAACTGCACTTCAGCAAATCAATGACCGTTCCTACAGCGCCGAAATGCAGGCATTGGGAATCAAGTCAATTATTAAATATGGGCTTGCATTCTCCGGCAAGAGCGCACGAATCGCCGCTGAAAAACAAACCATTGAATAAGCGTTTTTATTCAGCAGACCGTCTCTGAAGCGAGACGGTCTGCTGATATGTTTATCGCCGGGGCTTATTTCCTTGTTTATGCGGCGCAATTTCTGAGTCGTTCTCTGCGATAAAAGCATCTGATGCAGGGGTAGATCTGGTCGGAAGCACTTTTAATATACAGAATTCCATCCCACACAAATCCCAAAAGCCGAAATCGGTACCTGAAACAAACAGGGCAAAAGAGTTCCAAAGAGGAACTGTTGGAGCGACGGAAAGCGTCAAAGAGGGTGCAAGAGTTCTTGCTGAAGGTTCAGACATAGGTTTGGGATCAAGAGGCCGAGCGTTCGAATCGCTCTACTCGGACCAAGATCCCTCTGAAATCGCTGATTTCAGAGGGATTTTTCTTATTCTTTGTCTATTGCGGCGCAGGCGGTGAAAATTGTATTTTACTTTTCCCCCATAATATGATATAATTTATATTGTCAGTACGAGCAGTCAGATCAGACTTCGTTTGGCTCGTGAGCAAACACGGGCGGCATCGTACCTATGGTATGAATGCATCCTTTTCCGGCAAAAGCGCTATCAACATCCCATCACCACAACACCATGACACACGGACACACCACATGGTAACTACACCCGTAGTTAGTATGTAGATATGTCTCGTTGTAACTGTGTTAGTGATGTGGTGTTAGGTAAAACAGAACAAGCTGTTTGGGAAGTCGGATTTGTGCTGGTGCGAATATAGGGTATGTGGCTGCACTATCTCCTTGTTATTGGCGGACGGGAAGTCCCCTCAGTTTTGGGGGCCAATAATAACAAGGAGGTGATTCCGTGAAGAAAGCGGACAAGCCTAATATTGTCATCAACATCAATGTTTATGGTGACAATAACAAGGTTTCCATGAATGAGACTCGTTCTCACTTTTCTGCTGTCGTAATCGTCATCGTACTGATTATGGTAGCCGTACTGGCTGTATCCTTTTGCTGCCCTGAACTACTTTCTGATTTTGTCCGTTGGATAATCGGCAAAGTAGTCAACAGCTAACACCAGCACATTTTAGGAATTGAGGTGTACAACCTTTTGAAATATACTGCTTGTCCGTTATATGGAATTCAATCCAAAAAAATGTTGAAATACATTCTACATATAAAAAACGAGGACTTATTGAAGCAAGAAAGAGTTGCTTCCATGATTAGTCCTTATGTAGATAGGTCGAAAAAGCCACGTCTTATAGAACCGCCGCAGGCCGAATTAAAAGCTGCGCAAAAACGTATAAAAACATTATTGGGGAAAATCGAAGTGCCCAATAATGTTTTTTCTGGTATTAAGGGAAGATCTTACTCAGATAATGCCCTCATGCATTTGGGAGATTGTGCTCGAAATCTATATAAAATCGATTTAACTGCGTTCTTTCCATCAATCCGTCGAGAAACTGTCTATCGTTTTTTCTTTGAAGAATTGTGTTGTTCTCCAGATGTCGCTGCGATATTGACAAATTTAACGACAGTGGATCTAACAAAACTGGATCAACGAAATCTTGTAGATGTTTATGATTTTCTGGCCGACAAAGGCATAAATTGTTATAATCATCTGATTTCTGGTGCTCCAACAAGTCAAATTCTTTCATATCTGGTTAACCATAAAATGTTTGATGAGTTACAGTTGTTGTCAGAAAAAAATAATATGACGATGACCGTTTATGTAGATGATGTAGTGTTTTCAAGTAAATGTAAGATATCCTCAGAATTCAGAAAATCGGTGCTGGCTCTTATAAAAAAATATGATTATCAAATTTCCCGCAAAAAGGTTAAAGGTTATTCTAAAACATACCCCAAATTAGTGACAGGCGTTATCATCGACAGCGAAGGAAAGGCTACAATTAAAAATTCACTTAGGAAGAAAATTGTAACTGAGTACGAATTTCTCCGCAATAATCCTGATGATATAAAAAGTCGTCAGCGATTACGAGGTCTTATTACTGCCGCAAGGCAAGTTGATAAATCAGCTTTCCCAAACATTTCAAAATTTGCGTTCGACAGTTTCCATTCCCAATAAACCCTTTGCAGATGTAAGAAATTCATCCTCACATCTGCAAAGGGTTTTCTATTTATCCGTTCTTTGTCCGTTTGTCTTCCTTCTCCTCCAGTGGCCGCCCATCGCCCTCGCCCAAATCCATCAGTCGCTGCGCCTCCGCAATCTCCGCTTTCATCTCCACAATCAGTACTTTCAGTTTCTCCTCGCACTCCTCGCGGGTGTGGGCGTAGACATTGCGGGCATGCTTTTTACCGTCGGGCCATTTAGGAGAATAACGGCCTTCAAAGAGATGGTCGTTAATCTGACTGACGCAACCGGTGCCGGACCTGCGCTTGCGGCCCACATATGGCTTGAAATCGGTCATACTCGGCTTTTCCGCCTGGGTCGGGACAGGTCCCTGCTCTGGCTCTAAAGCCTCCTCCTGCGGCGCTGCCTTGCCGATGCCGCGGTCGATGTTGGCAGCAGCCGTTAGCCGCATGTCGTCGGTGATGTGGGTATAGATGTCCAGTGTGGTGGCCGCCGACACATGGCCCAGCATGGCGGAGAGCGTTTTCACATCCATGCCGTTCTCCAGCGCCAAGGTTGCGAACGTATGGCGCAGATCGTGAAAGCGCACATGCTTGCATCCTGCATGTTCCAGGATAAGCTGCAATCTACGGCGCACCACGCCGGGGGTGATGGGACAATCCTCCTTCACAGGCGACGGGAACATCCAGCGGGAGTCCACTGTTTTCTTATACTCCCGCAGTACCGCCACCACAGCGGGCGGCAGGACGATTTTGCGGACGGAGTTCTTTGTCTTGGGCGTGCTGATTTGAAGCTGACCGCGCACATCGTAGACCTGCTTGTTCACATTCAGCACACCGGTTTTGAAGTTCAGGTCATTCCACTGCAGCGCCACGAGTTCGCCCCGGCGCAGGCCAGTGGCCAAGTCCAGAAGAAAGACTTCATAGTACCCCTCGAACTTCGCCTGGATGAGAAACCGCTGCAGTTCCTCCCTCGTCAGCACCTGCATCTCCCGCGCCTTCTTCGGCGGCAGCTTACAGCCGATGGCCGGGTTGACACGGATCAGCCCATCCTGCACCGCCTTCTCCAGCGCCGAGCGGCAGGTGGCGTGGCACATGCGCACCATCCGGTCGGACAGTCCTTCACCATACTTGTCGGTGAAGCGTTTCCGACCACTTTTCTTGAGCCGGCCATAGAACTGCTGCAGGTCGTTCTGCGTCAGCTTGTTCAGCGGAATGCTGCCGATCTCTGGGATGATGTGCACGCGGATGCGGCTCTCGTAGGTCTCCTGGGTGGTGGGACGGATCTTGGGCTTCGAGTGATTCTCGTACCAGTATGTCAGCCAGTCCCCAAAGGGCATCTCAGGCCGCACCCTTTCAGGCTTCAGTCCGCCGCATTCCTCCTTGAGCTTTTGGAGCCTCTCGACGCACTCCTTCTTTGTTTTGGCGAGGACATTTTTCGTCTTGGGATAGCCGCTATCATCATAGATAATGACAATGCGCCCCTCCCAGCGCCCATCTTTGCGCTGTCTTACGGTTCCGTCTCCGGCTTTTCGCTTTCTTGCCACGGTTTCAACTCCTTTCCAAAGATGTCTTCCATGAAGCCGCCCACGATGCCGGAGGCTGTCTTTTGCATATCCGATGTGACATGGGTGTAGGTGTCCAGCGTGAAGCTGGCATTGGTATGTCCCAGAATGCCGGACAGGGTCTTGGCGTCCACGCCGCTGGTGAGGGCGTGGGTGGCGAAGGTGTGGCGCAGATCATGGAAGCGAATGCTGGGCAGTCCCGCCCGCTGGAGCAGCGTTTTCATGTGGCGATACGCCGCGTTGGGATCGACAGGATCTTCCGGCTTCACCGGGTCAGGGAATATCCATTGGCTGATGGCACCCGCTTTTCGCCGCCGCAGGATTTCAGTCACGCTGTGCGGCAGGATGATGGTACGCATTCCCTGATTGGTCTTTGTCTCACCGACGGTGTACTCGCCCTTCCGCTGGCTGTGGAGGGTGCGGCACACCTTCAGCGTCCCGGCTTCCTCCTCGAAGTCGCTCCATTGCAGGCCGCAGATCTCACCGCGGCGCAGACCGGTCATCAGTTCTGTCTGAAAGGAGTCCCTCCATACCTCGTCCTGCTCCACCACCGCAAGAAATGTATCCAGCTCCGCACGGGTGAGAATGCGCTTTGGTTTATAGTTGGGCTTGGGCGCGGTTGTCCCCTCGGTGGGATTCCTGGGAATGACGTGTGTCTGCACCGCGTCCTTCAGCGCGGCGTGGAGCGTGGAGTGGATGTGGCGGACCATGGAGTCCGAGAGTTGATGATCCATCTCGGGATGCTCGTGGATGCGTCCCTCCGTTTTCAGGCGGCGGTACATCCGCTGGATGTCCTGCTGAGAGATGAGTGAGATCTGCTTGTCGCCCAGCTGCGGTTTGATGTAGTATTCGATATAGCAGCGATAGCTTTTGAGTGTGCCGGGACGCACCGTGCTTGCTTTGTACTCCGTGAGCCAACGGTCCAACCACTCGCCCAAGGTCATCCGGCTGTCCTCGGTCAATTCCACATCCCGATAGCACTCGATGTTCTGGTGCAGCTTGTCCAGCAGCGCCTTTTGCGTCTTGGCGTAGACGTGGCGGAACAACGGCTCGCCGTTTTCCTTGTGGCCGATGACGATGCGTCCTTCCCAGCGTCCGTCCTCCCGCTTGCGCACCATGCCGTCGCCGGCCGGTCTTCGTTTTGCCATGTGTTTCACTTCCTTTGGATTCGTTTTCTTTTTGTAACACAAACAACTACCACACTTTTGCGGAAATAGCTACTGAATTTTTCTGCCAGCTTTGATCGCACAATCGGCTCGAAATCTGGGTAAAAATAGGGTTTGGGGCCGGTATGACGTCGGTAGAAACCCTTGCAAACACTGAGGAAACTGGAACTTGGAGCGTTCCACAGGGTACAAACTCCCGAAAGGAGCGTTCCTCTGTCTCCGGTCATAAACCCTTGAAAATGCCCGCACTGCGGGCATTTGTGGGATGGACAGGGGCGTTTACGACCCCGGTCCTTTCTCCTGCTTTTCTTTCGTCGGCGGCAAATCGGTCTAATTTTCGGGCATCCCGCCCGGTCAAGCATCCATGGTGTATCACCTCCCTCCGAGCAAAACACGCTGCGGTAGGTACTGCTGTCCGGCACCATGCCATGCTCCAGCATGATCCCACTTTGCAGCAAGCGCAGGCACATCTCCGCATAGACATCTCGCATCTCATCTCTGCACCGACGAGCAACAGACTTTTGCTCATCGGTCAGATCACCGTAGTGTTCATCGCAGAGGAACAGGCGAAGCTCCTCTGCGTCGATGGGTTCGGCATGATCCTTGTTCCACACCCACCGGATGTAGCGCACCGTGTCATGCGTGCGCCGAAGGATCATCATCGAATCATGGTCTACAGTGTGATTTGCAATCTGCTGCATCATGCGCTTTCTTCATCCTTCTTGTTCTGCCGATTCAACTCGGCCAGCCGTTTCTCTGCCTTTGCCCGCTCCATGTCACGCTCCGCTTGCAGGAACTGCCGCTGGTAGTTCAGCTCCAGCGCTTCCTGAATGGGACGGATGGTGTAGATGAGACTGCCGTTGCGCACACGGCCGTCCTTTGTGGTGACGGTGCTGGGTTCGGTGCGGATGAGCCCCTTCTCCTCCAGACCGGCCACATATTTCCGCACGGTGTTTTCGCTCAGCCGCACCGCCCGACCGATGGTGCGGTAGCTGGGATGGCACTGGTAAGTCCTGCGATCCTCGCAGCGCAGAAGGTAATTGTAGACGGCGATCTCGTGAGAGCTGAGACCGAGATTGAAGACTTCGTTTGGAACAAGGTAGTAGTGCTTGTTCGGATCCCGCTTGGGCCAGCGCTGGAACATCAGGCATCACCTCCTGTCTGCGCATCTACCCATTGACGAAACTTTTCTTTGGGTACCACGATGCGGTTGCCGATCCGCAGCGCGGGGAAGCCCGTCTCGTGCATGAGCTCATAGGCGCTGGAGATGGACACGCCCAGCACCTGCGCCACCGTGTTCGCATTGAGGA
>CAVFCI010000039.1:0-18672 GCA_963620985.1 Hallerella sp. | reverse complement strand
TCCCCCGCTGCGCGGATGTTTTTCCTCAGCAGCATAGGTTTTTTGACAGTCTGAGCTGCTCACGCGCCACTATATTTGCGCGTGAGCAGCTTTAGCTCAGTATTTCCCGCAGCCGCTCTATCGCTCTGCGCTCAATGCGCGATATCTGCACCTGCGATACGCCCAGCACCCCCGCCGTTTTTTCCTGCGTAAGGCCGTGGTAATAGCGCAGGTACAGGGTCTTGCGCTCCTTTGCGGACAGGCGCTCGATAGCGCAGCGCAGCGCTATATGCTCTATCATGCGCTCCTCTCCGCCGAAGTCGCACAGGACGTGTTCGAGCGTAAAGCCCTCCTCCCCTGTTTCGCGCTGAAGGCTCTCGGCCTGTCCGGTGGCGGTCTCGGCAAAGGCTATCTCCTCGGGCGTGAGGCCGGTCTCGGCGGCAAGCTCCGACAGGAGCGCTGCGCGTCCCAGCCGCTGCTCAAGGGCGCAGCGGGCGTTTTTGATGTACTGCGAGCGCTCCTTTATGCCGCGGCTGACCTTGACCGTGCCGTCGTCACGCAAAAAGCGGCGTATCTCGCCGGATATCTTCGGCACGGCGTAGGTCGAAAACTGCGTTCCGAAGCTTGGATCGAAGCCCGATACTGCCTTCAGAAAGCCGAGGCAGCCAAGCTGATACAGGTCGTCCGGCTCAACGCCGCGTCCGAAAAAGCGCCGTGCGACGCTCCATATGAGCCCCGAGTTCTCCTCAACAAGCCGCCCTGCGGCGGCCTTGTCTCCCTGCTGCGCAAGGCGGAGATCATTGAGCATGCATTCGGTCATCGAAGCTCCCTGCGCCGGCGGATGGTACGCAGCATGGTAACGGTCGTGCCCTTGCCGGGCTTGCTCTTGACCCTGAGCCTGTCCATGAAGCTTTCCATGATAGTAAAGCCCATTCCGCTGCGCTCCTCGCCGCCTGTCGTGTACATGGGCAGCATCGCCTGCCCGATATCGGCTATGCCGCGCCCCTTGTCGCGGATGGTTATCTCGAGCCTTTCCCCGTCGATTATGCGCAGGCGCATGGTTATTATCCCGATGCTGTCGGGGTATGCGTGGACGATGCAGTTGGTCACCGCCTCGCTGACCGAGGTCTTGATATCGCCCAGCTCGTCGAGCGTCGGGTCAAGCTGCGCGGCAAAGCCTGCGGCAGCAGCGCGCGCAAAGCTCTCGTTCGAGCTGAAGCTCGGAAATTCAAGCTTTATGTAGTTTGTCACCGTCATGTTCTCACCTCCCTTTTCGCGGCAACGGGTATCATTCTGTCGATGCCGGAGGCATCGAGCACGCGCAGCGGCTGCGTCTGCACATTTTCGATGTACATCCGTCCTCCGGCGCTTCTCATTTTCCTGTAGCTGCACACTATGACCGCGATGCCGGACGAGTCCATGAAGCCGAGCTGTGCCATATCGAGCACGAGGTCTCGCGGAAGATGCCGGTCGATGAGCTCGGATATGCCGCTCACCGTCATTTTTGCGCTGTGATGGTCAAGCTCGCCGTGCAGATACACCGTGAGCCTGCCGTCGGAATATTCCGATGCCAATTTCACTTTCATCACTCTCCTGTATAAAAAAACTGATGCCGGGTATTCTCAGCATCAGTTTAAATGTTTATATATGCAATTTTTGCAGAAATGCGTCGGACTTATCCGAGATTTTTGAGGCTTTCCTCAAGATTTTCGATAAGCGCCTCGAGCTTTGCCTTCTTCTCGCGCTCGGTGTTTACGATCTTTTCGGGTGCGCGGGACACGAAGTTTTCGTTTGCAAGCTTCGCTATCTGTCCCTCGAGCTGCTTTCTGGCGTTTGCAAGCTCCTTCTCCATGCGGGCGCGCTCCTTTTCAAGATCGACGAGCTCTGCCATTGGCATGAACATGCGCGCATTGCCGGTTATGACCGACACCATGCCGTCCGTCGTTTCGGGAAGCTCCGCTCTCACCTCAATGCCGGAGGCATAGGCGAGCTTGCAGATGAACTTCTCGCCGTCGGCAAAGGCCTTGCCCTTGTCGGTGACGATGATAAGGTGGCTCTTTCTGGACGGGGGAACGTTCATCTCCGCTCTGCGGGCGCGGACGGCCTTGATAGCGTCCATGACCATGCCGAAGCTTGCCTCGTCCTCGGGGAAGCTTAGGCTCTCGCTGTACTCGGGGTAGGACTGCATCATCAGCGCGTCGCCCTCGTGCGGCAGCGCCTGCCATATCTCCTCGGTGATGAAGGGCATGAACGGGTGCAGGAGCTTGAGTATCTCGACGAGAACGTACATCAGAACACGCTGGGCACTCTCCTTGGCGGCCTCGTCATCCCCGCTCAGGCGCGGCTTTGTGAGCTCAATGTACCAGTCGCAGTAATCGTCCCAGATAAAGTCGTATATCTTGCCCGCTGCAACGCCGAGCTCAAAGCTGTCCATATTATCGCAGACCTCTTTGATAACGCGGTTGAGCTTTGAAAGTATCCACTTATCCTCGGTCTCAAGAGCCTCGGGCAGATGATTGTCCTCAACCGTGAGGTTCATCATGACAAAGCGCGATGCGTTCCATATCTTATTGCAGAAGTTGCGCATGGCCTCGCACTTTTCAACATAAAAGCGCATGTCGTTGCCGGGGCTGTTGCCGGTTATGAGGTTAAAGCGCAGCGCGTCCGCGCCGTACTTTTCGGCCATCTCCAGCGGATCTATGCCGTTGCCGAGGCTCTTGGACATTTTCCTGCCCTGACTGTCGCGCACGAGGCCGTGGATGAACACCGTGTGGAAGGGCTCCTTTTTCATTTGCTCCATGCCGGAGAAGATCATTCTTGCGACCCAGAAAAAGATGATATCATAGCCCGTTACCATGACCGAGGTCGGGTACCAGTAGTCGAGCTCCGGCGTTTTTTCCGGCCAGCCCATGGTCGAGAACGGCCAGAGCGCGGAGGAGAACCATGTGTCGAGCACGTCGTCCTCCTGATGGACGTTTTTGCTGCCGCAGTGCGAGCACTCGCAGATGTCCGTGCGCGAAACGCTGATCTTTCCGCAGTCGTCGCAGTACCATGCCGGTATTCTGTGACCCCACCAGAGCTGGCGGGAGATGCACCAGTCGTGGACGTTCTCCATCCAGTTCATATATATCTTCGTAAAGCGCTCGGGGACGAATTTTATCCTGCCGTCCTTCACGACCTCAATGGCGGCCTCGGCAAGAGGCTTCATCTTTACAAACCACTGGGGACTCGTGAGCGGCTCGACGACCGTGCCGCAGCGGTAGCAGCAGCCGACGTTGTGGCTGTACGGCTCGACCTTTACGAGGTAACCCTGCTCCTCGAGGTCTGCAACGATTGCCTTGCGAGCCTCGTAGCGATCCATGCCGTTATACTTGCCGCCGTTTATTATCTTCGCGTCCTCGTCGATGCAGAGTATCTGCTCAAGGCCGTGCCGGAGGCCGACCTCGTAGTCGTTCGGGTCGTGGCAGGGCGTCATCTTGACAGCGCCGGTTCCGAAGCCGAGCTCGACATATTCGTCGGCGACGATGGGGAGCTTTCTGCCGACCAGCGGCAGGATGGCGTTTTTGCCGACAAGGTGCTTATAGCGCTCATCGTCGGGGTGGACGGCAACGCCGGAGTCGCCGAGCATGGTCTCGGGACGGGTGGTGGCAATGATAAACTCCTCCTCGGAGTCCTCGATCGGGTATCTTACATACCAGAACGAGCCCGGCGTGTCCTTATACTCGACCTCGGCATCGGAAAGCGCCGTGCGGCACTTGGGACACCAGTTTATTATGCGGCTGCCCTTGTAGATAAGTCCCTTCTCGTACAGCTCGCAGAAGGTCTCGCGTACGCTCTTTGCGCGTGTTTCGTCCATTGTGAAGGCGCTTCTGTCCCAGTCGCAGGACGCGCCGAGCACCTTCTGCTGCTCGACTATGCGGTCGCCGTATTTATTCTTCCACTCCCAGACGCGCTCAAGAAACTTCTCGCGCCCGAGATCGTAGCGTGTGAGTCCTTCCTTGACGCGCAGCTCCTCCTCGACCTTTATCTGCGTGGCTATGCCGGCGTGGTCGGTGCCCGGCAGCCAGAGGGCTGCATAGCCCTGCATGCGCTTGTAGCGGATCAGGATATCCTGAAGGGTAGAGTCAAGCGCGTGACCCATGTGGAGCTGACCGGTCACGTTGGGGGGCGGCATGACTATGGAAAACGGCTTTTTGTCGGGGTCTATGACACCCTTGAAGCAGCCCTGCGACTGCCACATGTCATATATTCTCTTTTCCACCGTACCCGGGTCATACACCTTCGGCAGTTCTTTCATATCTGTTCCTCCTCGTTTACTTATAAAAAAACTGCGCCCTGACATATCAGGGCGCAGTATTACGCGGTACCACCTGAATTCCGCGCAAGGCGCGGCACTCATCGCTCTGTAACGGGAGCTCCCGTCCGGCCTACTGAAACTTCGGCACGGCTGCTCGGGACCGACCTTCGGCGGCCTGCTCTGGGAACTTTCACCCTCCGTTCCCTCTCTGAAAAAGCAGCTTCCGCTTACTCCTGTCCGTCATCGCCTTTAATAAACCTTATTATATGCACTTTTTACCCGAAAAGTCAAGCCGCGATTTTTCAGCTCATGCGATAATACTGCCAGCAGTGCAGCTTATCTATGAGCGGCTGCTCTGCGTCGCTGTTTACGCCCGTCTTTATGACGGGCACCTCACGGCGCAGCTCGGAAAGGAAGCTGAAAAACGGCTCGTTTTTTGCACAGCCTGCAAGCTCCAGCGTCACCTCGCCGAGAAAGCTTGCGCTTATATAGCCATCCTCGGGCATGTCGAGCGAGGCAAAGCGCTCTGCAAAGTCAGCGCTTGCGGCATACGCATCGTTTGCCCAGATAACAAAGGGCGCGGAGCAGTTGGATATAACGTCATTTTCGATATCCATGCCTATCTCCTTATACGCGAGGTAATCCGCGCCGAGGTTCGGGCGATGGTCGCCGAAGAACACGAGGATATACGGCTCGTCAAGGCTGTTGAGATATTCCGTCAGCTCCAGCAGCATGTCCGACGAGCACTTCACACCGTAGGCGTACACCGACAGGAGCTCCTCTGCATAGTCGCTCAGTTCCACGCTCGTCTGTACCTTGGGCACGTCAAAATCGTATTTTGAATATGTATACGCCTGATGGTTCTGTATGGTCGTTGCGTAGGTAAAAAGCCGCTCGCCGTTTTGTGTCCGCTCCGATATGAGCGTTTTGAGGTTTTTGAGAAAAGCGCTCTCCATATTGGACTTATCCTCAAGATCCTCGACGAACACGCGATCCTTGATGCCGAGGAAGCTCAGCGCAGAATCGCGGTTATAAAACCAGCTGTTGCCAGGATGGAAATACAGGCTGTCATAGCCCTCGCCGCTCAAAAGCGTCGCCATTGAGGGCACGGAGTGATGGAACGATCTCAGCGCCGAGTTCGAGGTCGCGCTTATGAGATTTGTCTGCATTCCGGTGAGCACGTCAAACTCCGTGTTGGCAGTGCCCGCGCCGAAGTTCGGCACGACGATGTGCCCGCTTATGCTGTTCGGGCTTTGCGCCACCTCATAGAAGCCGCGCATGGGATCGTCCTCGTCGGAGTAGGTAAAGGCCTCGGCATCGGTAATGTCGTTGAAGGCCTCGCACATTACCATGAGTATCTGCGGCTTTACGCCCTCAGACTCCACGGTCTCCTGCTCGGCGATATAGCTCTCGACCTCGCTTGCCGAATAGCCCTCGGGCTTATCGACGGAGTAGAGGTTGAAGTTATAAAGGAAGCAGTAATTGAGCCCCAGCTCGTTGAACATGGTCGTCATGTTGTACTCCGAGCTCACGGGGAACGAGGCGTACAGCTCCCTGTCCCTGTACAGGCCGAAGAAGGCGCCGGCGAACACCGCAAGGCTCAGGACGATACCGATGATCCTCGGCACTGCCGGACGCTTTCTCGTTTTTCCGAAAAGCACGGCAAGGACTATGAGCGCCGCCGTCGATAGGACGATGAGAGCGATAAGCCCCGTGTGCAGGTCGAGGCGATAGTCGCCGGAGGCCTGAAGCGCCTCGCGCAGCAGCAATATATCCGCCGGAACGAGCGGATCGTCGCGCCCGTCGATCTTGAGAAGATTTGCGTAGGACAGCAGGCCGAACACGGCGTTCGCCGCAGCTCCGGCGGCAAAGCTGTTTGAAAACGCAAAATAGATCACGAGCAGCAGCACCGCTATCGGCAGGCCGTTGAGCAGGATGAGCAGCGGATTGTGCAGCATGAAGCCGGCGGTGTGCCGGAACGAGCCAGGCGCTATGTAAACGCACAGAGCATATATCCAGCCCGTCATAAGGATGAGCTCAAGCAGGATGCATCTGTTGTGGATATCTCTGAGCTTTTGAAGCTTATTGTTCATTCAGTCGCCAGGGAATCATTCGCCGCGCTCACAGCCCCAGAAGAACAGTGCGACCGTGCCCGGTCCCGTGTGGCTGCCGATGGTCGTGCCGACATAGTTTATCTCGACCTTACCGTTGAGCTTCGTAAAGCGCTCCTCGATGAGAGCCGCGACCTCCTTTGCGTCCTCTACGCAGCCAGACTGCGAGATGTAGCACTTGCCGGAATAATCAAGGCCGTCGTCCGCGCACTGCTCCATGCGCTCGACGATGGTTTTTATGACTTTCTTCTTCGTGCGGATCTTTTCCCTGGGAATGAGCCTGCCGAGGTTATCCATGTTCAGCAGCGGGCAGATGTTGAGCATCGTTCCGAAGAAGCCCGCGGCTTTGGATATCCTGCCGCCCTTGACGTAGAAGCTGAGGTCGGTGGAGAAGAACCAGTGGTGCAGGTGAAGCTTATTTGCCTCTACCCAGTCGTGAGCCTCGTCTATGCTCAGACCCTCGTCGCGCTTATCCGCGAGCGTGTCCATCAGCAGGCCGTAGCCGGAGGACGCGCCGAGAGAATCGACGATATATATCTTGCGCTCGGGGTACTCCTCTGCGAGCATTGCAGCCGCGTTGCGGGCGGAGTTCACGGTGCCGGAGATGCCGCTTGAGAGCGTAACGTGCAGGATGTCCTTGCCCTCCTTGAGGAAGGGCGTGAAGAAGTCAACGTACTCGGCGACGTTCACCTGACTGGTCTTGGTATCCGCGCCCTCGGCCATTTTCTTGTAAAACTCCTCAAAGGGAATGCTCTGACCGAGATCGTCCATGTAGTCCTCGCCGTTGAGCATGTAGTGGAAGCAGACATATTTTATGTCGCGGGCTTCAAAGTGTTCCTTGCTGAGGTCTGCCGTCGAGCAGCAGCTAATTATATAGTCAGACATAGCTTCCTCCAATAATCAATAATAAAATGTGTCCGTATCATTATATACGGACACACTTTGAAATGCAATAAATATTGCAATAATTTTAACCGGCAGGTCTCAGCCGAACATGAGCATGAGATCCTCGCAGCTCGTTACGCCGACCTCCCTGCCTATCTGCTGGCCGTCCTTGAACGCGATGAGCGTGGGGATACTCATCACGCCGAAGCGCTGAGCGACGGACGGGACCTCGTCAACGTCGAGCTTGCAGACCTTGACGCGCCCCTCCATCTGCTTGTCAAACTCCTCAAGTATCGGAGCCTGCATGCGGCAGGGACCGCACCATGTCGCCCAGAAATCGACCAGCACAAGGCCGGAGGAGGTAACGGAGTCGAAATTATCCTTTGTAAGATGCATTATCATTTTTATATCTCCTTTTCTGATATTGTATTTATATATTCACAGGCGGCAAGCGCGGCGATGTTGCCCTCGCCCACGGCCTTTGCTATCTGATACGGAGCGCCCGTACAGTCGCCGGCGGCGTAAACGCCCTTTATGTTGGTTTTCCCGCTGCGGTCTGTTTTTATGATGCCGCGCTCTGCCTCTACGCCGGATACGAGGCTTTCCGCCGTGAGCGTGTCCTTGAGTATGAAAACGCAGTCCACCTTGTATTCCGCCCCGTCGGCAATGAGCGTATCTGCCTTCAGGCCGCCGCGGATATCGAGCTTTTCCCGCCCCGTGAAGGAAAGCACCTCGCAGCCGATATCGCGCAGGAAGCGTGCATCCTGCTCCGCCTCCCCGCTGTCGCCTATCACGGCGACCGTTTTGCCCCTGTACAGCATTCCGTCGCAGGTCGCGCAGTAGCTCACTCCGCGCCCTAAAAACTCCGTTTCGCCGGAGCATATCGGGCGGCGGCTTATTCCGCTTGCGACGATAACGGCGCCGGCCTCGTAAAACTCGCGCCCGACGGCAACGCCTACCGTTTTCCCGAGCGGGACGACGCTCAGTGCTCGCCCTGTGATAAGCTCGGCATCGCTCTGCTCCAGCTGACTGCGCATGGCGTTTATTATATCGCTGCCGCTGCCGGAGATGCCGGGATAATTTGTGACGCTTTCGGCAAGATACAGCTTGCTGCTCTCGGGCGGATTGGCTATGACGGCGGTTTTTTTGCCGCGGCTGCAGGCCGTGAGCGCCGCCGAGGCTCCGGCAGGACCTGCGCCGATGATGAGTATGTCAAATCTGTTGTCCATGTTTATCACCCGTGAGTATATTACCACAGTCTGCGCATTTTCTCAATCGCATATGCAACAATGAGCGGATTAAATTTATTATTGTAATTAGCTCAAATATCGTTTATAATTTCTCTATCCAAGCTGACAGGAGTAAGAATCATGGACGAGATAAGTAAAAATTTTATTGAAAATTTTATTGACGAGGATATTGCCGAGGGCGGCCGGTTTGCCGGAATGCAGGTTCACACCCGTTTTCCGCCCGAGCCGAACGGCTATCTGCACATCGGTCACTGCAAGGCGCTCATCATAGATTTCGGCACCGCCGAAAAATACGGCGGCATATGCAACCTCCGCATGGACGATACGAACCCCGCCAAGGAGGACACCGAATACGTCGATGCCATTCAGGAGGATATACACTGGCTCGGCTTCGACTGGGGCGAGCGCTTTTTCTACGGCTCGGATTATTTTGAAAAAACCTACGAATTCGCTCTGGAACTCATAAGAAAGGGTCTTGCCTACGTCTGTGAGCTCACGCCGGAGCAGTTCAAGGAATACCGCGGCGATACGACAAAGCCCGCCGTCAGTCCCTACCGCGACAGACCGGTCGAGGAAAACTTAGAGCTGTTCGAGCGCATGAAAAACGGCGAGTTCCCCGAGGGTCGGTACACGCTGCGCGCAAAGATAGACCTTGCCTCCGGCAACTTCAATATGCGCGACCCCGTGCTCTACCGCATCCGCTATATCGAGCATCACCGTCAGGGCACGAAATGGTGCATCTTCCCCATGTACGACTTTGCCCATCCCATTCAGGACGCGCTTGAGGGCATAACCCACTCGCTGTGCTCGCTTGAATACGAGGATCACCGCCCGCTGTACGACTGGGTCATAAACAATGTCTCCGTTCCCTCAAAGCCGCGTCAGATCGAGTTTGCCCGTCTCGGCATAAACTACACCGTGCTCAGCAAGCGCAAGCTCAGAAGGCTTGTCGAGGAGGGGCTTGTCTCCGGCTGGGACGATCCGCGCATGCCGACGCTGTGCGGTCTGCGCCGCCGCGGCTATACACCGCAGTCGATACGCAATTTCTGCGAGAGGATAGGCGTTGCAAAGGTTCCGAGCACCGTTGAGTTCTCCTTCCTTGAGCACTGCCTGCGCGAGGATCTTAACGACAACGCCCAGCGTGCGATGGCCGTCCTGCGCCCCGTGAAGCTGACGATAACGAATTATCCCGAAGGTCAGAGCGAAGAGCTTGATATTGAAAACAACCCCAACGATCCCGAAGCCGGAACGAGAAAGGTCAGCTTCTCGCGCAATTTGTGGATCGAGGCCGAGGATTTCCTCGAAACGCCCGTTCCCAAATACAAAAGGCTCTTCCCCAACGGTCCCGAGTGCCGTCTGAAGGGTGCGTATCTCATCACCTGCACAGGCTGCGTAAAGGATGCCGATGGCAATATAGTTGAGGTGCTTGCGACCTACGATCCCGAGAGCCGAGGCGGTGATCCCGCTGATGGCCGCAAGGTCAAGGGCGCGACTATACACTGGGTCGATGCCGATAACTGCGCCGATGCCGAGGTCAGGCTGTACAGCAATCTGTTCTCCGACCCCGATCCCGACGCGGCGGACAAGGATTATATAAGCTGCCTCAATCCCGAATCGCTTGAGGTGCTGACCGGCTGCAAGCTTGAAAAAATGCTTGCGGGCGCTGCCGCTCCTGCACAGTTCCAGTTCCTGCGCATGGGCTACTTCTGCGTTGACAGCAAGGATTCGTCGCCCGAACATCTTGTATTTAACCGCGCAGTCGCGCTTAAAGACAGCTTCAAAAAATAAGGAGGGTCATATGGACTACACAGCAGCGCTAATCACGGTAAGCGACGGATGTGCTTCCGGCAAAAGGACAGACAAGGTAGGTCCTTCGATAATACAAATGCTTGAGGAAGCAGGCTACCGCGTCATTTATCACGGCATTGTTCCCGATGAGCGGCACGAGATATCCTCGGAGTTTATAAAATGCTCCTATGAGCTCGGCGCGGATCTCATCATCTCGACCGGCGGCACGGGCTTCGGCAGGCGCGACATTACGCCGGAGGCCACACGCGACGTCATCTCGCGCGAGATACCGGCCATCCCGCAGGCAATGCTGCACTACAGCCTCCAGCTTACGCCGCGCGCCATGCTCACGAGAGGCGTTGCGGGCATCCGCGGCAAGAGTCTCATCCTCAACCTCCCCGGCAACGAGAGCGGCGCAAAGCAGAATCTCAGCGCCGTGATCGGCGTTCTCGAGCACGCCATCCAGATGATCTCAAAAGACGAATAAACATTGAAAAACCACGGTTTTTAACCGTGGTTTTTCAACTGTTCAAGCGTTATTACTTTCGCGCCGGCGCGCTGCATGTCCTCAAGATTTGCCGTCTGCACCGCATCGCTCACGGATGATGTGCAGTCGCTCAGTACCACAACGTCGTAGTCGAGCGACAGAGCGTCGTAGCAGCTCGTGCGGATGCAGTTTGGCGTTGTCGTTCCGGCAAGCACGACCGTCTGTACCCCCAGCCTGCGCAGCACAAGGTCGAGGCTCGTTGCGAAAAAGGCCGAAAAGCGCGGCTTTATGAAAACTCGGTCGCGCTCGGAGACCTCAAACGACTCGGGGAATGCGTCGGACATGGACTCGCAGCAGACCTCCGACAGCGGCTTGCCGCCGTCTTCCCAGACCTTGGCTCTTGCTTTCTCAACGTCGCTGCCGTCGGCGCGGTAATGGCGCACGGCGTAGAACACCGGCAGCTCTTTTTCGTGGAAAAAGCGTATCGCCTCGGCACAGTTCGGCACTGTCGCGGCCGCTCCAGCGATGCACAGCGGCGACGAGGGGGCTATAAAGCCGCGCTGCATGTCTATCATGATAAGTGCTGTATTGTTCATTTGCTCCTCCTGCATAGCTTAAAATGATGGCTATTCGAACAGAGCCGAGGCAACGAGAACTATTATCTTCGCCGCCGCGCCGCGCGTTGCCGTGGCGTTCGGGCGGAACGAGCCGTCCTCATAGCCGTTTATGATCTCTAAGGTTGACATAACGTTCACAGCCTCGCGGTAGCTGTCCGCTATGCTGCCCGAATCGGTAAAATTGCTGTCGGTATTATACTGCGAGATCACGTCCTCGCCGACAAGCTCCTTGAGCAGGCGGTAAGCAAAGGTTGCCATCTGTGCACGGCTTATTCGCTCGTTCGGGCGGAAAGTGCCGTCTGAGTAACCGGAGACGATGCCGCCGAGATAGCCCCACAGCACGGCATCCTTATATGCACTACTGATACTCGACGTATCCTTGAACTCAAGCTCGCCATAGCCCGAGAGGTCGGGCTTGCCGCACATATTGTACAGCATCGTGACGAATTGTGCTCTCGTGACGCTCTGGAACGGGCGGAAGGTATTGTCGGGATAGCCGTTGAGGATATCGGCTGCATAGCCTGCAACGATGTGATCATGAAACGCGCAGTCAATGTCCGTGAACGGGTCGGTTTCCTCGGCGAAGTAGATCGAGGCATTTACCAGTCCATCATTAGTTTCGTCATAGTTAGGGGAATATTCTCCGGTGAAAGTCACCCATTCCTTCCACTGGCGCAATGAACCGCCGTAATATATGCTTTCAAGTGCACCGCAGTCAGAGAACGAGTTCACATCAATTGCTTTCAGGCTCTTTGGCAGATATACCTCATTCAGCGCAGTGCAGGATTCAAAACAGTATTCGCCGATTTCCGTAACTCCTTCAGGTATAATAACGCTTTTGATTGATAAACAGCCGCTAAAGGCTCTTTTGCCTATTGCGTTTATACTATCAGGCAGTATTACCTTTTCAAGATTTGTGCAGCCGTAAAACTCTCCGTCGACAAGCTCGGTAAATCCATCCGGAACAGCTATCTCACGGAGTCCTGTACAGCGGTCATATATACCTTTCAGAGAAGTCCAATCACTCGGTATTTCAATATTTTCGAGAGAGCTGCAGTCGGCAAATACTGCTCCTCCGATTTTTGTAACGCTGTCTGGTATTTTGACCTCTGTAAGTTTTTCGCACCCATAAAATGCCTGATAGCCGATGCTTTCTAAGCCATCCGGAAGTACAGCCACGTCCATGCCGGAGCAGCCGCTGAATGCACCGCTGCATATAGCTTTGAGTGTTTTCGGCAGCGCAACGGTTTTCAAGCTTTTACAGTCTGTGAAAGCTTGATCACCGATCACCGTCAAGCCGTCAGGCAGCTGTACCTTCTCCAGCTGTTCACAATAACTGAATGCCCACTCATTTATTGCTGAAATGCCGGACGGAATAATAATGCTTTTTAAGCTTGTGCACTGGCTGAATGCCCCAATGCCAATGTTATTTACGCTGTCCGGTATGTTAATTTCAGTCAGTGAGGTGCAGCCCTTGAAAGCTGATATTCCTATACTTTTAAGATTAGGCGGCAGCACAATGCTTTCTAATCCTGAGCAAAACGAAAATGCATTGTTATCTATGCTTTCCAAGCTCTGCGGCAGACTGACCAGCGCCGCCTTATTCATTTGTCCAACCAAAACGTCCCCCATATTCAATGGGGCAAACGAATTTTCGCCTATTCTCGTTATCCCCTCCTCGACAACTATTTTTTCAATCCTGTCGCTGTATGCCTGCCATGGTGAAACTCTATAATCCTGCATCGGGCCGGTTCCGCTTATAGTCAGCGTACCGTCCTCGAGCTTCCAGGTCACATTTTCTCCGCACTCGCCGCTGAGCTCCTCACCGTCGGCAAACGCAGCAGCCGGGACAAGCGTCAGCACCATGAGCAGTGCAAGAATCAGGCTTAGAATTCGTTTTTTCATTGTTTCGCCTCCCTAGCGTTTGCCTTATTATACTTCACTCCGACCGGCAGTGCAATAAAAACTCCCCTTGAATTTCAAGGGAAGTTTTTCGATATATTGAGATCGTTTTTTATTCAAATCGCTTCAGGCGCAGGGCGTTGGACACGACGGATATGGAGCTGAGCGCCATGGCAGCACCCGCGAACATCGGGCTGAGCAGCGGCCCGCCGAAGGCGTAGAACAGACCCGCGGCAAAGGGTATGCCGACGCTGTTGTAGAAAAACGCCCAGAACAGGTTCTGCTTTATGTTGCGGATGACCGCCTTGCTCATGCGCAGCGCCGTTACGAGTGCGCCGAGCTGTGAGCCCATGAGAACGATGTCGGCAGATTCTATCGCAACGTCTGTTCCGCTGCCGATGGCAGCGCCTATGTCCGCCGATGCCAGCGCCGGAGCGTCGTTGATGCCGTCGCCGACCATGCAGACCTTTTTCCCCTCGGCCTTGAGCTTTTCTATCTCACCGGCCTTGCCCTCGGGCAGCACGCCCGCGAGAACACGGTCGATATTTGCCTTGTTCGCTATCGCATGGGCGGCTTTTTCGTTATCTCCGGTTAACATAATTGCGCTAATACCTAAGTTATGCAAAGCTGATATTGCCTCGGGGCTGTCGCTTTTTATCGTATCGACCGCGCCGAACAGTCCGGCAAAGCTGCCGTCGAGAGCCGCGAACATGAGCATGCAGCCGTCATTTTCGAGCCTTTCCCGCTCTGCTGCGGCGCTGAGGACAACGCTGTTTTCCCGCATGAGAAGCTCATTGCCTATGAGCACTTCTTTCCCGTCAACAGTCGCCTTTATGCCGCGTCCGGGAACTGCCGTTATGCTCTCGGCCTCCGGCAGGCTCAGCCCGCGCTCGGCGGCGGCCTCGGTTATGGCCTTGGCAACGGGGTGCTCCGAGCCGGATTCGGCGGCGGCGCAGATGCCCAGAAGCTCGTTTTCGGGAAGCGACACGGAATAAATGCCGCAGAGCCTCGGCTTGCCCTCCGTGACCGTGCCGGTCTTATCGAGCACCACGGTGTCGGCAAAGGCCATTGCCTGCAGAGCCTCGCCGCTTTTATACAGTATGCCCAGCTCCGCGCCGCGCCCCGTGCCGACCATGATGGCCGTCGGCGTTGCAAGGCCGAGCGAGCAGGGGCAGGCAACTACGAGGACGGAGACGAAGATATTGAGCACAAACTCGATATCCTTGCCGCACAGTGCCCAGATGATCGCGGAAACGAGCGCAATGACCATAACGACGGGCACGAACACGCCCGCGACCTTGTCGGCAAGCTTTGCTATGGGCGCTTTTTTGCCCTGCGCATCCTCGACCATGCGGATTATCTGTGCAAGGGCGGTATCTCCGCCGACCTTAGTCGCCGTGAACACTATAAGTCCCTCGCCGTTTATGCTGCCGCCGGTAACACCGCTGCCGACATCGAGCGTGACGGGCAGGCTCTCGCCGGTGAGCATGCTCAGATCCGCGCTTGACGCGCCGGAGCTCACCGTGCCGTCGCAGGGGAAGCGCTCGCCCGGACGAACCGTTATCACGTCGCCGACGCGCAGCTCTGACACGGGGATCTCGCCGGTCTCGCCGTGGCGGGTGACGAGCGCCGTCTCGGGTGCAAGCTCGGTCAGTGCGCGGATGGCATCCGAGGTGTGGCGCTTGCTGCGCGCTTCAAGATACTTGCCGAGCATGACGAGCGTTATCACGACCGCCGCGCTCTCAAAAAACAGGTTTTCGGAATAGCCCGTGTCGCCGAGCGCGATCTTTACGACCGCGTAAATGCCGTAGGCCAGCGCGGAAAACGTTCCGACCGCGACGAGCGTGTCCATATTCGGGTGCCCCTTGACGAGGCTGCCGAAGCCGTTTATATAGAAGTTCCGACCGCCGATGACGATCGGCAGCGTGAGGATAAGCTGCACGAGCGCAAAGGTCAGCGGCGCATGGTGCGGCATCATGAACATCGGAAGCGGCAGACCTATCATGTGCCCCATGGAGACATACAGCAGCGGCACGGCAAAGCAGATGCACAGGATAACGCGCCTTTTCATCGCGCCGAGCTCCGCCTGCTTTTCTGCATCCTCCCGTCTGCGGTTTTCCGCGGCAAGCGCGTCAGCCGAGATATACTCCTCTGCCCCGAAGCTCAGGCGCGAGACGAGCTCGCATATCTTCGGAGCATCGAGCGTATCGTCATAGACGATGTCCATCTTTTCCGTCGTGAGGTTCACCGAAACGCTCTGCACTCCCGCCTGCCGCTGCATGAAGCGCTCAAGGCTCGCCGAGCATGCGGCGCAGTGCATCCCGCTTATCTTAAATGTTTTTTCTGTCATGCTGTCACCCTCAGTTAGTACATGCTAATTAATTCTTAACATATATTATACCACTCGGCAGAAAAAATAAAGTGATTTTTTCGACAAAAAGTTATTCCCGCAGCGAATGCTTGCTGCGGGAATTTGTTCACATTATAAAATACATTATCGCCGCAGCCGCTCCGCTGCCTATGAGTGTCGATAAGGCCGCCACAAGGCCGGCAGGCAGCTTCGAGCTGCGCAGTGAGCCGGTGTAAGCTCCCGCGGCCTGCCGCGCCTCGTTTAAAAGCTGCGCCCGTGTGACTCCGGCGGTCTTCATATAATCCTCGCGGACTATGAATATCGCCTCCTCGAACACCTTGGGGTCGGGCGATTTGACGACTATGACCCTTTTTGTTACTCCCTTTACCACATTGCATGCCTCCCTGTCCGCAGTTTTCTGCCTGTAGCTTAACCGTCTGCGCATGCTTTTATACCTCAGGCGCGCTCTTCGACGCGGACGGCAAGCACGGTCATATCGTCCGAGCAGCCGCAATTGCGCTCGGCAGCCCTGAGCGTGTCACGCGCGAGCGCCTTCATATCGCCGCCGCAGGACAGCAGCAGCTCGCGCAGCCATGCATCATCGCCATCGCCCATAACGCCGTCGGAGGCTATGAGCGCGGTGCTGCCGGGCTTTAAGCGCATGCGAACGGTATCCGGCGCAGTTCCAGCCGTGCCGCTGAGCCCCGGTGCAAGGCTTTCGCAGTTTATCCTTCGTATGCCTCGCCCCGAGCTCACATAGCTGGGAGCGGCCCCGTATTTGTAAAAGCAGGTCTCGCCTGAAAACAGGTCAACGCACATCAGATCGACCGTGGCAAAGCCCCAGTTATCGCCGCATTTGAGCAGCATGACGGAGTTGAGCGTTTTCATCGCAACGGCGGGGTCTACTCCGGCACGCAGGAAGCTTTCGAGTATCTCTATGACCTCGCGGCTCTCGCTCGCGGCGGCCTCGCCGCAGCCCATGCCGTCGGAGAGGATGACGCACAGCACTCCGGCCTCGGTCTTGAAATACGTTCCCCTGTCGCCGCTGACCTTCTCACCTTTTTTCTTGAGCGCCGCTATGCCGACGGACACGGCCAGAGGCTCGGCCTCCATGAGCACGAGCTTTGCCTCGCTGTCGTTGAGGCTTTTAAGGCGGCACAGGCGCAGTCCGAGCACGCCGGAGAGCCTGTCGAGGTAACCGTCCTGCCTTGTCAGGCGCGGGAGCGCACCGCTTTCGATAACGGCACGCAGCCGGCCCCGCGCATCGCGGTAAACGGCGGCATCCGCGTCGATATCGAGCGACAGAAGATAGCGTATGAGCCTTCTCTCTGCAAGGTGATCGGCTCCGTTCGTTCCTGAAAGCTCCTTGGACACAGAGCTGAGTATCACGGACATGTCGGCATACTGCCCCCATGCGGTATTGCGGCTCTCGCGCAGGCTTTCTGCAAACTGTCGGCGGTAGGCCGCCGCACGAAGCTCCGCGTTGACCGCCGTGACAAAGGCCTCGGGAGTCCTGCATTTTTCGGTGAAGCGGCGCGGGATATCTCCGAGCTCCAGCGTGCCGCGGTCAAGCATTTTCGGCGTTGCGTCGTTGAGCGCGGACAGCGTGTCGATATAGTCCCTGTTCCAGCAGCGGTTTTTCTCTCTGCATTTGAGGCAGACGCTGTCGGCTGCGCGGTCAAAGACCTTGGCGGGGTCTGCATCGTTAAACTGCTCATCGACATTGCGGCGGACGAGCTCGTAAAGGCTTGCATAGGCGCGGCTCAGGCTCATGACCCTGCGTGCAGCACAGCGCCGCAGTCCCGACTCGCCGCTGCCGCCGATCACCGGCTGCACCATTGATCCGGCGCGGCTGAGCAGGCCGGACGGCAGCAGCAGGAATATGACGGAGGCCGCAAACACCTCAAACAGCGATTCAAGCTCCGACTGAAACGACCACGCGCAGGCGACGGCAGCCGCGTTTGCGGTGATAAATGCCAGCAGGAACAGCAGTCTGCCGTGGCGGTTGAACATGCCCGACAGCAGCCCCGCAAAGGCATAGGCCATCGTGTAAAACGGCATTCCTCCGGCTGCGAGATCCATTGCGATGCCGAAGGCCGTTCCGACGGTGCAGCCGGTCATTATGCCGCAGCGAAGCGTACAGGTCATGACGATGAGCAGCGCCGCGAGCCTGCCGAGCGAAACAGCACCGAAAAGCTCGATCTGCGAAACAGCCACGAGCAGCACCGCCGCCGTTATGAGCACGCTGCCGGTGTAGCGCAGCTCCTCGGCCTCGGTAGTGCGCTCCTTATCGCTCATCGCCTCGCGGAAAAACCAGCAGCCGCCGAAGGAGAACACCGTTTCAACAAGCACGACCGCAGCTGCCGGTGCCTGCGTGAACACCGAGGTAAAGCCGGACAGTATGCCTGTCAAGAGCGCGGCAAGCGCTGCTGTGCAGGGCGCAAATACGCTGCTTTTTGCAAGCCTTGTATCCTGAAAAGCAAAGCTTATCGTATAGACCAGAGCTATTGCGGCAAGATAGCGTATGCTGCCGCCAAGCCCGCTGCTTATTATGTAGCCGACAGCCGCTCCGATGAGGCAGCCCACGCCGTTTAATCCCGCGCCCGACGCGGCGACAGCCGCCATTCCGAAGGGACCGGCAGCGCCGAGCAGCCGCGCCGATGCAAGCAGCACTCCGCCGATGAGATGCACCGCGGCGTAGGCCGCGCTTATGACCTCCGGCGAACTGCGCTCCGCCGCGCTTTTATTTATCGCGCACTTTATAGCCGCGATAGAGCCTTTCATATCCATTTCTCTCCTCCGCAAGTTTACATAAGGTAATAATTATTATACTTATGTAATTCTCCGAAGCGTGTCACTCGGCGCTGTTGAGAAATGTTATTTGCGCATGGAAAATACGGAGAAATAATAACGCAGACTGTCAAAAAACCTATGCTGCTGCGTAAAGATGACCGCGCAGCGGGGGAGCTCGAGGGGGCAAGACCCGCCTCGAGTTAGATAAACCGC
>CAVFCI010000038.1:0-19380 GCA_963620985.1 Hallerella sp. | reverse complement strand
CAGCAGAAGCAGGCATTTACAGAAAAGTCCTCTGGCGATTATTCGCCAGAGGACGAGTGGATATTATTACGAATTTTGTTATCGCTATAAGAGAACAGAGAGGCTGCTGCGCAGGAATCATTCTTACGCAGCAGCTTCTTTTTTCGACATAGTCAAGCAGGCACACAAGGACAAATGCCCCGCTGACCATGTCGTAAATTGCAGAAACAGCGCAAAAGCCAGAAGCTCCGCAGAAAGATGCCGCTCAGAGTTTAAAGAGCTGCTTCGATTTATCATTCACGAACTGTATCACAGGTCCGGAAATGACAACCGTGATGATCGTGCAAACTCCGAACTTTCCACCAAGTAAAACACCGATTATAACCATGATGGCATCCAGCACCATTCGGACTGTTTTCACCTGCCAGCTGTTCTTTTCTGCCAAGGCAAAGGTAACTGCCTCGTAGGAGCCGCGTCCCAGAGATGCCGAAGCGTACAGCCCCGTTCCGACGGCGAACAAAATCACGCCGAGCATCATGATAAGGAAATTGATCCATACGTGGCTGCTGTATACATGGCAGTCTGCGAACAGATCTACGCAGACGCTGTATATGATCTGATAGAGCACAGTTCCTATATGGATCTGCGACCTGTCGTAAATCAGCACAAATAAAATCATACCGAGCGCCACAACAAAGGAAGCCGCTCCAATGCTGATATGGAATGTTTCCGAGAGTCCCTGCCACAGAACCGCCAGCGTTGCGCCGCCAAAGCCCGCATACAGAGCAAGCGTGATGCCATAGGCCGCCACAACGGAGCCCACCGATATGATCGCAATCTTTTTGGGCAAATCCTTCATATGACTATTTGTTCTGCGAACCTAGGATCTTCGCTGTCACGGCTCCCACAACGAAATTAACAAGCGTCCACATTACCGTATCAATGATCGCCGACTGGATGGACATGGTCTTCATGATCGAATACTGAGAGAAGCAGAAATATATCTCCGTCAGGAGGGCAATGACTGCCGCCGCCTTTGCGCCCTGCAGGGGCTTGAAAAACTTACCCCACAGAATAACGGTCGCTATCAGGAAGCCGTGGGCGACATTTGCCATCAGCATCGTCCCTACATTGACGGGGTCTCTTGATATCAATGTAACGGTTTCAGGGGAAAGCTCAAGAAACTGCCCAAGGAAGTCATGGAAGAAGGTGGCGTATATTGCGATCGTCAGAGCCAGCACCGTCACCGTTCCGGCCAGTGCCGCCAGAATAAAGTTGAGCGCTTTTTTACTCATAGCTGTTTCCTCCGATCACACCCGAACGATGTAATTATCCTTTCTCTTTGCCGCTTCGCCCGGTTCTCCGTCAGGGTATCCGAGCGCAATGCTGCCAACGCCGCGCAGCGTTTCCGGCAGTCCCCATTCACGCAGAAGTGCCTTGCCTTTTTCGCTGTCGAATATCTCCCGCTCTCTGTGTACCCAAACAGAGCCGAGACCCAGCGATGCGGCGGCGAGCATCATGTTCTCAAGTACGCAGCTTCCGTCCTCGACGAAGGTGCTTGCATTCCCGTCCGCCAGCACGAGGACGACGACCGGCGCTCCGTAATACGGATCTCCGGTGCCGCCCATCACATCGGCGTTCATCTCGGCGATCTCCTTACGGTATTTTTCCGATGTGACCGCAATGATAACGGGTGATTGATGTCCGCCGCCGGTCGGCGCGTAGGTTCCCGCCTCAAGGACTGCATCGAGCAGTTGTGCCGGAACAGCGTCAGGCTTATATGAACGGACGGCTCTGCGTGCTTTGATCGTTTTCAGTACTTCGTTTGACATAGCAATACCTCCTTAAAATAAAAAAATCGCCGCACACTCACAGGGAGTGTATGGCGAAAAATGAGCTTGGTGTCTCAGAAAAATCCATACTGATTTTGGAGTTATAGTGTAGCACACAAAAGCGAAAAAGTCAACCTCTCCGCTCGGCTTTTTGCCTGAAAACGGGTGCATTTTTTTGTGACATTGCACCTCTCTATATAGCGAGAAGCCCGCAGGCGGTCAAACCTGCGGACTTTATGCTTTCAGGGCTTATGCGTCAATCTCTGTGCCGCCTCTGAATTTGAATGTCATCCGCCCATCAGCGTGGACAGTTACCGTATCGATGACTGTCAGCCAGAGCTTTTCGTCAAATTCGGTGAGGGCATCCAATTCCTGCACCTCAAACATAAAAGCTCCGATGGCTTCTGCCTGGGCTTCCGGACTCGCTGCTTTGCTTCTCTTGGGTGAAAAATACCACCGTGATCGTGTGATCGCAGCGGTATTTTTGTCATTATAACGGCTTTTGCGTGAAATGCGGGTCGAAAATGATATATATTTACGGTGTTGACAAGCAACTCGTTTTGTGTATAATTGTATACATTAATACAAAGCAAGGAGGAACACTTGTTATGCTCGAAATATCCGGAAAGACAAACCTGCTGGAGCAGAAGTCATACAAATACTCGCTTCAGGATGTGGAGGAGCCGAACCTTCAGCGCGATATATTCACTCAGGGAGCTGTGCCGAAGGTGGCATTCAACCACAGGCGCGTTCCGATAAACATGCCGGAGGAGATCTGGATAACGGACACCTCCCTGCGCGACGGACAGCAGTCCGTGGAGCCGTACACGGTCGAGCAGATCGTTAACATATACAAGCTTTTATCAAAGCTCGGCGGCCCCTACGGCATTATACGTCAGACGGAGTTTTTCATCTACAGCAAAAAGGACCGCGAGGCGCTGGATAAGTGTCTGGAGCTGGGGCTCAAGTTCCCAGAGATAACGACATGGATACGCGCAACGAAGGACGATTTCCGGCTCGTGCGCGACCTCGGCATACGCGAGACCGGCATTCTCGTCAGCTGCAGCGACTACCACATTTTCAAGAAGATGAAGATGAGCCGCCGTCAGGCAATGGACTACTATCTTTCAACCGTCAGCGATGCGTTCGAGGCCGGAGTCGTTCCCCGCTGCCATCTGGAGGACATCACCCGCGCCGATTTTTACGGCTTCGTGGTGCCGTTTGTAAACGAGCTTCAGGAACTCTCGAGGCAGGCCGGTATCCCCGTCAAGATCCGCGCCTGCGACACCATGGGCTACGGCATTCCGTATACGGAGGCTGCGCTGCCGCGCAGCGTGGCCGGCATTGTCTACGGCTTGCAGCATTATTCCGATGTGCCGAGCACATGTCTGGAGTGGCACGGCCACAACGACTTTTACAAAGCCGTCGCCAACGCCTCGACCGCATGGCTCTACGGTGCGTGCGCGGTCAACTGCTCACTGCTCGGCATCGGTGAGCGCACGGGCAACATTCCGCTGGAGGCCATGGTGTTCGAGTACGCCTCGCTGCGCGGCTCCATGGACGGCATGGATCCTACCGTCATCACGGAGATCGCCGACTACTTCCGGCATGAGATAGGCTACGACATTCCGCCTATGACGCCCTTTGTCGGGCGCGATTTCAACGTAACGCGCGCCGGTATTCACGCCGACGGCCTGCTAAAGGACGCAGAGATATACACGATCTTTGACACGGAAAAGCTCCTCAACCGCCCTGCCGCCGTGCAGATCGGCAAGACCTCCGGTCTTGCAGGCATCGCATACTGGATAAACCAGAACTACCGCCTGAGCGGCGACGGTCAGATCGACAAGCGCGACCCGCTCGTGCTTGCACTCAAGGACTGGGTCGATGCCGAATACGAGGATGGCCGCCAGACGGTGCTGTCCAACAAAGAGCTTGAAGCAAAGATCGCGGAGCTGGCTCCAGGCCGCTTTGCGCAGGAATGACAGGAGGTGCAGTATGAAAGATTTCCGAAATGTCACGCTGGCCGATCAGGTGTTTGAGCGGCTGGAATCCGATATAATCCTTGGCGTGTATCCGCGGGGCGAGGTGCTCACGGAGCTCAAGCTCGTCGAGCAGCTCGATGTCAGCCGCACGCCCATCCGCGAGGCGCTGCGCCGCTTGGAGCAGGAGCACCTGATCGCCGACACCGGCAAGGGCTCCGTGGTTCTCGGCATCACGACAGAGGATATGATCGACATCATGGATATCCGCTGCCGTATCGAGGGGCTTGCATCGTACTACGCCGCGAAGAACATAAAGCCCGATGGGCTCGAGCGCCTGCGCCACATCATGGATCTTCAGGAGTTTTACTTTGAAAGGCACGACAGCGAGCACATGCGCGAGATGGACGATCAGTTCCACGACGCTATCTGCGAGCTGTGCGGCCACGCCGTGATCAGCGACACGCTCGTGCCCCTGCACCGCAAGACCCGCCGCTACCGCAAGGCTTCGATCTCCGACGAGACGCGCACAGCGCATATCGTCAGTGAGCACCGCGCCATATTTGACGCCATCGCCGCCGGTGATGCCGACCGCGCCGCCGAGCTTACTGCGGAGCATACGGCAAACGCAAAGAAAAGCATGATCGAAAGGATGAAGCACCATGAGTGATACCCTTGCTCAGAAAATAATCCGCGCCCACCTGCTGCACGGCGACATGACGCCCGGCAGCGAGATCGCTCTGCGCATAGACCAGACCCTCACGCAGGACGCAACAGGCACAATGGCCTATCTCGAGTTTGAAACGATGGGCATCCCTCGCGTGAAAACAGAGCTGAGCGTTGCCTATGTCGATCACAACACCTTACAGTCCGGCTTTGAAAACGCGGACGACCACCGCTATCTGCAAAGCGTTGCACGAAAGCACGGCGTGTACTTCTCCCGCCCGGGCAACGGCATCTGCCATCAGGTGCATCTTGAACGCTTCGGCAAGCCCGGCAAAACGCTCATAGGCTCTGACAGCCACACGCCCACCGGCGGCGGCATCGGTATGCTGGCCTTCGGTTCTGGCGGGCTTGACGTTGCGGTCGCAATGGGCGGCGGAGCGTACTACATCACCATGCCTAAAATGTTCAAGGTCAATCTCACCGGCAGGCTGCGCCCCTATGTCACTGCCAAGGACATAAGCCTCGAACTGCTGCGCATACTGTCTGTAAAGGGCGGCGTCGGCGCTATAATAGAATGGGGCGGCGAGGGCATTGCATCGCTGTCCGTGCCAGAGCGCGCAACTATCACCAATATGGGTACGGAGCTTGGCGCAACTACGTCTATCTTCCCCTCGGACGGGGTAACACGCGCATTTCTCGCAGCCGAGGGGCGCGAGGCGGACTTCACTCCCCTCTCTGCCGACCCCGATGCCGTGTATGACCGCGTTATCGACATAGACCTCGGCTCGCTGAGACCCATGATCGCATGTCCGCACAGTCCGGACAACGTAGTTACGGTCGAAGCTCTTTCCGGTACAAAGGTCGATCAGGTCTGCATCGGCTCATGCACCAACTCCTCCCTGTTTGATATGCTCAAGGTCGCGGCTCTGCTGCGCGGCAGAACCGTAGCTCCGAACGTAAGTCTGTCGATCTCGCCGGGTTCAAAGCAGGTTTTGACGATGCTTGCCGACTGCGGCGCACTCAGCGATATCCTCGCAAGCGGCGCAAGAGTGCTCGAATGCGCCTGCGGCCCGTGCATCGGCATGGGCTTCTCCCCCAACTCCGGCGGAGTGAGCCTGCGCACGTTCAACCGCAATTTTCTCGGACGCAGCGGTACCAAGGACGCGCAGGTCTACCTCGTCTCTCCCGAGACGGCGGTCGCCGCCGCGCTCACCGGCTGCATTACCGATCCTCAGACGCTCGGCCCCATGCCGCTTATCACGCTGCCGGACAGCTTCCGCATAGACGACAGCGCCGTGCTCCCGCCCGCTCCCGCGGACGAGGCAGATAGAGTCGAGGTTCTGCGCGGTCCGAATATAAAGCCCTTCCCGCAGAGCAGGCCGTTTGCCGACGAGCTGTCGGCAGAGCTCGTGCTCAAGGTGGGCGACAACATCACCACAGATCACATCATGCCTGCCGGAGCAAAGATCCTGCCCTACCGCTCGAACATTCCAAAGCTGTCGGAGTTCTGCTTCAGGGTCTGTGATCCGAGCTTCTCCGAGCGTGCAAAAGCGGCCGGAGGCGGCATTATCGTCGGCGGCAGCAACTACGGTCAGGGCTCGTCACGCGAGCACGCGGCGCTCGTGCCGATGTATCTCGGCATCCGCTGCGTCATCGCCAAGAGCTTTGCACGCATACACGCGGCAAACCTGATAAACGCCGGCATACTGCCGCTGACCTTTGAAAACCCCGACGATTACGACGCTCTGCGGCAGGGGGCGCATCTTCACATCGGCAGTATCCGTGCGGGCATGGCGGCGGGAAGGCTGGAGCTGACGGACACCGGGTCTGGCAAAGCATACCCTGTCGTGTGCAGTTTCACCGAGCGGCAGCAGGCGATCCTCCTTGCGGGAGGGCTGCTGAGCTATACAAAGGAGCAGGAATTATGAATGATATAGATCTTGCCTGCGAACAGTTCCGCAGGCTGCTTGAAGAGCAGGCAGCCCGCACGGCGGCCATGACCGGCGAGCGGGTGGATTATAAGGAGAAGGACACCGTGACGATCGGTCTTGTTGACGGCGACGGCATCGGTCCGATCATCATGGAGCAGGCCGTGCGCGTACTGGAGCGTCTGCTGGCCGATGAGATAGCGCGCGGCAGCATCGTCCTTCGCCGCATCCGCGGTCTTACCATCGAAAACCGGCTTGCCTGCGGGCAGGCGGTGCCGGATGATGTGCTTGCCGAGATCATGGCCTGCGATGTTCTGCTCAAGGGTCCGACGACAACGCCCATGGGCGGCGGTCTTGAAAGCGCAAACGTGAAGCTTCGCCGTGCGCTCGACCTCTACGCCAACGTCCGTCCCGTTGCCATCCCTGAGCAGGGCATCGACTGGATGTTCTTCCGCGAAAACACCGAGGGAGAGTACGCACTCGGCAGCCGCGGCGTGGAGCTGCCCGGCATGGCCGTGGACTTCAAGGTCACGACCGACCCAGGCACTCGCCGCATCGCACGCGCTGCGTTTGAGTATGCGCGCAATAACGGCAAAACGCATGTCTCCGTCGTCACGAAGGCGAACATACTCAAAAAGACCGACGGCAAATTCACCGCCATCTGCCACGAGGTGGCCGACGACTACCCTGAGATCACTGTCGATGATTATTATATCGACATAATGGCGGCAAATCTCGTCAACGAGAGCATACGCAGCCGGTTTCAGGTGCTGCTGCTGCCGAACCTCTACGGCGATATCATCACCGACGAGGCAGCTCAGATCCAGGGCGGGGTCGGCACGGCGGGCAGCGCCAACATCGGCGACCGCTACGCCATGTTTGAAGCCATCCACGGCTCGGCTCCGCGCATGATCGAGCGAGGCATGGGTGCCTACGCCAATCCCCAGAGCATTCTCAAGGCCGAGGCCATGCTCCTGCGGCATATTGGGCGCACTCACGCCGCCGAAAAGCTGGAGGCAGCGCTCGAGAGCTGCACGGTAGCTATTACCGGTCAGCCCGACGGCGCGACCTGCGCCGATTACGGCGACGGCATCCTGAGCCTGATATAAAAAAACGAAGAGGCTACCACGCAGAAATGCTCCTGCGCGGTAGCCTCTTTTTTTATTCTTCCGCATCGAGCTGGCAGGCCAAAGCGAATACGCCGCCGACCATGTAGATTGCAGAAATAGGAACAGAGCCAGACGACCTCTTGGTTCGTCTGGCTCTGTTTTGGTGGAGATGGGGGGAGTTGAACCCCCGTCCGAAAGCACTTTAACAGGAACTTCTCCGAGCGCATACGGTCGTTTATATTCCCTTCCCTGCGCGCCGGCCGTCAGGCTCGCAGAGTCGGTAGCTTCATTATGCGTGGTGCGCTCAAAGCTTTGCGCACTCACGGGCACCACTTATCGACGCTCCGTTTCAGGCCGTGGTCCTCCCGAAGGGAACGCTCGCTAATTATGCAGCGAGAAGAACAGTATCGTTGTTGTTCTTTAATTTATAATCTGCCCATTTTTAGGATGGTAGGCGCATCCGCTCGCTATTCCTGCCTCCATACCCCCGTCGAAACCGGTACATCCCCGTTTTTTTAGAGGCGCATTAACGCTGGATTTAGTCGGTACTGCTGATGCCCGACCTTTACCTTGGTACAGCATCGTACTGCTGCGCTATCAGGTGGACTCAAGCAAAATCTGCCGCAGTCCGGCCTTTACTCTGATGCAATAATATACTGCGCAGCTTTTGGCAGTCTTCGGGGTGCGGGAGACCGCACCCCTGTGCTTTTACATCTTCTCGGGCTCGGGGTAGTCAACGCCGAAAGTCTCGACCGTCACCTTTTTCATTGCCTGACGGTGGATGGGCTTGTCGTTCCTGCCGGTCATGCATTTTGCGATCTTATCGACATTTTCCATGCCCTCGATGACCTTGCCGAACGCGGCGTACTGACCGTCAAGGTGCGGAGCGTCCTCATGCATGATGAAAAACTGGCTGCCGGCGGAGTTGGGGGCCATGGCGCGTGCCATGGACAGAACGCCGCGGGTATGCTTGAGCTCGTTGGCAACGCCGTTCATCCTGAACTCGCCCTTGATCGAGTAGCCCGGGCCGCCGATGCCGACGCCCTGAGGGTCGCCGCCCTGGATCATGAAGCCGCGGATGACGCGGTGGAAGATAATACCGTCGTAAAACTTGTTCTTTACCAGCGAGATGAAGTTATTGACCGTATTGGGCGCTTTTTCGGGGTACAGCTCGGCCTTTATGATATCGCCGTTTTCCATCTCAATGGTCACTATGGGATTGCTCATCAGTGTCTCTCCTTCAATGTTCTTTCAATGTCGCGCGCAGCTTCGCGCTTCGCGTCGTCATTTCGTTTATCATACAGCTTTTTGCCCTTGCACAGGCCGAGCTCGACCTTCACCCTGCTGTCCTTAAAATACAGCGACAGCGGGATGAGCGCTACGCCCTCCTGCATGACGCGCGCATTGAGCTTTACTATCTCGCGCTTATGCATGAGAAGCCTTCTCGGGCGTACGGGGTCTTTATTGAAAATATTGCCCTTTTCATAGGGGCTTATATGCAGCGACCTCACGAAAAGCTCGCCGTTTTTTATCGTGCAGTAGCAGTCCTTCATATTGACCGTTCCCGCCCTGAGCGATTTGACCTCCGTTCCGGCAAGCTCTATGCCGGCTTCAAACCGATCGAGCACGAAATAATCGTGGAAGGCCTTACGGTTTGACGCTATCTGCTTTGTTCCGGTCTGCTTCGGCATTCGCTCACCTCCCGACCGTCATTGTATTATAGCACACACTGTGCAAAAATTAAATAATAATTTGTAAATGTATTCACATGTGAGCCTTGAGAATATCGGCGATCTCCGCAACGTTTTTCAGAACGTAGTCCGGCCTGCGCTCTGCCCTTTCGATATCCTCCATGCTGCTCTCGCCCGACAGGACGCACACGGACACCGCGCCCGCATTCTGCGCAACGGCTATATCCGTATACAGTCTGTCTCCAACGCAGCAGATATTTTCGTTGGGAACGCCGGTCTGCTCCGATATTATGTCAACCATATTGCGGTTGGGCTTGCCGATGAACAGGGGCTCAACGCCGCTCGCGGCTGTCAGCAGGGCGCAGATGCTGCCGCAGTCGGGCAGTACCTCGTTTGCCGGCATGGGGCACACCCAGTCGGGGTTTGCGGCGACAAAGGCAGCGCCGCGGCGCAGGTAGTGAACGGCCTTGTCGAGCTTTTCATAGGTAAGGGTCGTGTCAAAGCCGACGCACACGATACCGACCTCATCGCTGTCGCCAAGGGGCACTCCGTAGCTTTCAAGCTCGCCCAGAAATGCCGGAGTTCCGACGGGATATACGAGCTTTCCGGAATAGCGGCTGTTCAGGTACATCGCCGTCGCCATGCCGGAGGTGAACACGTTTTCCGCCTCGCAGGGGAAGCCGAGCCCTCTCAGGCGCGTTATATAATCAACGCCTGCGCGGGAGGAGTTATTGGTCAGGTATATATACTCCCTGCCGCTGCTCTTTATCGTGTTTATAAAGTCCACCGCTCCGTCAAACACCTCATCGCCGAGGTAGAGCGTGCCGTCCATATCCAGAAGAAAGAGTTTTGTATTAAGAAGCTTATCCATTCTCATGCTCCGATCTTAAAATGTCAGGATCATTATATAGTTTCGCCCGCTTAAAATCAACAACATCTTGCATTGCGGCGCGGATATGATACAATTAAATAAAAACTGAAACTCCGAGGAGCTATTATATGGACATTGCTTTCAATAACGGCTGGCTGTTCACCGAGGATTACGCTTCCGGCTTTGACAGCGCCGTAGCCGTGCGCCTTCCGCACACGGCAAAGGAGATACCCTACAACTACATCGACTGCCGCGACTATCAGATGGTCTGCGGCTACAGGAAGGTCTTCACCGCCCCGGTCGAGTGGCAGGGCAAGCGGCTCATCGTGCACTTTGAGGGCGCGGCGCACGAGGCGACGGTATTCTGCAACGGCGAAAAGGCCGGCTTTCACGCCTGCGGCTATACGGCCTTTGACGTTGACATCACAGAGCTTGTCAGGCTTGGCGGCGAAAACGTCATCGACGTGCGGCTCGACACGCGGGAGAGCCTGAATATCCCGCCCTTCGGCTTTGTTATCGACTATCTGTGCTACGGCGGGCTGTACCGCGAGGTCACGCTCAGGATCAAGGATCCCGAGTACATCAAAGAGGTGCTCATTGAAAACACGGCACTGCGCGAGATACGGGTCAGGATAGACAGCAACTGCGATAAGCTTGTCACCGATATCGCCGATAAGGACGGCAGGGTCATAGCCTCGGCTGCCGGCCATGCCTTCGAGCTGGGCGTTCCCGAGGCCGAGCTGTGGTCGGTGGACTCCCCTACCCTGTACACCGCACGGGTGCGTGCCATGCGCGGCGGCGAGTGCGTTGACGAAAAGTGCCTGCGCTTCGGCTTCAGGACGGTGAAATTTCAAAGCGACGGCTTTTATCTGAACGGCAAAAGGCTGAAGCTGCGCGGTCTGAACCGCCATCAGTCCTATGCCTATGTCGGTTATGCTATGCCAAAGTCGGTGCAGGAGCTCGACGCGGAGATATTGAAGCGCGAGCTCGGCGTGAACGCCGTGCGCACCTCGCACTATCCGCAGTCGCAGCATTTTATCTCGCGCTGCGACGAGCTGGGGCTTCTGGTGTTTACGGAGATCCCAGGCTGGCAGCACATCGGCGACGAGGACTGGAAGCGGCAGGCCGTCAGGAACACCGGCGAAATGGTGCGGCAGTATATGCACCATCCGTCTGTCATGCTCTGGGGCGTGAGGATAAACGAATCGCAGGACTGCGACGAGCTTTACAGAAAGACCAACGCTGTTGCGCACACGCTCGATTCGAGCCGCCAGACAAGCGGCGTGAGGTACATTGAAAAGAGCCATCTGCTCGAGGATGTTTACGCATACAACGACTTTTCGCACTGCGGCGACAACGCCGGTCTCAAGCCGAAAAAGGCAGTCACCGCAAAAAAGCATAACGGCTATCTCGTATCCGAGTGCAACGGACACATGTTCCCGACGAAGCCCTTTGACGATGAGCGGCACAGGCTCGCCCATGCCCTGCGGCACGCAAGGGTGCTCGACGCAATGTACGCCGACGGCGATATAAGCGGCATCTTCCCCTGGTGTATGTTCGACTACAACACCCATCGGGATTTCGGCAGCGGCGACGGTATATGCTATCACGGCGTTATGGACATGTTCCGCAATCCCAAGCTCGCCGCGGCGGTGTACGCAAGCCAGAGCGACGACAAGCCCTGCTGCGCGGTGTCCTCGTCCATGGATATCGGCGAGCATCCGGCGGGAGATATAGGCAATGTGTATGTGTTCACCAACGCCGACTGCGTGAGGCTTTATAAGGACGGCGTGTTCGTGCGCGAGTTTCTCCCCGCTAAGGACGAGTACCCCGCCCTGCCCCATCCGCCCGTTATCATCGACGATTTCATCGGCGAGCTTCTGATAACTCAGGAGGGCTTTGACGATAAGACAGCGCAGGCCGTGAAGGAGTGTCTTATTGCCGTTGCAAAGCACGGTCCGAGCGCCCTGCCGCCGAAAATTCTCGCAAAATTTGCCCGTCTCATGCTGCTCAAGGGCTTCAAGTTCTCCGACGGCGTCGAGCTTTACGGCAAATACGTCGGCAACTGGGGCGGCGAGGCGACAAAATGGCGCTTTGATGCTGTCAAGGACGGCAGTATAGTCAGCTCGGTCACGCGCTCGCCGGGTCAGCGGGCGCAGCTCGAGCTGAGCGTAAGCAAAACACGGCTGTGCGAGGGCGACACCTATGACGCTGCCGCCGTGCGCATCCGTGCCGTCGATGAGTACGGCAATCTCGCCCCCTACTGGCAGGAGCCCGTCATTTTAAAATGCTCGGGCCCCATAGCGCTGATAGGTCCCGAGGTCATATCGTTAAAGGGCGGCTCCGGCGGCTGCTATGTGAAGACCTGCGGCAGCGCGGGGACGGCAAAGCTATGCGTAAACGATGTTGAGATCGAATTTGAGATCGAGGCATAGGAGAGCACTTGTTATGAAAATAAAACATATGCTCATCTGCGTACTGCTGGTTCTGCTTATGCTGCTCGGTGCTTGCGGCGGCGAAGACACTAAACAGAACATTGAAGCCTCCGAAACGCCGCAGCCGACGGCCGCACCGGCTCCGACTCCGGTCCCTACGCCCACGCCTGCTCCGGCAGACGATGAGCTCGTGAGAGTTCAAGACTATATCCCCGATATTATCACGGATCTTAAATATGCATCGGCAGATAACTTCACGGGCGTTGTCATTTACGACGATAACACGGCCTATCTGCGCTACGGCACGGTAAAAAAGCTCGCCGCTGCGCAGAGCGAGCTTGCAAAGTCAGGCTACAGTCTGCTCATATGGGACGCTTACCGCCCCGTGAGCGCGCAGTACCGCCTGTGGGAGGTGTGCCCGAACTCCATATATGTTGCCGATCCCACGAAGGGATTTTCAAATCACAGCCGCGGCAACACCGTCGATATAAGCCTTGTGAAAACAAACGGCGGCGCGGTCGAGATGCCCTCCGGCTTTGATGACTTCACCGCGCACGCCGACCGAGACTATAGCGACGTATCGCAGGCGGCGGGAGATAACGCCCGCTATCTGGAGGAGATCATGACCGATGCCGGTTTTGTCGGCTACTCCGGCGAATGGTGGCATTTCAGCGACAGCTTAGAGTACCCCATTGTGCAGTAGAGGCGAAAACAGACTTAAATAGAAAAACCACTGCCTATTTGCCGTGTGCTGATAAGACAGTAATTTGAGAAAACTGCAAAATCGGCATCTGCCAAGCAGGATTGGACAACAAAACAGACGGCTCTCAGCTTCGGCTGGGTGCCGCCTGTTTTTGTACATCTAAGGGTTGAAAATTGCTTATTTTCTGCCCTATAAAGCAAGGGCAATGAAAAGGGTGAAATAGTTATTGCCTTTGTGCGATATCTTTGTGAAACAGCGAATCGCTACATATCGAATACAGTTCGCTGTGGTGCGTACATATTTGCGACTGTGTAAAATACCTCACGAAACTGTAAACCCAATGGGTGGGAACTTTGATGCAGAGTATATCCGATATCAGGAAAATCAGCTCGTGAGTTCAACATGTATAGCGGTTGCGTGGAGCTGACGCTCGACAACGGCAGCGTGATTGCTTTTAACTGTAACGTCGTAGAACACGAAATCGCCGACAATATGTATCAGCAGTTTGAGCTGGATTGGCTGATCGATAATGCATCGTTTGAAAATTGAGTGATATATGCTGCCAGTAGATGCTTTTCTATAGGTGGTATTTTTATATTATTTGCGCCGGAAAGGTTGACATCATCAACTAAATAATATATAATATCAATTGAAACATCTGAAAAGGGGTATATTATGACTACATCAGAGCAAATTCGTGTTTTATGCGTAAGAACTGGTGTAAGCTTGTCTGAGCTTGCACGTAGGATTAATCAAACACCGCAAAACTTTAATGCTAAACTCAAACGAAACACAATAACCCAGGACGAACTTAATCAGATTGCAAAGGTTTTGGATGTTACATACGAACAATACTTTGTTTTGGGCAACGGCGAACTCATCAAGTAAGAAAGGGCTTTACTATGACTGAACATAAAATCATATTTGGCGATAGTCGTTCGCTCAACCAAATCAAAGATAAATCTGTGCAGCTAATTATAACATCGCCTCCATACTGGCAGTTAAAAGACTATGGCACGGAAGATCAGATTGGTTTTAACGACAGCTACGAAGAATACATAAACAATTTGAATTTGGTGTGGAAAGAATGCAATCGTGTCCTTTCTGACGGATGCAGATTGTGTATCAATATTGGGGATCAGTTTGCTCGGTCTGTTTATTACGGTAGATACAAAGTTATTCCAATCAGAACAGAGATAATTCGTTTTTGTGAATCCCTTGGTATGGATTATATGGGAGCTATTATTTGGCAGAAAACCACCACAATGAATACTTCTGGCGGCGGTGCCATTATGGGCAGTTTTCCTTATCCTCGCAATGGTATTCTTAAAATGGATTATGAGTTTATCCTACTTTTCAAAAAATTAGGTAATGCACCTAAGCCAACTCAACAGCAGAAAGAACAGTCTGCAATGACCAAAGAAGAATGGAGTCAGTATTTTTCTTCTCATTGGAATTTTAATGGTGTCAAGCAAATGGGGCATATTGCTATGTTCCCGGAAGAACTTCCTAAACGTCTGATCAAAATGTTTTCTTTTTTGGGAGAAACGGTATTTGATCCGTTTGCGGGTAGCGGAACAACCTCACTTGCTGCAAAAAATCTCGGAAGAAATTCTATCGGTTATGAAATCAACAGAGATTTTAAACCGATCATTCGTGAGAAATTGGGAGTAAGCCAAATCACATTAGGTGATGATGCAAAGGTGATTTTTGCAGAAGACGATATCGGAAACATTTCTTCTTTTGAGCAACTTCCGTACCTTTTCAACGATCCACATAGAATGGATAAAAAGATTGATCTAAAGAAACTTCAATTCGGTTCGAGGATTGATCAGTCTGAAGCGAAGCGAGAGGAATTGTTCAGCGTGAAGAAAGTCATTTCACCTGACAAAATTGAACTAAGCAACGGACTTACAGTTCGACTGTTGGGCATTAAACCGAACCCTTTATATCAAGACGAGGCTATTAGTTTTCTGCAAGAGAAATTTCAAAAACGAAAAGTTTTCTTGAAGTATGATGCCATAAAATATGATGCAGAAAACAATCTAATGTGCTATGTGTATCTTGATAATAAAACCTTTATAAACAACCACTTGGTAAGAACAGGATTCGTAGATGTTGATACATCGTTTGATTATACCTGTCAAAAGAAATTCCTAAATTCATTTCCTAATTGAAAATGGGCGGAGGGTTTCGCCTCCGCCCTAAGTTTCAGTCTTCAATTTCAATGGTTAAGCCAGTCTTTGTTTTGGTGTAATAGATCATTTTCACAGCGATCGTTTCGGACAACCGTCCCATTGTTTTATATGTATCTGGCTTCACAGAATACGGAACATTGCCAACATATCCGTCAATGCCAACAGACTCTTCCTCGGGAGTGGCAAGACGATAAGTTGTTCCTCTGCGCTCAGCAAGAGAAGCTAAGATTGCTTTCTGAACATACATACCGTTGAAGGTCTTAGAAATAACGAGATCTTCTACCCAGTGTTTAACCATTTCACGATCAATAAGCGGAATAGCATCACGGAGATTCTGCACCTGCGCATAAATCTTATCAGTTGCTTTGTCAAAAGCATCGGGATATCTTTCTACATACCAATCGCGCCAGTTCTCAATAGTGATTTCTTCACCGGAATCCATAAACTCCGGAAACAACTCAGACATCTGACCGACAACAACAGGACGAGTGCCCTGTGCATTTTGATTTGCCCAGTTGATTAACTGAGAAGTGTATTTTGGAAAGCTGAAAGTATCGCTTTCGTTGTAGCTTTCTATGTTTTCGTTTTTTAGTGTGTACTTCATTTGTTCCACCTCGCATAATTATCGTTAGCCATTTTTTGCGTTTTTCTCATGCCACTGATTCGTTTTTCATAATTAGCGTTATAGTCATCCATTTCTTCGTCTGTTTGAGCAATAAAATAACCCTTGTTACAAGAAATCAATGGCAATCCATACTCTTCCGCAGTATCCCATATAGCTTGTCTACTGACCGACTGCGTATCCTCCATAGGAAACCCCATAGCTTCACTTATACGTTTAGCTGCGATAGCATTTTTTCTACCACGGTGTTCCATCAAAATATCCTTAATCTTTTCGCTCATCGTGAACCTCCAAAAACAATTTATATGTTTCAATTTCAAGTGCATCAGCTATGCGCTGAATATTTTCAAGCGAAATACTCCTGCGATAGCACTCGATTGCACTGATATATGTTCTATGAAGCCCGCACTTCTCGGCAAAGGCTTCTTGTGATATACCTAACGCCTGTCGATAGCGCTTCACATTTGTTCCAAAAACTCTTACAATATCCATACTTGCAATCCTCCTTATTATAGGATATATTATTGAATACAATAAATCTACAGACAATAAGTAGCTTTTTTGAGGCGGTGATTGAGTGAATTATATTAAATCTTTGCATATTGAAGGTTTTAAGAAGTTTCAAACCTTGGATGTAGAATTTAATGAACACATGAATATTCTTGTTGGCGAGAACGAGGCAGGGAAAAGCACTATACTGGACGCTATCAAAACGGTATTAAACCAGCAATATCGTCTTGCTGACAAATCTGTGTTGAGAGATTTATTCAATGCCCAAATGGTTGAAGCATTTGAAGCCAATCCAAGCGTTAAAACCCTGCCTCGTATCTTGATAGAAGTAGAACTCGTGCTTGACCCTAAAACTAAAAACGCTGATTACTTCTATGGAGAAGTATACGGAACATTAAAAAAGCAAGCTGAAAAATTCGGTATCCGATTTGAGTGTAAGTACGATGAATTATTGGGAGCAGGTATGGAGCAATCCATATCTGAGAAGAAAATTCCGTACGAATATTACGCACTTACATGGATGACATTTGCAAACAATCCATATCAGACAATTCGGAGACCGCTTCAGTTCATCGTCATAGATATAACGAACAATGCCTCAGCTCCATCTTTCAATTCTTACAATAGAACGTTATTTACAAGTAGATACGATGAGGCAACAAGAGCCAAGGCAAAAAATGATTTTCGCACGAAGTTAGTTGAAGCATTCGACGCTGCAGAACTTCCTGAATTGGGTGATAATCGCAAGTTCGGCGTTGATACGAAAAAAGTTGTATTTGAAACCATACTTTCCGTTTACGAGGGAGCGATTGCTCTTGAAAATCGTGGTAGTGGCATGGAAAGCCTAATCAAGACGGAAATCGCCTTAGAGAAAGCTAACGGATTAGATGTTATTTTGATGGAAGAACCAGAAAATCACCTGAGCTTCACTACACTTCGCAAAATGCTCCATGAGATTTCTATAAAGCAAAAAGATTCACAGATTATTGTTGCTACACACAACAATATGATCGCCAGCCATCTAAATCTTAACAATGTTCTTTGGATAACAGAAAGCGAAGTTAAATCTCTTTCTGGAGTAGATAAAGCCGTGGCAGAGTTCTTTGTCAAGGCTGATGATAATGCTTTTCTTCAGTTGTTACTTTCAAACAAGGTTTTTCTTGTGGAGGGCGCTACCGAATTTTTGCTGCTGCCGCATTTTTACAAACAGATTACTGGTAAAACAATCGAAGAAGATGGTATATCGGTGATCTCTTGTAATGGTATTTCTTATAAAAATTATCTTGAGATCGCCCAAAAGGCAAACAAGAAAATATCTGTAATTACGGACAATGATGGTAAACAGAGCAGAATAGACGAAGCAATAACATTTAATGAAACCACTACATTGCAGCACATCTTTTTGGGCGCGACAACGGATGATTGGACATGGGAAGCGTGTCTGTATAATTTGAATAAAGCGGCACTTGATGGGATGATAGAAGTTCAGGCGGGAGCTGATTATTTATTCCATAAAAAAGATTACGGTCAAGTTCTTGGGAAAATGTTAAACAACAAAGTGGAGACAGCATATAAGATGCTTATCTCTGGGGTGGAATTTGAAGTGCCCCAGTACATAAAGGATGCATTTGAATGGCTAAGAAAGTAATTCTTGCCGTTGCTGGCGCGGGAAAGACCTATCATATCTGCCATAAGATAGACCCGACTAAGAAAAACTTAATACTTGCATATACTCATGAAAACATTCACAACATTCAAAAAGAATTATGTGATGCACATGGATGCGTGCCGGAATTGACGACAATAATGACCTTCGATGCGTTCGTGTACCACAATTTAATTCTTCCGTATGAACCAAGTATCGCTAATCATTTTTCTATGCCTCGTTTTATAAGTAGAGGTATTTGTTTAACCGATCCTCCGCCGCAGAGAATAAAGGATGCCAACGGCGAGATGGTAGCTAATCCCATATATATGAAAAAGGATAAACTTGCTCATTACGTGACGAAGAAACGCCAATACTATTGTGTCACTTTGTCAGAGCTTGCGCTTCAAGTAAAAGAAGGACGAGATTCTCTCATCAAGCGAGCGGCAGCCCGATTGAATATGTTCTACGATTCAGTTTTGATTGATGAGTTTCAAGATTTCAGAGGATTTGACTATGAACTAATTATGAAACTTGCAAAGCATTTAAATGACATTCTGCTTGTTGGTGATTATTATCAGCACTCTGTTTCTGCCCGAAACAACACAGGCAAGCCGTTTAAAACTTCAAAAGGCGATGTATCATACGCCGAATTTGCAGAAGGTATATTGAAGTCTGGGTTTGAGGTAGATACGACCACTTTGTCAAAGTCCAGACGATGCTCTGCGGATGTATGCAATTATGTAAGCAATAAACTGGAGATTAATATTACGTCTACCGGTGATCATATAGGACAAGTAATATGGGCTGACGATATTGCTGACGAGGTGTTGAGCAATGATCTAATTACCAAACTGGTTTATAGTGAAGCTACAAGGTATTCATTTCCAGCTTTAAATTGGTCATACGCCAAGGGGGATACCGTGGATTGCGCTTGCGTAATTCTAACGAAAGATTTCGAGAAACTCGCTGAAGATAAATTCTCGACCAAGAAAATATCCATTTCTACACTGAACAAATTATACGTTGCTATGACACGTAGCCGTGGCGATTTGTACCTAATAAAAGCATCGACATTTAAAAAATTGCAAGATGCGTATATCAAAAGTAGATATACTTAGTGGGCGATACGTAGAGCTTTTGAAAAAGCAAAATCAGCTCCGCAGGAGCGCAGCCGATTTCTCTGAAATCGTTCAGGGGTTTGGGGCA
>CAVFCI010000037.1:0-19422 GCA_963620985.1 Hallerella sp. | reverse complement strand
TCAGGCCGGCCTTCTCGCAGACCTCTGCCATTGCCGCTACTGCGGATGCCTCGGAGTTTATCTTGCTCTTGATGGTGGTATCTGCTACCATCTTGCCGTTCTCGTCGAGAATTACTGCCTTTGTGTAGGTCGAGCCTACGTCACAACCGCCAAAATATTTCATTATTATTTCCTCCAATTAATTGTTAAATTATAAGCGCTTACGGCGCTGTCCGCGGACGGCGTTTATTTTGCCGTCCCCGGATTCAATTGCTGCAAACATGCCACCGGCATGTTTGCTTAACTACAAACTGCCGTCTATCGGTCACGTTTGCCTATCGCACGAGCTGCCATCCTCGGAGCAAGCTTGCGCGGTAATCGCTGCAAACATGCCACCGGCATGTTTGCTTAACTACAAACTGCCGTCTATCGGTCACGTTTGCCTATCGCACGAGCTGCCATCCTCGGAGCGTAGCTCCTGCGGTAATCGCTACAAACATGCCACCGGCATGTTTGCTTAACGCGATTACATGCAGACTTCGTCCTCGAACTCGACGAGAGAGGGATCGACAGGCTCTGCGCCCATAACGGTGCGCATGTACTCGCTTACCTTGTCGCGCATGGTGCGGCGGGAAACGGTACGCGGGTCCATAAGATCGTGCTCGACCCAGATGAGATCGTAGCCGCGCTCACGGCCCTGATCGTCAAGCAGACCCTGAACGGTAGCCATGTTCTTGCAGGCGACGTTCTGGTACATGATGATGAGCTTTGCGTTCCACTCTTCGCACTGACGCCACAGCTCGGTAACGACGTTGTGGTAACCGCCGTTGGTGTGACGGCGCATGACCATGCGCTCGTACAGGCGAGCCAGATCGCGCAGTGCCTCTTCCTTATCCTCGGTCTCGAGGGGCTTGGTGAAGTTGAGGGACTCCATCTCGACCAGGACATCAATGCCCCAGCAGTTGGCAGCCCAGTTGGAGAAGTTTGCATAGTAGTGAGCCGGGCAGGACCATACAAGTGCACGGTACTTCATCTTGCCGACCCAAGCTTCGTCTCGATTCTCATATCCTTCGCGGATCAGCTTGCTGACCTTTTCGAAGGTAGGCATGACACGGGGATCGATGCCGCCGTCCATCTCGTAGTTCCACTTGCGGAACAGCTCGTAGCACGGGCCGAGAAGCTGCGGATACTTGGTCTTGTTGATCTCCCACTTTTCGAGCTCGTAAGCGGTCTCCTTGTTGAAGCGCTTCATAGCAGTGAAGTAAGCGTCCCAATTCCACTTCGCGCCGGTCTTTTCCTCGATGAACTTTATGCAGGCCTTGATATCCTCGGCTGCCGACTGAAGGACGGACTCGTCCTCGTAGCGTACGGGGAAGCAGAGGTGGAACACGGGGATGTTCGGGAAGCGGCGTGCAAAGTAAGAGGATGCCATGGTCGAGCCGTCGCAGGGCATGGAGCTGGAGATGAAGCAGGCGCCCATGTCGGGCAGTGCGTCAACGACCAGTGCGCCGCACTCGGAGGAAGGAACCGGGCAGCAGTCTGCGGGCAGACCGAAGGACTCGACTGCGTCAATGTAAGGTACGCAGGTGAGCTGGTCGAGCTCGGAGACGAGGAAGACGGGCAGCAGCTGGTGAGGAATACCCAGAAGATCGGGGAAGCCTGCCATGATCTGACCCATGGTCATCTCGTCGAAGGTCACGAGCATCTTGTTGAGCTCGGTGCTGTTGCCGTTCTTACGGTCAGCCTTGGACAGGAACACGAGGTTCTCTGCAACGTAGCGGAATATATCGTAGATAAGGATGTGGCTCATGCGCAGAGCGCGTCCGCGCTGACCCATGATGTTCTTATCCATAAAGCCGTGGCAGCAGAAGTAGGAGATCATCCAGCGATAGTGCAGAGCACTGTTGAGCGCGGGGATGAGGTCCTTGGAGAAGGTCATAAGGAGCATGCCCCACATACGAGCCCACTCATAGAAGTCATATGCGGTGTCCTTGACGCCGCGCCACTCGCGGCGGACGGTAGCCATTGCGCCCTTGGCATACAGTCTGCCAAGTCTCTTCTCACCGTAGAGGATCGCGTCGAGCTTGCCCTGCTGGTCAAGTGCCATAAAGGAATTGTACTCTTCCTTGATGCGCTCCGCGTCGTTCTTCAGGATGTTCTTCCAGCTGTTCTTGAAGGCTTCCCAGTCGGTCTCCTTGAACATTTCATAGAAAATGCCGCCGCAGACCTTCAGGTTTTCCCACTGAGCCTTCCAGTCTATATTATCTTTGGCTTTAAAAAACTTAGGATTAGGATATTTAGGAGTCTTAGCCATTACTTCTTGCCCTCCTCATTAGCTTTTCGAATACGCTTGATCTCCAGAGATTCAACGAATGCCTGGCAGCGGGTACGGAGCTGACCGGAGTTGCCGTTGTTGTACAGTCTGTCGATAGACAGTACGGGCCAGCCGTATTCCTCAGCCATGATATGGCTGACGAGTGCACGCTCGAAGCCCCAGTAGTCGCAGTACTTCATCTGCTCGTAGATGATGCCCTCTGCGTGATATTCCTTTGCAAGACGGTCTGCGGTGTGACGGCGCTGCATGACCTTCTCGTCGGATATGTAACGTGCGCATTCGGAATGCTCCATTACATGACGGCAGATCTGTCTGAGTGCGGGCTCATCGTCATTGAGCTCGATGACCTCGCGGCCGGGAGTCGAGCCGAAGCAGTGACGGTCAGAGCACACGAATGCGCCGCAGCCCTCGATGAGCTTGGTCAGATCGGGATCGTCGATCTCGGAGCCGACGATAGCGACTCTTGCGCGGAACCAGGGCTTGGGATCGGGCTTACGGGTCTTGAGCTCCTTCAGGGTCTCCTTCAGGTACGGGAGAATGAGTCTCTTCGGGCAGGTGAAGGAAACGAGGTTGAGGATGTGATACTCATAGCCGGTGATAACGGGGTTCTCTGCCTTGCGCATATCGCCGATCTCGGTGAGTATCTTGCAGACCTCATTGTGCTCCTTGACGGCCTTGCGTATGGCCTTGTCGGACACGTCAACGCCGAACTTCTCATGCAGATTGTCCAGAACGTGCTTCTGCATCTGAATTTCGTATGCGTCGATGGTGTAGTCAACGACCTTGAAGGGAATGTCCATGTGAGTTACAAAGAAATTTTCCTTCGTGTTGACCTTCAGGACTTCAAAGTGCTCCATTGCGCGGTTCATCATGGAGCATGCGTCTACACCGATCATTGCGTCGAGGAACTGATAGCCGCCCTCGATAGCGCGTTCTACGAGTGCGCGTGCGTACTCGCAGGTGTAGTTGGACATGTAGTAGGTCGCGATGTCGATAGAGCCTGTCTTCGGTGCGCGCAGACGCACGGAGAAACAGTTGCCTATGTTGAGAAGTGCCTCGGGAACATGATAGCAGGTATAGCCAAGGCAGATATCGCCCTCAGCCTGAGCCTGCTTTACCAGCTCGTTGTCGGCATTCTCAAGAAGACTTTCGAAGTAGATCAGATGCTTAAGATCTTTCAAATGTTACACCTCTTCTTCAAAGAATTTCTATTTTTTGGAGTGCTTCCTTTACTCCGTTGAGCATAAGAGAATCTTCGGGCAGGCTGAGCACGCTCTGACCCTTTATGTCGTTTGCGGCAAATGCACTGTCCGCAGGGATACGCGCCACGATGTCAACACCGGGCACTGTGATGAGCTCCGCGAGCTCGGGATTTGTCATTCTGTTTACGATGGCGCCGATCTTATCGTAAACGATCAGCTCGTCTGCGACGTTCTTGATCGTGGATACGACCTGACAGCCCTTCTTGCTCTGGTCGGTCACGAGCAGCAGATGCGTTACCTTATCCATAACGCGGCGCTGTATCTGCTCTATTCCGGCCTCGCCGTCGATGACGACATAGTCGAAGCTGTTCGCCAGAATGCCGATGACCTCCTTCAGGTAGGAGTTTACCTTGCAGTAGCAGCCGGAGCTTTCAGGTCTTCCGATGCCGAGAAATGCAAAGCCTGGCATTTCGACCAGTGCGTCAAAGATCTTGAACCTTGCCTCACTCAGAAGCTCGAGAGCTTCTCTTGTTTCGCCGTTTTCGACGCTGTCAACGATGCTCATGCGGATATCGTCAAGCGTGAGCTTAACGTCAACTCCGAGAGCGACGGACAGGCCGACCGCAGGGTCTGCATCTATCGCAAGGATCTTCTTATCCGGAAAATTCTCCACCAGAAGCCTTACGATCGACGCCGAGATCGACGTCTTGCCGACACCGCCCTTACCGGCGACTGCGATGATCTTTGCTTTGTTTTCCAATAATTCGTCCCCCCTTCAATTGCGTTCAGAAACACCTTACGCATTTTGATAACAGTTTAACACAAACGCCTTGGTTTTGCAAGAGATTATGTTGCTGTTTATATGAAAAATTCAGGTTTTTTTGTGCAAAATCAGGCTTCATCTATACACTTTCAACAAAATTGTCAATTTGTTCGCAAGTAAAAAAAGAGACCCCGAAACATGGGGTCTCTTGTGGTCAAAAATACTCTGTCAGACGATCCTGCGGTCACGAACCTGAGAATCGTAGTGCTTGTTCAGCAGCGGGCGAATGACATAGTAGATGAGCTTGTTTTCGCCATTTGTGATATACAGGGTAAAGGTCCCGACGAAGCCGAGGAATGCGAACAGGGCGAGCTTGCCGCCGATCTTTGCAACGTTTTTCATCGTTATTAATCCTCCTATTAATATGCGGCGCTGTCGTCAAACTCGACGAGCGTGGGGTCGAGAGGCTTCTCGCCGAGGACGACGGACATGTAGCCGTTTACGCAGTTGCGCATATCCTGACGGGAAACGGTGCGGCTATCCTCAAGGTCATGCTCGATGAAGATGAAGTGGAAGCCGAGGTCTCTTGCCTGCTCCTCCATGACAGCGTGAACGCCGAGCATGCCCTTGCAGGCGATGTTGTCGTTAAACAGGACCATGTCGCAGTTGAAGTTCTTCGCCCACTCCCAGATGGCGTTGACATTGTCCCAGCCGCCGACGGCGTGGTGACGCATGACGGCCTTTTCCGAGAACAGAGCCAGATCCTTGATCGCCTCTTCGGGGTCTTCGGTGTTTATCATGTTGTGACCCATGGTCGAGTCCATGTTCAGGACGATATTGATGCCCCAGCAGTTCTGCGTCCAGGTCGGGAAGTCGGTGTAGTAAACAGCGGAGGGTCCCCAGAGGAAGGCGCGGTGGCGCGTCTTTCCGCCGAAAGGCTGGTACTTCTCTTCGTAGGCCTTGCGCATGATCTTGATGACCTTGCGGTCAACCTTGTTGAAGTAAGGATCGCTGCCGTTTGCCGATGCCCATGAATACAGGCGGTACAGGGTCTCCGCGATACCGCACAGGGCGGAATACGGGGTCTTGAAGTAATCCCACTTTTCCAGCTCTATGGTGTTCTGCTCGTTCATGAGCTTTGCGTGCTTAAAGAGATTATCCCAGTCGTACTTCACGCCGTACTCCTTCTCTATGAAGGCGATGGCATCCTTGAGCATCTGGGTCGAATACGGATGTGCGCCCGGCTCGTTGTGGATCATTGCGAGCGTTACGGGGAAGTCGGGCATGCCGATGCGGCGGCGCTGGAACATGGAGGTCGCCTCGGATGCGTTGCAGGGCATATTGGTCGTGAGTATCGCCTTGCCGATGAGCGGGAACGCGTCGTCGAGAGCTACGCCGGTCTCTGCCGCGCAGCGGGAGCACACGTCGGCGGGAAGACCGAAGGACTCGGCAACGTCGATGTAGTAGGGCTCGATGTGCTGGTCAACGTCGCAGATGATGAACTCGGGCAGGGTCTGGAGCGGGAACGGAACGAGTTCCTTGAAGCCCGTCATAAACAGCGGGGGCAGGACCTCGTCCATGGGAACGATACGGTCAGCTTCCTTACCGTCGCCGAGACGGCGGTCGTTGGACAGGACGAAGGCTATTCTCTTTGTCAGGCTGCGGACGATAGCGTGCATGCACTTGTGTGCGGTGACGAGCTCGTAGCCGCGGAAGCCCTCGAACAGGCGGTCGATGAACATGAAGGTGCCGAGGTAGGAGCCCATCCAGCGGTACTCCCAGAAGCCCTTGAGGCAGGGGATCGGGGCGGAGGCGACCATCATTGCCATGGAGACGAGGTTGTTCATCCACGCCTTGTAGTCAACAAGGGTATCCTTAACGCCGCGCCACTCACGCCATTTGGCAACGCCGGTCTTGTCGTAGTAACGGTCTCTCTGGCCGCCTACACCGTTTTCGGCCTGCCATATGGGGTCAAAGCGTTCAAGCTTTTTATCAACTGCTGCTATAACTTTATCGAACATCATTACTTACCTCCCTGAATGGACTTGATCTCCAGAGATTCGATGAACGCCTGGAAACGTGTACGAAGCTGTCCGACTGCGCCGAGGGAGTATTCCTTCTCAATGGTGCAGCAAGGAATGTGCTTTTCGTTCGTGAAGATGTGGTTTGCAAGAACCTTCTCATAGCTCCAGAACTCGCAGAACTTCATGTTCTCGTAGATGATGCCGTCGGCCTTGAAGTCCTCGACGAGCTGCGTGGCTATCGCGTGACGCTGGTCGATCTTCATGCCGTCCATGAAGCGTGCGCACTGGTTCCAGTACAGGTAGTGGCGGCAGATAGCGTCAAATGCCGTCTCGCCGTCCTCGATAACGATCTGCTCTCTTCCGGGGAAGGAGCCGAAGCAGTAGCGGTCGGCAACGACCATTGCTCCGCACATCTCGATGAGCTTTGTAAACTCGGGATCGTCGATCTCGCTTCCGACGAGCGCAACGCGGGCGCGGAACGGGAACTTCTTCTCGGGCTTGCGGGTCTTGAGCTCCTCAAGAGTCTCCTTGAGGTAGGGCAGGATCAGCTTGTGCGGGCAGACCTGACTGACGAGCTCGATGACGTGGAACTCATAGCCGGTGATGGGGGGATTATCAAGCTTGCGGTAGTCGCCGATCTCGGTGATAATGCGGCTGAGCTCGTTGTGCTCGTCGATGGCCTTGCGCATGGCTTCCTCGGAAACGTCGATGCCGAGGCGCTCCTGCATGGGCTCTACGACCTTGAGCTTGAGCTGTGCCTTATAGTAATCAAGGTTTGTCTGATCGCCCTTCATGGGAGGGTCGATCTGGGTGACGAAAAATCCGTCGTGCTTTACGGGATTGATGAGGAAGAAGTGCTCCTCCATACGCTCAATTGTAGCGCAGCTCTCCGCGCCGAACAGAGCGCTCAGGTAATTGTAGCCGCCTTCGATGGCGCGCTCGAGGATGGAGCGTGCATAGGGGCAGGTGCGGTTGGTCATGTAGTAGTTTGCAATGTCTGTGGATGTGCAATTGGGTGCGCGAAGTCTTGAAGAGAAGCAGCCTTCAAGATTGAGGAGGACCTCGGGTATGTAATAGCAATTGTAGCCAAGCGCTATCTGCCCATCCTCCACTGCCTTGGTGACGAGCTCGTTCTGAGCGTCCTGCAGCAGGTTTTCAAAGTAGATCAGATGTTTTAGGTCTTTCATTTGCAACCCCTTCCGCTTATTTAAAATTTTTGCCTTCCTAATATTTTCGGTATGAGAGCTTCCCATACCCTTTCACATAATTATACTGTACTTCAAGTTCTACTGTCAAGTTTATGTCAATATTTTTTGTAAATAAATATTGTCAATTTCGGTATCCTGTACAGACCTTGTTCGGCTTGTTGAGCTACTGAAACAGCTTTTTGCACATCTCGATGTAATCGGGCAGAACGCCCTCGAAATCAAGGCCGTAGTGACGGGGCGTATCGCGCTGCGCCGTGCGCTCTATGGCAGCCGTTACGAAGTCCTCGGCGGTGTACAGCGCATCCTCCAGTGCCGCTCCGCGGGTGAGCAGCGCGGCAAAGGCCGAGGCGAACACATCGCCCGAGCCGTGGAAGGTCCCGTCGAGCGCACGCTTCATGACAGAGCACATTTTGCCGCCCGCGTTATCGCGTGCGACTATGCCCACCCTGCCGCTCTCGGCGCTCACGCCCGTCACTGCAACGAAATGCGGGCCGAGCTCGGAGAGCCTGTCGATGAGCTCGGTGATATATGCCCTGTCATGCACGCCCGTTTTGTATTCCATGCCCGTCAAAAAGCAGGCCTCGGTTATATTCGGCGTTATTATGTCCGCCTTTTTTATCAGTCTGCGGAAGCTGTCGGCCATTTCCTGACCGAGGTTTGCGTAATATCTGCCGTTATCGGCCATTGCGGGATCGACGACAACAAGCGTATCGTCGCCTCTTAAAAGCTCTATCGCCCGTTCGAGCAGCATCCCCTGCGCAGGTGACGCGAGGTAGCCGGAATATATCGCGTCAAAGCCGACTCCGAGCTTGTGCCAGTGCTCGGCAATGGGCACGATGTCTCCGCTCAGGTCGGTGAACGTCCAATCGGTGAAGCCTCCCGTGTGTGTCGATAACAGCGCCGTCGGTATGCAGCAGCACTCAACGCCTGTTGCGGAAACAATAGGCAGCGCAACGGTCAGCGAGCATTTTCCCAGTCCCGAAATATCGTGGATGGCCGCCATTCTCGGCAGCCTCGGCAGTTTTTCCATAGTGTGTCCTACCTTATTTACATAGCAAATATCGGCTTGATTTTAGCACATATACGCCGTTTAAGCAATACCGTACAGCGCGAGCCGAAATGTAAATCTTTCGAAAATTTTAACCAATTTCTTATAATTTTTTTGATCATAAAAGCCCTTATTGCCATTTCCTGCATTGTAATTCCGGTTACAATATAGTATCATAGCTGTAATATTAATTAATAGCCGTACTGCCGCTTCCGTGAATAACGGTTGACTGCTTCCCTGCCGTCTGGCCGGGATAATCGATGCTGCATGGATAACGCTTTGCGGTGTAGGTATTAGTATGCATCCTTTAGGGAAAGGAGGAAAACTGAATAGCATGGTAAAAACGGAAAAATTCAGCAAGTCCGCGCTTACGGTACTTTTTGTGCTTGCTGTTTTCCTGTTTGCTGTTTTTGCGCTGAGCACCACTGCGAACGCCGATGGAGTTGATGATGTCAACGCGGCTGCCGTCAGCGACGTGTACGGGCGTTCCGTCGATGGCGGAGCTGTTGCGCTGTGGAACACGGAGTATGCCGGAGCACCTTATTTCAGGCTCTGTCTGCACGGCTATCAGGCTCTCGATCCTGATGCGACCGTGACAGTGACCGCTTATATCCCCGGTACGCTTATCCCCTTCTACCGTGCGACCTTTACCAAGGATTATCTCGTACTGAAGGATACGTTCAATCTTGCCGGCGGTATTCTCACTCAGGGTGCCGTACTTCGTCTTCCGGCTGTCTGTCAGCTGAAGATCGAGGTCAACGGCGACAACATTGAGGGCTGGGATCTCATCTACGGAACATATGTCGAGGAGGCTGCCATCTGGAGCCCCTACAACATGAACCCGATCACATGGTTCTGGGAAGTGTTCGGCTCCGACTATGTTTACGGAAACGCGACCTGCCTGTGGGCAACGAACTTTGGAGGGCATGTCGTTCATCTGAGGATCGACGGTGCCGGCGGCGATTCCGACGCAGACGCAGACGCAGATGATGATGCCGATGCGGATGCCGATGCTGACGCAGATGCTGATGCGGACGCGGATGCCGACGCGGATGCTGATGCGGATGCAGACGCCGATGCGGATGCAGATGCCGATGCTGACGCAGACGCCGATGCGGATGCCGATGCCGATGCGGATGCGGATGCCGATGCTGATGCAGACGCGGATGCGGATGCCGATGCGGATGCGGATGCCGATGCCGATGCCGACGCGGATGCCGATGCTGATGCAGACGCGGATGCCGATGCTGATGCAGACGCGGATGCCGATGCCGACGCGGATGCCGATGCCGATGCGGACGCGGATGCCGATGCTGATGCAGACGCGGATGCCGATGCCGATGCCGATGCGGATGCAGATGCCGATGCCGACGCGGATGCCGATGCCGATGCCGATGCGGACGCGGATGCCGATGCTGATGCAGACGCGGATGCCGATGCCGATGCCGATGCTGATGCCGACGCAGATGCAGATGCCGACGCAGATGCTGACGCAGATGCTGACGCAGATTCGGATTCGGATGACGATCACGACAATCCCAAGACCGGTGATGATCGAAACATCGAATGGATATCGGCTGCTGCAGTTGTCAGCCTTGCAGCACTGACCGTTACTTATCGCAAGAAGAAAAATGACTGATCATATGTGGGCGATTAGTTGACTTATTGCTTAAGTGCATATAAAATAGGAACGATCTTTTGGTCGTTCCTATTTTTATTTTCGTATACATTGAGGTGCGCTATGAGCAGACGCAGCAGACGCAAAAAGCATATTGACAGGACAAAGAAAATGACCGACGAGCAGCGCAGGGCGCGGGCAAAAAGAGCCCTTATCATCGGCATTGCGGCAGTCGCCGCCATAGTTGCCGCGGTCGTTGTGCTGTATCTTGTCTCCGCCGGCGATAAGGAGGATATGCTCGCCTTGTTTGAGGACAAGGCCGCCCTCGTGCACGAGCAGCTCATGAGCGATGAGCGCAGCGACGAAATGGGCAGCATCGAGGATGGTCTGCCGGAAAACGTCGTGTTCCTCTCGCTGTGCAGCGGTGACGAGCGCGCAAGTGTGTTCACAGGCACCGGCAGCAGCCGCAGCGACGCATGGCAGAGCGCATACGCTCAGGCAAAAAGCTTCGTTGAGACCGAGGGCTATGATGTCAAATGGCTCAAGGCCGACCTCATGAGCGAGGCAAAGCAGTACAGCACCGAGGAATTTTCAACGGAGCTGCATCATTACAGGCACGAGTTTTTCAGATACGGCGTTGCCTTTGATACCGGCTTTGAGACCGCGCTTCTGGAGGCCGAGCTCAACGGCGCGAAGATACTCGATTACGACAGCGAGTGCATAGACGAAAGCTACCTGAACACCTATCTCAGGAAGGCGGGGCGCGAGCCGCTCTCCTCCCTGCCGGACAGCTATGTTGTTTTTAAATGCATCGGCTGGATGTGCGACGAGGACAGCGAGGTTTACGAGCTTATAAGCGACACCGATGACTATGGCCGCCGCAGGGTGGACACCGTGGACAAGGAATATGCGGCTCAGCTTGTCAAAAACGCCTCCGGCTTTCTCATAGATCAGGTCAAAAGCGACGGCAGCTTCGTTTACGGATATTATCCGCGCTTCGGAAATGAGATAGATAACTACAACATCGTCCGCCACGCGAGCACGCTGTGGAGCCTTGTATGCCAGTACAGGATGACAGAGAACGCAGAGCTCATCCCCGTCATAGACAAGGCGGTTGACTACATGGTCAAGAACGCGATAATCGAGCGCGATGACGACACGGCATATCTCTACGAGGAGAAGTCAGACGAGATAAAGCTCGGCGGCTGCGGCGTTGCGGTCGTGGCGCTTACGGAGTACATGGATGCCTTCGGCACGGATAAATACGAGGATATCGCCGTCAAGCTCGGAAACGGAATACTCACCATGCTCGACCAGAGCAGCGGCGAATACTACCACGTTTTAAACGGCGACTTCACGCGCAAGGAGCAGTTCAGGACCGTTTACTACGACGGCGAAGCGACCTTTGCCCTGTGCAGGCTCTATTCCCTCACCTCGGATGAAAAGTGGCTCACCGCGGCCAAGAGCGCCGTCGAGCATTTCATAGCCGCCGACTATGTCCAGTACAAGGATCACTGGATAGCCTACTCGATGAACGAGATCACGCAGTATGTTGACGATGAGCGCTACTACACCTTTGCACTGAGGAACGCACAGGAGAACCTCGACCTCATCTATAACCGCGACACGACCTATCACACATATTTTGAGCTGCTCATGAGCACCTTCGAGCTGTATGACCGCATGATCGAGCGCGGCATTCACGTTGATTATCTCGACAACGGCTTTGACCTTCAGTATTTCCTCAGAACCATCTACAAGCGTGCAGATCACATGCTCTGCGGCTACTTCTATCCTGAATACGCCATGTATATGGCAAGCCCCGACACTATTCTCGATACCTTCATGGTGCGTCACGACGGCTACCGCGTCAGGATCGACGATGTTCAGCACAATGTCGGCGGCTACTATCTGTACTATTTGAACTACGACAAGCTCGTTGAATACGGTATGCTTGAATACAGGGACAAGGCATGAGGATAAGCATCAGGAAGGTAATACGCATCGTTTCGCTGATCGTCTTTATCGGCTGCGCGGCGCTGCTGGCATTCTATTTTATCGGCGACCTGCGCGACAGCGAGGCAAGCCGCAGCGTCGATAAGCTCAAGAATGCCGAGGCAACGCCGCTGCCGGATATTCTTGACGAGTACGCAGGGCTGTACGCCGAAAACAGCGACACGATAGGCTGGCTGAAGATAGACGGCACGGGGATAGACAACGTCGTCATGTATGTACCGCACGATAACAGCAAATATCTGCACACGGACTTTTACGGAAATGACTCCTACCGCGGCTGCCTGTTCGTTGACGGCTGGTGCGATGTGCTTTCATCCGACAATATTATAATTTATGGGCACAACATGAGCGACAGCTCGATGTTCGGTGCGCTCATGAGCTATGTCAGCGAGGATTTCTACAAACTGCACAAGACCGTGAGCTTTGACACGATATACGAAAAGCAGAGCTACGAGATAGTGGCAGCGATAAAGACCGAGCTCATACCAGAAAACGGTGGGGGTGAGGACAGCTTTAAATATTACGAGTACACCGGCAGCAGCGATGAGAAGTTCGATGAATATGTTGAATTCATCGAGGAAAACAGGCTGTACGACACCGACGCGCAGCTGAGCCCTGGAGATAAGCTTCTGACTCTCTCGACCTGCGCATACCATACCGACGATGGCCGCTTCATCGTCGTGGCAAGAAAAATATGAGGATATAAATGAATATATAAAATCGCACCGCAGGTGAACAACCTGCGGTGCATGCGTTTTATTGACTTACTGTGCGCGGTAGAGGAAAGTTACTACCTGACCGCGGGTGCAGGTCGCGTTGGGTGAGAAATGTGTCGTGTCCGTGCCCTTGGTGATGCCGTTGGCGACTGCCCACTGCACTGCGTTGTAGCAATACGAGCCGGAGGCAACGTCGGAGAAGCTGCCTGTACCGCTGACAGCGGGCTCCCCTGCTGCACGCCAGAGGAATGTCGCAACCTGACCGCGGGTGCAGGTCGCGTTGGGAGAGAAGTGCGTCGCGTCCGTGCCCTTGGTGATGCCGTTGGCGACTGCCCATTTGATGGCCTTGTAGTACACGCTGCTCGTGCTCACGTCAACGAAGTTGACCGTCGCGTTCACCTCCGGCGAACCGGCGGCGCGCCACAGGAACGTTACCACCTGTGCACGGGTGCAGCCTGCGTTCGGCGAGAAGTGCGTTGAATCCGTACCCTTTGTGATGCCGTTGGCAACAGCCCACTGCACCGCGTCGTAGCAATACGAGCCGCTGGGAACGTCAACGAAGTTCATTGTCACGGGCGGCGTATAATCGGGGTCAGCCGCGCCGCAGCGGCTGCACTTGCCGTTAGCATAGCTGTGACCCAGTGCGTTGGTATAATTGTCCTTATAGCTTTCACCGCAGGAACAAGTATAGGTCGTGTAGCCTGCTGCCGTGCAGGTTGGATCGGTGACTGCGGCGATGTAGCTATGGGTGTGCACTTTTGGATCCTTTGCTCCGCAGCGGGTGCACAGGCCGTTTTCGTAATTATGTCCGAGCTCTCTGGTGTAGTTGTCTTTGTAGCTATATCCGCACGAGCATGTTCTTTCTGTGTATCCTTTCTCAGTACAGGTTGCCGGAACAGTTTTATCTGTATAGGAATGCTGATGTCCTCCTATCAGTTGAATAGCCGAACTAATTTTTTCACGACCTGCACCGTCGCTTAATCGATAAAGAGAGATATAGTACGTTTGGCCAGCTTCCATGGACATTTCCACAGAGCTGTTTCTTGCGATTGCTTTACCCAAGCGTTCCATATCGGCGTTATAATAGCTCACTTCCGCTGCAACGCTGGTTGTGAACTGATACTGACCGCTTGATGCCGGAGTGAATTCGTAGAATAAACCTTTATCCCAATCAAATCCCTTCGAATAATATAGAGTTGTTTCTTTCTCAACTCCATCTGCAAGTACCGTGCAGTTTGCCGCTGTTGAAACATACTCAACCATCCCTTTCGCCGCCGGTTCTGATTGATATACGATCGTATATTCTTCATACTTGCTAATTGGAAGCGTAACTTCCATGTAATCATATATATGATACGAGTATATTCCTTTGTGTTCTGCCACGGGCAGCTCTCTTCCCGCTGTATTATATACCTTCAGATTTCCGCACGTTGTGCTTACCCTGAATGTTATCAGGTCTTCATCTTCATCCATTTCTTTATATGAAAATTCATAATAATTATACCCACGGGCATAAAACGATTCACTGGAATAATGCGTGTAAGCAAGTGCAGTCACTGGCAAGAGCGTAATGAACATAAGAATTGCAAGGTTGAGCGCTAAGTATTTTTTTAGTTGCTTCATTTGTTTTTTCCTTTCTTATCTAATTTATTTTGCATATAGAATCGTTTCAGCTTTTCTCGCACCCCCTTATGCTCTTTTCAAGAATCCCCATTGCCAGCCAAAAATACGGTGCAGAGATCAACTGGCTGATTCCGAAGAAGGCTTGAATGAAGTATCCAAAAACAGCAGCAGTAAAAGCAAGAACAATCGTGCTGCTATCTGCTTTGCGGATACCACGCACTAAAGCAGAAATTGACGCACAAGTGTAAAAAATTGCAGCAAACAAGCCCTGACTGAAAAGAATATTTAATATTTCATTATGTGCAGCATCAACATATGCATAGAGCGTTTTTCCGCTGACAGGGTCGTATCTTGAAAACGGTGTAATATCGGAAAAACACATTGTGTCCGGCCCGTATCCCAAAAGCAATCTGTCTGGAATACGCTCCAAAACATTTTTCCAAATATATATTCGCCCGCTTCCCGCAGTTTCATCCAGACTGCCATGCAGCAGCTGATTCAGCTCGTGCAGAAAACCACTGCCTATGTCAACAAAATAAATGCAGCCAACCGCTCCGATACCGCAAAGCAGCACAGCAGCAGCCGTAATCAGTTGATTTTTTCTTTTTCTAAATAGCAAAGGAATAGTAAGGACAATGCCTGCTGCCACGCCCAAATAACCGGCCATTACATGAATGGTAGCCACTACATATAAGGACAAAATCAGCGGAACAAGCAGTAAAATTCTTCTGCGATCAGATAGCTTTATGATAGAGACCCATAGCACAGGGATCGCTACACACAGAAACGCCGCTGCAAAATCAACATTGCCTATTGTGCCTATGAACTCTCCGGCATATTTCACATTCTTATCAAAATAGGTATACCCTTGCGGATAGAGATTAAACAGATTGATTCCCTGTAATTGTATCGCGCAGATCACGCAAAAGACAGTAAGCGAAGCAGAAAACAGCCACAGCATCCATTTCCGATAAGCAAAGAACTTTGATAGAAAATAATAACACAAAATATAAATGCTTATGGTGAAAAAGCCTTCACTTCGTGTATTTCCAAAAAAAGTGCCTGAGTACGAGGAAAAAATTGCAGAAAGCATCGTAAACAGCAAATACAGTAAAAAGAACCGCTGTGTCCATGAAGTTGGACGCAAAATCGTCAGCATATTGCAAAGTTTATATTGTCCGACCAAACTGCTTTGGATGCCAAACAAAAGAATTATTGCACAATACCCGCCGCAAATTGCGTAAAATACCGTGCGCTTTAACTCCATTATTTTCGAATATCCAGAGGAGTCAAAACAAAGAAGATAAACAGATACCATTAAAGCGACAAAAACAGAAGAGATTACGGCAAATCCTTTTTGCACCGTTGATTCCGAACAAGCTTTGTTTTGATCTGCCCGCTTAGTCATTTTTTCCTCCTCGTATTTTTCATCTGGCTACTATCAAATAGTGTACTTTTTGACAGTAGCTCTTGTATGTGTAATGATACTCGAAAAACGGCAAAATCGCAAGACTTTGCCGTTCTTTTTGTTGATAACAGCGAATAAATGTCCTCTGTTTTGTGCATTTTGACGAGGCAAACTGTCAAAATACTTGACTGTCAAAAAGTACACTATTTGACAGTAGCTCGTTAATATTTTGGCAGCAAAAAGCACCGCAGGAATCAACCTGCGGTGCATGCGTTATATTGACTTACTGTGCTCTGTAGAGGAAGGTGACTACCTGACCGCGGGTGCAGGTATCGTTCGGTGAGAAGTGTGTTGCGTCAAAGCCCTTGGTGATGCCGTTGGCGACTGCCCACTGCACTGCGTTGTAGCAATACGAGCCGGAGGCAACGTCGGAGAAGCTGCCTGTACCGCTGACAGCGGGCTCCCCTGCTGCACGCCAGAGGAATGTCGCAACCTGACCGCGGGTGCAGGTCGCGTTGGGAGAGAAGTGCGTCGCGTCCGTGCCCTTGGTGATGCCGTTGGCGACTGCCCATTTGATGGCCTTGTAGTACACGCTGCTCGTGCTCACGTCAGCGAAGTTAACATTTGCGCTCACATCAGGCTCACCAGCGGCGCGCCAGAGGAAGGTCACGACCTGTGCGCGGGTGCAAGCCAGACTCGGCAGGAAATGCGTCAGGTCAAAGCCCTTGGTCACGCCGTTTTTGAGCGCCCACAGAACGGCATTATAGAAGTATGAATCCGAGGGCACGTCCTCCAGATCATTGTCAACGGTATTATCATCGGAAGAATTGCTGATATACCACCACTGCGTGCCGTAGAAGGGATTTGCCGTGCCGATGCCGAGGCCGCTGTCGGTTTCTGCAAATACGCGCAGACCGTGATTGTAGGGATCGCCGAAGCCGCTGACGGTCATTGTATCGAAGTTAACTCCGTCCTCGGTCACATAAAGGTCAAAGCCGCGCTCGGCCTTTGCCATATACGCTGCGGTCACGGTGACCTCCTTTGCAATGCTGATAACATTTCTGATCTGCTCTGCCAGCTCCTTGAGGCTGTTCCAGTGCTGGAGCATCCTGTCGGTAAGTCTGCGGAACAGCGAGCCGTTAAAGCCTTCATCTGTGTCATCATCCGAGGCAGAGCCGTCAGTCAGGCTCTTGAGACTGGCAATGATCGAATCGTTCATGCCGGTAATCGAGGTATTGCTGAAGCAGCCCGCGCCCAGCTTGGTGAACAGCTGCGCCAGATAATCGGTATCCTCCCTTTCAAAGAGAGCGCGCACACCTTCTCTGCGCTGCTCGGCTGCGCTCAGCTCGGTGTTATCATCGCTGCCGGCGCTGAGCTTGAGCAGCTCCTTGATGTAGGTAAAAAGCTGCTTCCAGTCGTCATAGCGCCACTTGAAAAGATCGCCGTTTGAAAACTGTCCGATCGGTTCGAGCAGACTGCTCGTATCGAAGGTGCCGACATACAGCTTACCGTTGCTGACCGTCATGCGCCAGATATACTGATTTTCGTTCTGACCGAAGCCCGTTCCGATGCCGGAGATGCCTCCGTTGGGGAACATCTCGGTTGCATCGCCGACTACGAGCTCGATGTCCTCGTTCTTATCCATGCGGTAAAGTCCGACGGACTGCTTCAGATTTTCGTTCATGAAGCTGAGGTCGAGGTTGAACATCGTCTGAATGAGGGCGATCTCCTCATCGTTATACTCGCCGATGTAGAGGTAATCGCCGTAGACCATCAGGACGCCAGCACCTGCGCAGGTGCGCTCGGGGTCGATGCCGAAGGTATATTTTGCGCCATCTTCTTTATCACCGACAACGGGAGTCCACTTCCATGTGCCGTCCGACTTCTCTTCGCCGCGCACTATGGCAAACGACTGCATTCTCTCGACAGTGGTGACGCTGTCGGAGGTGCCGGTGCAGATGGAGACATAAAGCTTGCCGTTGAACTCTACGATCTCCCAGATGGAGCCGCCGTAGATACTGTCGGTATAGTGGTATGCGGGATAGTTAAAGAGGTCTGTCTGCGTAGCTATCACCTCAAAGCCCTGATCGGGGTTGCTTGATATCGCGATCTGCGGCTCTATCTCTCCTGTTGCCGCGTTGGTCATGACGCAGCTTATGACAAGCCTGCCGTCATAAACGCACATGCCGCGGATGCCGGTGGATATCTTGTTTTTGTATCCGGCGAATGCATCGGCTGCCGTCATGCCGTATACAAGCTTACATTCATCTCCGTTTGCGGGATCGACCTGCCATATCTGGGGAAGGCCGTTCACCGAGCCGCAGAAATAAAGCTTATCATTATACTTCACCGCATTGCGGAAGAAGCAGCTTTTTTTCACATCAGGGTCATCCATTGATTTGGACATGAGCATGACGACCTCGCCGGTCTTGACGTTTATCTTGACCAGCGCACCGCCCGGCTGACCGTCATCAGCCTCTTTGACAAAGAAATCGCCCTTGAACAGCACGTTCAGCACAGAGTTCACGGTTTCCGTATCGAAGCCGGGAACGCCCTCCATATTGGGCATCTGCGAGATCGTATTGCCCATCGCATTATACAGCAGGCCGGTATATATCCAGTCGCCGTATCCGAGCGCCGACCACGAATAGGACAGTCCGCGTGCGCCGGAGGATGCATCGCTTCCTATCTGATCGGTAAGCATGCCGTCTCCTGCGTAGTCGATAACGCCGTCATTATACTTATCGCCGAAGCCTGTGTTCGGGGCTACCTGAGGGTGCGAAAGCTTTGACGCTATAACGCCATTGCCCGCCTCGTATGTGTAGCTGAACACGCTGTCACCTTCGTTTGCCGCGAAAGCCGCCGTCGGAAGTATGCCGACAAGCATAACGAGCACAAGCACGATGCTTAAAATTCGTTTCTTCATATAGTCTCTCCTCGTATAGCATTGAAGTGTAATCATTTTGATACACATTGTATGATAATATTAACACAATTTTAAGCATATTAAAATTGTGACAATCTACGAATTGAGTCGCTAAATTTTGTGCATTTGCACCGTTTTGCCTATTTTTCACTATATATCATGTTCATTACAATATACGATGTCTAAGCTGACGGGAGTTGAACCCTGCCGGTTTTGACAGGCTGATTTTCACCCATGCTTCGTTAAAGCCCTTGAAAATACGACAGTATTCCCTGCGGGCTTTGCCTTGCCTGCGCAAAAATCAGCTCTGTCAAAACTGCGAAGCACCTGTCAGCTGACAATTTTCGTGTGATTTTCGGCTTTCTTTGATGCAGGTGGGCTGCCGCCCATCAAAGAGAAAAGGGCGAAAAGCGTCGAAAAGGGGCGCTGACAGGCGGCGGGGTTCAGCCCCCGTCAGCTTATTTCAAAAAACCGCGTGGCAAACCTTGCAGGCAAGGAGCTCGTCTCCATGTTTTTGTGAATAGTGACAAAGAAGGCGCTCATATTTTGTTAAATT
>CAVFCI010000036.1:0-19473 GCA_963620985.1 Hallerella sp. | reverse complement strand
TCTTGTCGTAGTAAGCGCCGAGGAACTTGCCTGCGTCGTCACGGCTGAAGCCGAATGTCATCTGGGTCAGGTCGTTGGTGCCGAAGGAGAAGAACTCTGCCTCCTTTGCGATCTCGTCGGCGGTGAGTGCCGCTCTGGGGATCTCGATCATGGTACCGACGAGGTACTTCATATCAAGGCCGCTTGCAGCGATCAGCTCGTCGGCATTCTTGACGACGACATCCTTGACGTACTTGAGCTCCTTGACCTCGCCTACCAGCGGGATCATGATCTCGGGAACCATCTTCCACTCGGGGTGACGGTTCTGAACGTTTATTGCAGCTCTGATGACTGCGCGGGTCTGCATTGCGGCGATCTCGGGATAGGTGACAGCCAGACGGCAGCCGCGGTGACCCATCATAGGGTTGAACTCATGCAGGGAGGCGATGAGCGCCTTGATAGCCTCGACGGTCTTGCCCTGTGCCTTTGCCAGAGCCTCGATATCGGCTTCCTCGGTGGGAACGAACTCGTGGAGGGGAGGATCGAGGAAGCGGATGGTTACCGGATTTCCTTCCATTGCCTCGTAGATGCCCTCGAAGTCGGCCTGCTGCATGGGCTCGAGCTTTGCCAGAGCCGTGACGCGCTGTTCGAGCGTGTCGGCGCAGATCATCTCGCGGAAGGCTGCGATACGGTCACTGTTGAAGAACATGTGCTCGGTACGGGTAAGGCCGATGCCCTGTGCGCCGAGCTGACGTGCCTTGGCTGCGTCGTAGGGAGTGTCGGCATTGGTGCGTACCTGCAGGCGGCGGTACTTGTCGGCCCATGCCATGATGCGGCCAAACTCGCCTGCGATGGAGGCATCGACCGTGGGGATGATGCCGTCGTAGATCTTGCCGGTCGAACCGTCGAGGGAGATGAAGTCGCCCTCATGGAAGGTCTTGCCGGCGAGGGTGAACTGCTTGTTCTCCTCGTCCATCTTTATCTCGCCGCAGCCGGAGACGCAGCACTTGCCCATGCCGCGGGCGACGACTGCCGCGTGGCTGGTCATGCCGCCGCGAACGGTCAGGATGCCCTGTGCGGCCTTCATGCCCTCGATATCCTCGGGAGAGGTCTCGAGACGGACGAGAACGACCTTCTCGCCGCGTGCGTTCCATTCCTTTGCCTCCTCGGCGGTGAAAACGACCTTGCCGCAGGCTGCGCCGGGAGATGCGCCAAGGCCCTTGCCCATCGGAGTTGCGGCCTTGAGTGCGGCGGTGTCAAACTGCGGGTGCAGCAGCGTGTCGAGGTTTCTCGGATCTATCATTGCAACGGCTTCTTTTTCGCTGATCATGCCCTCATCGACGAGGTCGCATGCGATCTTGAGCGCGGCCTGTGCGGTGCGCTTGCCGTTACGGGTCTGGAGCATGTAGAGCTTGCCGTTTTCGACGGTGAACTCCATGTCCTGCATATCGCGGTAATGGTTTTCGAGGGTCTGGCAGACGTTCTCGAACTGAGCAAATGCCTCGGGGAACTTCTCTGCCATCTGAGCTATGGGCATCGGGGTGCGGACACCTGCGACGACGTCCTCGCCCTGTGCGTTGGTCAGGAACTCGCCCATGAGCTTCTTCTCGCCGGTAGCGGGGTCGCGGGTGAACGCAACGCCGGTGCCGCAGTCGTCGCCCATGTTGCCGAAGGCCATCATCTGAACGTTGACGGCTGTGCCCCAGCTGTAGGGGATATCGTTATCGCGGCGGTACACGTTTGCGCGTGGATTGTCCCAGCTGCGGAAAACTGCCTTGATAGCGCCCATAAGCTGCTCTTTCGGGTCGGTCGGGAAGTCCTCGCCGATCTTTTCCTTATATTCTGCCTTGAACTTACCCGCAAGCTCCTTGAGGTCGTCTGCCGTAAGCTCAACGTCCTGAGTTACGCCGCGGTCTTCCTTCATTTCATCAATGAGCTGCTCGAAGTATTTCTTGCCGACCTCCATAACAACGTCGGAATACATCTGGATGAAGCGGCGGTAGCAGTCCCACGCCCAACGGGGGTTGTTGGACTTCTTGGCCATGACCTCGACGACCTGCTCGTTAAGGCCGAGGTTGAGGATAGTGTCCATCATGCCGGGCATGGATGCGCGTGCGCCGGAGCGGACGGAAACGAGAAGGGGATTTTCGAGATCGCCGAACTTCTTGCCGGTGATGCCCTCCATTTTCACAACATACTCCATGATCTCCGCCATGATCTCGTCATTGATCTTCTGGCCGTCCTCATAGTACTGTGTGCATGCCTCGGTGGTGATGGTGAAGCCCTGCGGTACGGGCAGGCCGATATTGGTCATTTCCGCGAGGTTCGCGCCCTTGCCGCCGAGCAGCTCACGCATTTTTGCGTTGCCTTCGGAGAACAGATAAACATACTTCTTGCTCATTGATGTAATCATCCTTTCTTATGAATAGCACACAATTGTGCGCATTTTTTACCTTAATTAAGATTACCATTTTTAGTGCGGTTTAATCAATGCATTTTGTACACAAAAGTTATTCTAAAACCTCGTAAAAAGCATCGGCGATTTTTGCAAATTCACCAATGGAAAGCACTTCTCCGCGAACTTTGGGGTCAAAACCGCTGTCTGTAAGGCATTTTTCGATGCTTTCCTTCGATAATTCTCCGAAGGCTGCGCTGAGCGCATTGAGAAGCGTTTTGCGCCGCTGGGCAAAGGCCGCCCTGACGATGCGCATGAAAAGCTCCTCGCTTCTGACCTCGACGGGCGGGGTGCTGCGGCAGTCAAGGCGAATTACGCTCGATGTGACCTTAGGCTGCGGGATAAAGCAGTCGGGGGATACGTCAAACAGCGGCGACGGCTGCGCGTACCAGTTGACGAACACCGTGAACGCGCCGTAGTCGCCCGTGCCCGGTCTTGCGCAGATCCTCCGTGCGACCTCGCGCTGGATCATGACGGTGACGCTGTCAAAGCAGCCGCATTTGAGAAGCCCAGATATCACGGGACCTGTCACGTTATACGGCAGGTTTGCGCACACCACGCGCCGCAGCTCCGGCATTTTCTCGTCCAGAAGCTCGGGGATATTCAGCTTGAGGATATCTCCGTAGACTATCTCGACATTGTCCCTCCCCGCGAGCGTTTCGGCCAGAACGGGCTTGAGCGCCGTGTCGAGCTCGACGGAGACGACCTTGCCGGCGCGCATGGAAAGCTGCTCTGTCAGGCAGCCGATGCCGGGGCCTATCTCCAGAACGCCGGTGCTCCCGTCAAGTCCGGCAGCATCGGCAATATCCTCCGGCACCCACGCGGCGGTCAGGAAATTCTGTCCCATGCTTTTTGAAAAGCGGAAGCCGTGCCGGGAAAGCAGCGTTTTTATATCGTTTATATTCGTAAGCTCCATATCTCCGATCTCCGTCAAAGGATCTTTTCAAAGCACTGCCGCGCCGGGTCGTGTCCGGGCTCGGCAGAGCAGAGCATATTGCCGCGGTAGACAAAGCCGCTTTTCCGCAGAAGCTGCTGCATGGCCTTGTTTTTCCTGTGCGTATCCGTGCGTATGACCTGTGCGCCGAGCTCCCTTGCCCTGTCCTCGACGGCATTCATGAGCATGGCGCTCATCCCCGTGCCGCGAAGCTCGGCGGCAACGGCTGCGCGGTGGAGCACGCAGCAGCGCCCCTCTCCGCGCCAGTGGCCGTCGGTGATGCTCTCATAGTCCGGCTCAGGCTCGCAGCCAAGGCAGAAAAAGCCCGCTGCCGCGTCGCCGTAGCTCATGACATAGCAGCGTCCGGCGTTAATATCCGGCAGAAAGCTTTCAGCCGAGGGATACTCGCCCTGCCACTGATCGACGCGGTGCTTTTTGAGGTAGTTCCGCGCCTGACGCACGATGAGCATGATACCGTCCATATCCTCTGGCAGCGCCGTGCGGCACTCGACTGGCTTTGTGAGCTTCATACGGCTGCGCTCTTTTTTTATCTCGTCCAGGAGCTTTATATCCGTTTTATCCGTAAGCTCGAGCCTTGCGAACATATCGGGGCGCTTGTCCATCGTGCGTTCAAGGCTCATTTTGCGCCGCCAGCGCGCAACTGCGGCATGGTCGCCGCCGAGCAGCACCTTAGGCACCTCCCTGCCCTCCCAGACCTCGGGGCGCGTGTACTGCGGGTATTCGAGCACGCCGTCCCAGTGGCTCTCGCCGGTGAAGCACTCCTCGTCCGAAAGAACGCCCGGCACGAGCCTGCACACGGAGTCGGCGACAGCCATTGCCGCAAGCTCGCCGCCGGTGAGCACGAAATCGCCCAGCGATATCTCCTCATCGACGCACTGCTCGATAAAGCGCTCGTCTATGCCCTCGTAGTGGCCGCACACGAGCACGAGGTGGTCGTAGCCGTCCCTGAGTCTGCGCGCTGTCGCCTGATCGTAGGGTCTGCCCTGCGGCGACATGTATATAACGCGGCTGCGCTTGCCCTGTGCAGTTGACATAATATCATCAAGGCAGGATTTGAGCGGCTGCGCCATCATAACGCAGCCCCAGCCGCCGCCATAGGGATAGTCGTCCACCTGACACTGCTTATTTTCCGTATAATCGCGTATCTGCACGCAGTTTATCTCGATTATTCCCTTTTTTGCCGCTCTTCCGAGGATGCTTTCATGCATGATCGCATTCATCGTATCGGGGAAAAGCGTCATTATATCTATTCTCATACGGAGGGTATCCTCCTTGGTGTTAGTTAACATAATATATTACATGCCCTCTATAAGGCGCACGGTGACGACACCGTTCTCAGCGTCTGTTCTGAGGATAAATTCGGGCACTGCGGGTATCATATGCTCTGTCTCGCCGCGCACGATATACACCGACGAGGCCGGAGTTTCGAGGATATCCTCGAGCGTTCCGACGAAGCTGCCGTCCTCTGTCTCCACCCGCGCACCGATTATGTCGCACAGGAAGTATTCGCCCTTACGCAGCGGCGCGTCGGCGCGGTCTATATACACGGTCCTGTTTTTCAGGCTCATGGCGGCGTTTATGTCCTCGACCCCATCGAGCTGCGCAATGAGAAAGCCCTTGTGCACACGCGAGGAAACGAGCTTCACCGGCTTTGAATCAATATACAGGGTCTTGAAGCGGCGCATGAACTCAGGACTGTCAAGCCATACCTGTATCTTGACCTCTCCGCGCACTCCGTGAGTGTTGACGATCTTCCCTGCCTCTATATACTGCTGTTTTTCCATGAAAAAACCTCCACACTTACTCATTATATAATATACCACACAGCGCGGAGCTTAACAAGCAAAAACGGCGCTGAAAAAAGCAGAGCGGACACAATCCGTTCTGCTTTTACATCAGTCCATAATATCGACTGAGATCTTTTTGCCCTGTCTCTGGGCGACAGCCCGCATGAGTATACGGATCTCTTTTACGATCCTGCCCTGCCGGCCAATGACCTTGCCCATGTCCCCGTCGGCTACGCGCACCTCATATACGGTCTCGCCGCCGTGAACGCGCTCGGTCACAGAGACCTCGTCGGGTTTCTCCACAAGGCTCTGTACGATATAGGTCAAAAGTTCTTTCATGCCGGTAGCTTCTCCTTGTTAGGCCTCGACTTTAGTAAGCAGGCCGCGTACTGTCTCTGTGGGCTGAGCACCGTTGGATATCCAGTACTTTGCGCGCTCGAGATCGATCTTGATGTTCTCGCCCTCTGCCATGGGATCATAGGTGCCTATCTCCTCGATGAAGCGGCCGTCACGGGGGCAGCGGGAGTCAGCAACGACTACACGGTAGTAGGGAGCTTTCTTTGCGCCCATTCTGCGAAGTCTGATCTTTACCATTTATCTTTCACCTCCAAATTACACATTTATATATTACAAACGCACAGGCGTATGCAATCAAAGCTTAAATCCGCCGAGGCCGGGGAAGCCGCCTCCGCTCATGCCGCCGAAGCGCTTTTGCAGCTTCTTCATGTTCTTGCCGGAGAGCTGCTTCATCATGCCCTGCATCGCGTCAAACTGTTTGAGCAGGCGGTTGATATCAACGACCGAGGTACCGCTGCCGGCGGCAATGCGCTTTTTGCGCGAGGCGTTGAGTATCGACGGATCGTCGCGCTCGGCCTGAGTCATGGACAGGATTATCGCCTCTATCCTCGCCATGCCCTTTTCATCGACCTTTGCGCCCTTCAGCGCCTTCGCATCGATGCCGGGGATCATGCCGACGAGGTCGTTTATATCGCCCATGCCCTTCAGCGAGCGCATCTGCTCGAGATAATCGGAGAGCGAGAAGCGGTTTGCCTTCATTCGCTCTGCCATTTCAAGAGCCTTTTTCTCGTCAAAGCTCTGCTCGGCCTTTTCGATGAGCGTGAGCATATCACCCATACCGAGGATTCGCGAGGCCATACGGTCGGGGTAAAACGGCTCGATCTGGTCGAGCTTTTCGCCAACGCCGATGAACTTTATCGGCTTGCCCGTGCTTGCCTTTATAGAAAGCGCCGCGCCGCCTCGTGCGTCGCCGTCAAGCTTCGTGAGCATAACGCCGGTAACGCCGAGAGCGTCGTTGAACGCATTTGCCGCATTGACCGCATCCTGACCGGTCATTGCATCGACAACGAGCAGTATCTCGCTCGGCTCGACCTCGTCGCGGATATTTTTGAGCTCCTGCATGAGCTCCTCGTCGATATGAAGTCTGCCCGCCGTGTCAAGGAACACAAGGTCGTTGCCGTGCTTTTTTGCATGCTCGATGGCTGCCTTTGCGATATCGACGGGGTTGGTCGTGCCCATCTGGAACACGGGGATATCGAGCTGCTTGCCGACCGTTTCCAGCTGCTTTATGGCCGCCGGACGGTAGATATCGCAGGCGGCCAGCAGAGGCCGCTTGCCCTGCTTGCGCATATAGGCCGCAAGCTTTGCGCCGTTTGTCGTTTTGCCCGCGCCCTGAAGTCCGACGAGCATGACCACGCTCGGCGACTTAGAGCCGATGCTCAGGCGCTGGTTTTCGCTGCCCATGAGCTTTACGAGCTCTTCATTGACTATCTTGATGACCTGCTGAGCAGGCGAAAGCGCTTCGAGCACATCCGCACCCGAGGCGCGCTCGGTAACGCTTTTGGTAAATTCCTTTACGACCTTGTAGCTGACATCGGCCTCCAGAAGTGCCATACGCACCTCCTTCATGGCCTCCTTGACATCGGCTGCTGTCAGTCTGCCCTTGCCGCGCAGCTTTTTAAAGGCAGCGGAAAGCTTGTCGGACAATGATTCAAATGCCATTCTCTCTGCCTCCTAAATCTTCAGGTTTTCGAGCTGAGCTATTATATCCGCGTCCGCTCCTTTGTCGCTTAGCTCGCGTATCAGCTCGTCTATCTGGGCATTGCGCTCTAAAAAGCGCTTTATAAGCCCCGTTTTTTCTTCGATCTCGCTCATCACGGCCTCGGCTCTGCGGATGATATCCCAAACGCCCTGACGTGATATGCCGCACTGCTCGGCTATCTCGCCGAGCGAAAGATCCTCATTATAGCGGAGGTCAAAATACTCACGCTGCTTATCCGTGAGCAGCTCGCCGTAAAAGTCAAACAGCATCGAACGCATGACCGCACTGTTCTCCACGGCGCTCCCTCCCCTGTAAATGCTTTTTGCTTTACAGAGTATAGCACCCGCCCCGCCCTGTGTCAAGCATTTTTGCTTGTCACGCACCGAATATATTTCATCTTTTGCGGCAAAACTTATATTTATGTTAAAAATCAGCAAAAAGGGAGAGTTCACATGGATAAAGGCACCGTTTTTGAACACGCGGCAAGCTGCGCAAGGCTCAACAAATGCACCCTCTCCGCTCCCGTGGGCGGGCTGAGAACGCTGCTGCGGCGAAGCTGCAGGAAGATAAGCTCGGTCTGCGGGCTTATCGGGCGGCGCTTTGAGGGCGCGGCCTCCATGCCTGACAGCTGCCGCTGGCTTCTTGATAACCGCTACCTTGCCGTGCGCGAGGCAAGAGGCGCGCTGTGTGAGCTCCGTGGACAGCGCAGGCTGCGTGCCGGAAGCGAGGGCATTGTGCTGTCTGTCCTGTGCCGCGATATGCTGAGCGTCTGCGAGGGGCGGCTCAGCGAGAAGGAAATGCTCGAATATCTCGGCGGCTTTCAAAGCGTATCTCCCCTGCCGCAGAGAGAGCTGAGGCTGCTTCCGGCAGTGCTCACCGTGCAGCTCATCGCCGCCCTTGCCGAGGTCTGCGATGAGCTTGGAAAAAGCAGCGAGCCCGAGGTCTTCACGGAGCGCATTGCAGCGCTTTTCGGCTCGCTGCGGTTCATATCGGAGCCGGATATGGGCGCTCTTCTCCTGCGCGCCGACACGGTCGAAAGAGCGCTGATGGCAGATCCCGCGGGTGTGTATCCCCGCATGGACGAGCAGAGCCGTGCGCAGTACCGTGAGGCTGTCACCCGCCTTGCCGCCCGCGAGGGATTTGAGGAGCACACATTTGCAAAAAAGCTCGTCGAGAAATGCCGCTTCAAAGACGGTATTGAGCGGCACGTCGGCTATTGGCTGCTAAAAAGGCCGGACGAGCGCCGGAGAGCCGCGCTGTATATCGGCGCAAACGTGCTTTTGACACTGTTTTTAACGCTGCTGTGCGGCTTTTTATCGCGCAGCGCGGCCACCACTGCGCTGCTTTTGCTGCCGCTGTCGGAGCTCACGAAAAACCTGCTCGACTACCTTGTTCTGCTTTACGTTCCCCCGCGCAGGCTGCCGAGGCTCGAGCTCGATGCGGGTGTGCCCCGCGAGGGGCGCACGATATGCATTATATCCGCGCTGCTGGGCGATGCGGAAAGCGGTGCCCGCCTTGCCGCCGCTTTGGAGCAGTACCGCCTTGCAAACCGCGAATGCGGCGATAGTCTTCTGATGGGCATACTCGCCGACCTGCGCGAATCGGACACGGAGAGCGCTCCAGACGATGAGGCGGTGATCTCCGCCGCCGCGGAGGCGATAGACAGGCTCAACGAAAAATACGGCAGCGGCTTTTATCTTTTCACTCGCGGACGCAGACTCGACCCCGGGCGCGGAAAATACTCGGGTCATGAGCGCAAGCGCGGCGCTATTCTTGAGCTTGCGCGGCTTCTGTGCGGTCGGGAGAGCCGGCTGCGTATCGTATCCGGCGACGGCGAGGCTCTGCGCGGCGTTCCCTATATCCTCACGCTCGACAGCGACACCGCGCCCTCGCCGGGCACTGCGGCAGAGCTCATCGGCGCTATGCTGCACCCGATGAACGCGCCGCTGCTCGACCGTGAGCGCGGGCTCGTTATCTCCGGCCACGGCATCATACATCCGCGCATATGCCCCTCCCTGCGCTCTGCCTCCGCCACGGATTTTGCACGCATTTTCTCCGGCGGCGGCGGGCTTGAGCCCTATGCCGTGCTCTGCGGCGAGGTGAGCATGGATCTTTTTGACCGCGGCGGCTTTTCCGGCAAGGGCATCATTGACGCGCAGGCGCTGCTCGTCTGCTCGGAAAAGCATATTCCCGAGGGCAGGGTGCTGTCGCACGACGCGCTCGAGGGCGCGTATCTGCGCGGCGGCTACATGAGCGAGCTTGAGTTCTCCGACTCCTTCCCCGCCTCGCCCGCTGCGTATTTCCGGCGCAGTCACCGCTGGATACGCGGCGACTGGCAGAACGCGGGCTGGATCTTCGGAAAAAGCGCCGGACTGCCGGATACGGAGCGCTGGAGGCTGTTTGACTCGCTGCGGCGCAGTCTCGTCGCTCCCGCGACCTTCGCTGCGATCTTCGCGGGTCTGCTGCTTGCACGGCAGGGGCTGCTGCCTGCTGTCTGGGCGGCGCTCATCTCGCTTGCCGCGGGACTTCTCATTTCACTTACAGAGCTTGTTTCGGACAGGCCGGAGGCGCTGCGGGAAAGGTATCACAGCCGCATACCGGGCAGGCTCGGCGCAAGCATCGTCGGAACGGCCTTCAGGCTGTGGTTTCTGCCGTATGAGGCGTGGATATCGCTCTCGGCGATCGTCACCGCGCTGTGGCGCATGCTCGTAAGCGGCAAGAGCTTTCTCGAATGGGAGACCGCCGCGCAGTGCGGCAGCAAGCGTTCCGGCATAGGCGGGTATTACAAAAGCATGTGGCTCGCGCCGGCATCGGGGCTGTGCCTTATTCTGTTCTCAGCGGGAGTCTTTGCCAAGGCCGCGGGGCTTTTATGGTGCCTTGCGCCTATTGCCGCGCTCGCTCTCGCGCTGCCGTCGAAAAAGGAAAGGGAGCTCTCGCAGGCCGATCGGAGCTATCTTCTCGGCTGCGCGAAGGATATATGGAGCTATTTTGACAACTTCTGCACCGAGCAGGACAATTTCCTGCCGCCGGATAATTTTCAGGAGCAGCCGCCGTCCGGCATTGCCCATCGCACCTCGCCGACGAACATCGGTCTTGCGCTGTGCTCTGCCATGTGTGCGCAGGAGCTCGGGATAATAAGCCTTGAGCGTGCTGGGAGCTTCATCGGGAGCATGCTCGGCACGGTCGAAAGGCTGCCGCGTTACGGCGGGCAGCTGTGCAACTGGTACGACACGCGCACGCTGCGGGCGCTTGAGCCCAAGTACCTGTCCTCCGTTGACTGCGGGAACCTCTGCGCCTGCCTTATCGCTCTGCGCGGCTGGCTGAGCGTCAAGGGGCTCACGGCGCTCTGCGGGCGGGTACAGGCACTCGTTTCCGATATGGATCTTTCGATATTCTACAGCTTCCGGCGCGGCCTGATGCACATAGGCATCGACCTTGAAAAGGGCGCTGCCTCGCCGGGGCTTTACGACCTCATGGCAAGCGAGGCGCGGCTTACGAGCTACACCGCCGTTGCAAAGGGCGACGCTCCGCGCCGCCACTGGCGCAGGCTGTCGCGTGTGATGCGCGCCTTCTGCGGCTACAGGGGCATGGCAAGCTGGACGGGCACAATGTTTGAGTATCTCATGCCGGAGCTTTTCCTGCCGCTTGAAAGGGACAGTCTGCTGTATGAAACGGCAAAATTCTGCGTATACGTTCAGAAAAAACGCCGCGCAGCGGGCGGTGTGTGGGGCATTTCCGAAAGCGCGTTTTACTCGCTGGACGCTGCGCTTAACTATCGCTACAAGGCGCACGGCTGCGCCCGTCTTGCTCTGAAGCGCGGGCAGGACACGGAGCTTGTGATCGCGCCCTACGCAAGCTTTCTCGCCCTCTGCGTCGAGCCCGGCGCGGCGATAAGCAATCTTCGCCGGCTCGAAAAGCTCGGCATGCGCACGTCGGGCGGCTTTTTTGAGGCGCTTGACTTCACGCCCTCACGCTGCCGCGCCGGCGGCGGCGAGATCGTCCGCTGCTTCATGGCGCATCACCTCGGTATGAGCATGCTCGCCATTGCAAACTGCCTTGAGCACGGTCTCGTGCAGCGTATGTTCATGCTCTCTCCCGACATGGCGGCATACTCGCAGCTTCTGGCAGAGCGCGTACCGCTCGGCGCACCGGTGCTGCATTTAAGCGAAGCCGAGAGTGAAAAGGGTGGCTCGCCAAAAAGCCGCCGGTGGGAAAAGCGCGGCGGCAGCGTAAACTATGCGCAGCCGCAGTGCAGTCTGCTGTCAAACGGAGCATATAATATTATGTTAACCGAAAGCGGCATAAGCTCCGCAAGCTGCATGGACACTCTCGTCTACCGCACGCCTTTTAAGCAGCTCGGCGAGGGACACGGGGCGGAGCTGCACCTGCTGCTTGACGGGAGGGAGCTTTCACTCCTGCCCTCTCCAAATGAAAACGCGGCGTATATGTGGGAATTTTCAGAGATAAGCGCGGCATACTCCTGCGTTTTCGACGATTTTACGGCGCACTGCGGCATAGCTGCGGCGGGAGCCGAAAACGGTGAGATACGCAGCGTATCGCTCTGCGCAAAGCGCGATATCAAGAGCGCCGAGCTCGTGCTCTCACTCGACGCGGTCATGGCGGATGCTTCTGATTATGTTAACCACCCCGCCTACTGGCGGCTCGGCATCGAGGCAAGGCGCGACGGAAACTGCCTGCTGCTGCACAGGCTTTCGCGCGGCAGGCAGGAGGAGCTCTGGCTCTGCCTTGCCTGCAATAAGCCCATGGCGGCGAAGGCCGGAGGCTCGGCTGAGGACGGCTTTTTATCCTATCCGTCGGTTGCCGCCTCGGTGAGCGTTTCGCTCAAGGGCGGAGAGCAGCTTGAGCTCCGCTTTGCCCTGTGCCTTGCCGGTACGCCGGAGAAGGCCTACAGCGGCGCACAGCACATGCTGGTCAGCGGTCCTGCGGAGTATGGCGCGATGGTCTCGGCCTGTGCAAGCGTCACGCACATGACGCTGCGCGAGACAGAAAGCGCAATGGATATGCTGCAATATCTGCGCTTTATAAGCACGAAAGCGCCGTTTCCTCCCAAAAGCAGCCTGTGGCGCTGTGGTCTTTCGGGAGAGCTGCCCATTATATGCTGCGGCTCGGCGATGGACGCGGAGAGCGTGACGAAGCAGTTCTGCCTTCTGCGAAGCTGCGGCGTGTACGCCGATCTGGTGTTTCTGACCGACGAGGGCGGCGAGTACCGCAGGCCGCTGTACTCCAAGGTGCGCGACACGCTGGCCTCCTACGGGCTCGACGCACTCATCGGCACGCACGCCGGAGTGCATATACTGCCCGCCGGAGAGCGGCAGCTGATAGAAAGCGCGGCGGCCATCATCGTCGGTGAAGAGCGCGAAAAGCGCAGCTTTTCCGCTGCGCCGCAGCTAAGGCAGCTGCGGCGCACAAACGGAAGGGCGCCGAGATACGAATACGGCAGCGACGGCAGCTTTATATTTTATGTAAACCGTGCTCTCCCTCAGCGCGTCTGGAGCTGCCCTCTCACGAACGGCAGTTTCGGCTATATCGCCGCCGACAGCGGCATGGGAAATATGTGGCTTAAAAACGCGCACGAGCTTCGCCTTACGCCGTGGGTGAACGATCCTCTGGCCATTGACGGTGCGGAGAGCCTTGAATATGTAAGCGGCTCGAAGCGATGGAGCCTCTTTGCCGGTGAGGATGGCGCACAGTGCCGCGTGACGCTCGGCCTCGGCTTTGCCGTCTGGGAAAAAAGCTTCGGCGGCTGCGCCTCGCGCTGCACGGCCTTCGTTCCGCCGGACACGGACGCAAGAGTTTTCATCATTGAATTTTTCGGTGAGGCAGACGGCAGACTCGACTGGAAATGCGAGCTGCTGCTGTCGGACAGCGATAATGACCGCCCCGCCGTATCATGTGATTATGTAAACTCAGCGTTCACTGCCTCAAGCACGCGCTCGCCGCTGCGCGAGCTGCGCCTTCGTGCCGTCTGCTCCAAGCCGCCGCTCGGCTGGACCTGCGACGGTTTATCATGGATGCACGGCGAATTTGACGGGCGCAGAGCCGAGCTCGGCTGGCCTGTGTTTGCCGCGCAGTACGAGGCGCGCAATGTGACAGTTCTTGTCTGCGGCTGCGCGGGCGAGGATGCATTATTTAAATTATGTAGACCTGATGAGGCGTTTGCGGCGCTCGAAAAAACAAAGGCGCACTGGGCGGGTCTGTGCCGCCGTGTAAGCGTCACGGGCTGCGGCAGCGCCGGTCGCTATATGAGCGGCTGGGCGGTGTATCAAACGCTTGCCTGCCGCATAATGGGCAGGTGCTCGGTGTACCAGAGCGGCGGCGCGTTCGGCTTCCGCGATCAGCTTCAGGACACGGTGAACCTCATCCTTTTAGACCCCGGGCTTGCGCAGCGGCAGCTGCTGGCCTGCTGCCGCCATCAGTATCTTGAGGGCGATGTGATGCACTGGTGGCACGGCATCGGCGGCGCGGACAAGGGCGTGCGCACACGCTGCTCGGACGATCTGCTCTGGCTCGTCTGGGCGCTGTGCGAATATGTCGAAAAGACTGGCGACACGGCCATATGCGGCAGGCTCGAATATTATGTAAACTCAAAACCTCTCGATGCCGCCGAGACCGACCGCTACGAAACGCCTCTGAGAGCCGACTGCTCGGAGAGTGTGCTCTGCCATGCCCGACGCGCGATCGACTGCTGCGTGAGCCGCGGCACGGGCAGTCACGGGCTGCTGCGCTTCGGCAGCGGCGACTGGAATGACGGCATGAACGGCATTTTCGGCGAGAGCGTGTGGCTGAGCCTGTTTTTCTCCTGCTGCGTAAGACGCTTTGCCGAGCTTCTCGCAGAGCTCGGCTGCTCCGACGCGGACAGCTACCGTGTCCTTGCCGCAGAGGCGGGCAGAGCCGCCGACAGAGCGTGGAACGGCAAATGGTATCTGCGCGGCTACTGGCCCGACGGCGAGGAGATCGGAGCCGCACAGAGCGAGTGCTGCCGCATAGACTCGATCGCGCAGAGCTGGGCCTGCTTCTGCGCGGAAACTGCAAATTCCAAGGCCGAGCGTGCGCTCGACAGTGCGCTGGAGGAGCTGTTCGACCGCGAAAACGGGCTCGTCCGGCTCTTTGACCCGCCGTTTTCCGGCAGCGGGCGCGACCCGGGCTATATCCGCAGCTACGGCCCCGGCTTCAGGGAGAACGGCGGGCAGTACACTCACGCGGCGATCTGGCTCGCGCTTGCCTGCTTTAAGCGCGGCAGGGCAAACGACGGCTGGGATATACTGCGCTGCATCCTGCCAGAGGAGCACGAGGCGCAGCGCTATATGGCAGAGCCCTTTGTCCTACCCGCCGATGTCTACAGCTGCCCCGGGCACCTCGGCGAGGCCGGATGGACGTGGTACACCGGCTCCTCCGGCTGGTATTTCCGCGTTTTCACCGAGGAGCTTCTCGGCCTCAGGCCGTGGCGCGGCCTGATATATATCCGCCCCTGCCTGCCGGATGATTTCCCCGACTGCCGCGTAAGGCTCGTGACAAGAAGCGGAAAAGCGCACGATATCGTGATAGGCCACGGCGGAATACTGCTCGACGGCGCAATTTATGACGGAAAAGGTATACCATATATCTGAAAAGTGTGTTATACTGATTTATTATAAATCCGAAGGAGGTCATGCCATGGAGACCGTCAGACGGGAGATACTCCCGGGCGTATGGCTTACAGCGCTCGAAAGCGACAAATTCAAGACCGGCTGTCTGAGCATCAATCTGCTCACTCAGCTTGACCGCGACACAGCTGCGCAGAACGCGCTCATCCCATATGTTCTGCGGCGCGGCAGCAGATATCACACGGATATGCGCTCGCTTGCTTTCGAGCTTGACGGGCTTTACGGCAGCTATATCGAGCCTGTCGTGCGCAAGCTCGGCGAGATACAGTGCATCGGCTTTCTGGCGAGCTTTGCAGACGACAAATATCTGCCCGACGGCAGCGGAGTTTTTGAAAGCGTCGCGGAGCTCTGCGGCGAGATACTTCTCACGCCCTGCACGAAGGGCGGGCTTCTGCTGCCCGACTATGTCGAAAGCGAGAAGGAAAAGCTGCTTGACAGCATAAGGAGCAGGTTAAACGACAAGCGCTCGTGGGCGCTCCAGCGGCTTACAGAGCAGATGTGCTGCTATGAGGACTTCGCCGTCTCGCGCCTCGGCACGGAGGATACGGCGGAGAGTATATATTATCAGAAGCTCACAAAGCACTACCGCAGTCTCATAATGAGCTCACCTGTCGAGATATTCTACTGCGGGAGCCTCGGCGCGGATACGGTGGCCGGCAGGCTGTCGGACGCGCTCAGCGGTATGCCCCGCGGCGAGATAAACTACGATATAGGAACAGATATCCGCATGAACTCCGTCGAGGAGGGCGTGCGCGAATTTTCCGATGAGCTCGCCGTCACACAGGGCAAGCTCGTCATGGGCTACCGCCTCGGCGACTGCATGGACGATCCCGATATCGCGGCGCTGCATGTGTTCAACGCACTGTTCGGCGGCTGCGTGACCTCGAAGCTTTTCATGAACGTGCGCGAAAGGCTCTCGCTGTGCTACTACGCAAGCTCGCTCATTGATCTGCACAAGGGGCTGCTGATAGTCTCCTCCGGCGTAGATTTCGACAAATTTGACGCGGCAAGGGCGGAGATAAGCGCCCAGCTTGAGGCGATACGCCGCGGCGAGGTTAGCGACAGCGAGCTGGAGGCTGCAAGAAGGAGCGTTGCCTCCGAGCTTCGCGCGATATCGGATTCGCAGTACAGTCTTGAGGGCTTTTATCTTTCAAACATCATCGACGGTCTGGAGCTTGAGCCCGAGGAGCTTGCGGCGGCGGTCGAATGCGTCGAGCTCGGCGCGGTCGTCGATATCGCAAGCAGCGTAGTGCCCGACGCTGTGTATTGCCTGCGCGGAGGCGGACAGGAGGGCGAGGATGAAGCATAAAAGATATGATAGGATCGGCGAGGAGCTGTACTCCGGTCAGCTTAAAAACGGACTTACGGTGAATGTCGTCACAAAGCCCGGCTTCCGGCTCTCCTATGCCGTTTTCGCGGCAAATTACGGCGGTGCGCACAGGCGCTTTTCCCTCGGCGGCAGAATGCACGACACGCCCGCCGGAGTCGCGCATTTTCTGGAGCACAAGATGTTTGACATGCCCGACGGCGACAATGCGCTGAGCGTGCTGTCGGCAAACGGAGCGCAGCCGAACGCCTTTACCTCAAGCGGCATGACAGCCTACTTTTTCGACTGCACCTCCGGCCTTGAGGAAAACCTGCGCATGTTGCTCAGATTCGTATCCACTCCCTATTTCACGCAGGAGACTGTGGATAAGGAGCAGGGCATCATCGGTCAGGAGATATGCATGGTCGAGGATAATCCCGGCTATGTCGTGTATAACCGGCTCATGCGCATGCTGTATGAGCATCATCCCATCCGCGATCAGGTGGCAGGCAGCATAGAGAGCATCGCGGAGATCAGCGCCGAGACGCTGTATAACTGCCACAGGGTCTTTTACGCGCCGTCGAACATGGCGCTGTGCGTTGCAGGCGACTGCGATCCCGAAAGGATATTCGGGCTTGCCTCCGAGCTGCTGCCGCACGAAAGAGCCGAGATCCCTCGGGCTGATATGGGACAGCCGGAGGCGGAGCTGCCTTCAAAAAGCTATAACGAGGAGCTCATGGAGGTTTCCGCGCCGCAGTTTCTCATCGGCGCGAGGGTCACTCCGGCATCCGGCGGCGAAAGGCTGCTGCGCCAGAAGATAGTCGCTCAGCTTGCGCTGCGCACGGTGTTCGGAACGTCGGCAGAGTTTTACAGCCGACTGTATTCCGGGGGCATGCTCAACCGCGACTACGACTATCAGACCGATTACAGCGCGGGCACCGCGACGATCATGCTCGGCGGTGAGAGCGCCGAGCCCCAAAGGGTGCTCGCAGAGCTCAATGCGGAGCTTGCCCGCGTGTTCGGGAGCGGTCTTGACGAGGCTGCCTTTGAGGCCGCAAGGCGCGCCTCCTTCGGCTCGCGTCTGCGCGGGCTTGAAAGCTTTGACAGTCTGTGCCTCTCCCTTGTTGACGGCATTTTCGGCGGCTACTGCGCATTGGACGCATACGAAGCGCTCAAGAGCGTCACCAAAGCCGAGTGCGAGGACTTTTTGAAGACCTTCATGACTCCCGACAGGCTCGCAATGAGCGTCATCAACCCCGTAAAGGCGTGATATACCTATGAATTTTCTCACTGCAACAATGCTGCGCGACGCAGCGATAAGCTTTCCCCTGCTTGGGGACTGGAGCATCGACCCGCCCTACAGCTTCAGCGTTTTCGGCTTCGAGATATACTTCTACGGCGCGATAATCGCCGCAGGCTTCATTCTTGCCGCTCTGTTCTGCGCAAGGCTGGCGGCAAGGTTCGGGCTGAGCTCCGACGATCTTTTCGACTTCGTGATATGGCTGATCCCGAGCTGCATAATCGGCGCGAGACTGTACTACGGTCTGTTCAAGCTCGATTATTTCGCCGCGAACCCCTCGGAGATATTCGCCGTGCGCGACGGCGGGCTTGCCATCTACGGCGGCATAATCGCGGGCGTTATAACCGGCATACTGGTCTGCAAGCGGAAAAAGATACCCGTGCTTGCGCTGGGCGATCTGGCCGCGTTCGGACTTCTGATCGGTCAGGCCATCGGGCGCTGGGGCAATTTTATAAACCGCGAGGCCTTCGGCGTGGAAACGGACGTTTTCTGCCGCATGGGACTCACGACCTCCGACGGAGTGACGGTGTACGTTCACCCTACCTTTCTGTATGAAAGCCTGTGGAACTTCACGGGGCTTATCATACTGTGTGTGCTCCTGCACAGGGGCGCGAGGAAGTACGACGGGCAGTTCACATGGCTGTACGTCCTCTGGTACGGTCTGGGCAGAGCATGGGTCGAGGGTCTGCGCACCGACAGCCTTTACATAGGCACAAGCGATATCCGCGTATCGCAGCTGCTGGCAATAGTAAGCGCCCTTGCAGCGGCGGTGATCCTTATAATAAACGCAAGAAAAAAGCATTCGCCCGACGAGCTTTTCGTAAACAGGCAAAGCGAAGAGGCAGACGGGCAGGAAAGGAGCTAATATCATGGCAGATTACAAAAGCATTATCAAGGGGACCTTCAACAGCGTGACCAAAAAGGCGAAGGACTACGTTGAAAGCGGCGGACTGAAGGACGCTTACGACAAGGGCAGCACCGCAGCGCGCTGCTACGCCAACATCGCAAAGCTCACTCTTCAGATAAACGGCGAGCTTGAGGAGCAGAACAAGGTCTTTATCGAGATCGGCAGACTGTGCTATGACCAGATGCGCGAGGATCCCGATGAGCGCTACGCCCCTCTGTTCGAGGAGCTGGGAGCAATGGACGAGCGTATCGAGACGATGCGCGAGGAGCTTGAGGCGGCAAAGGCCGCGGTCGAGGCCGGAAAAAACGGCGGCGAGTACGCCGAGTTTTACGACATTGAGGACGGTGACGAGAATGGCTGAGGCACTGGATATGCTCCTTGAGCGCAGAAGCGTGAGAGCCTACAAGCCCGTGCAGATAAGCGATGCCGAGCTTCAGAGCGTTCTAAAGGCCGGTCTTGCCGCTCCCTCGGCAGTGAACCGTCAGCCGACGGTGCTGCTGGTCGTGCAGGATAAAGAGACGATAAAAAAGCTCTCCGAGCTCAACGCCGCGGTCATGGGCAAGGACATCGACCCCTTTTACGGCGCTCCCACGGTCATCGTCGTGCTGGCTGACCGCAGCGTTCCCACATACGTTGAGGACGGCTCGCTCGTGCTTGGAAATCTCCTGAACGCAGCAGCGGCTGTAGGCCTCGGCTCATGCTGGATAAACAGAGCGCGAGAGGTCTTTGAGATGCCCGAGGCGCGTGAGATACTGCGCGAAAAGGGCATCGGCGATGAGTATATAGGCATCGGCCACTGCATTCTCGGCTACGCAGACGGCTCCCTTCCGTCAGCACCTCCCGTCCGCGACGGACGTGTGTTTTATATCTGAGCAAGCGAAAACGGCACGGTCGGTCGTGCCGTTTTTTCTTATATTCCCCTGCTCCGCCGGATGATCTTCGGATGCAAAATAAATGTAGGTTTGTCAAACATATCGGACAGTGAACTCGTTGGGAGAAAGCCAGTGGAGAGGCCTCATGGGTAAGTTGTTAGAGCGGCGGTTATGAACAGCAAGCTGTTT
>CAVFCI010000035.1:0-19685 GCA_963620985.1 Hallerella sp. | reverse complement strand
GCTGACAATTTTCGTGTGATTTTCGGCTTTCTTCGATGCAGATGGGCTGCCGCCCATCAAAGAGAAAAAGGCGAAAAGCGCCGAAAAGGGGCGCTGACAGGCGGCAGTGGTTCGACTCCCGTCAGCTTAATCGACCATTAGGCTGACGCTAATTTCGTCATCGTGAATGAGGCTCGCCTCGCCGTTCTGATATCTGAGCGTGAACGAATGCTCCTGACCGTCCTCGTCCTCCACGGCGAAGCTGTAATCTCCGTCTTTTTCTATGGTGATGCTTATCGTATTGCCGGACGTGGAGAAGTTCACGCTGTTGGCCGGTATCTCCGTAAGCACAATACCGTCCATGTCGTTTAACGTTATGTGTACAGCTATCTTATCCGATGAGCATGCGCACAGACTGAATACAATGATAACGGACAGCACTGCCGCCATGACGGTTTTTTTCATTATTATGCTCCTTTATTCATTAAAATAATGTGATATTATACCCCTTTCCCCGCGCTGTTTCTGCTTTATTTTGTGAACGGCGGACTATTTGATGTGCGTATTTTACAAACGGGCGGCGACGTGCGGCCATGTATATGTTAAAATCGATAATTATGAATATATGCAGCAAAAAAGCTTGACTTTCATGCATTCCGATGTATAATGAGTGCATAAATATTCAAGGAGGCACTTGTATAATGAATAAACAGGACATAAAGAAAGTCGTATTGGCATATTCCGGCGGTCTTGATACTTCCATAATCATTCCCTGGCTGAAGGAAAACTACAACGATCCCGAGATCATCGCGGTCGCGGGCAACGTCGGTCAGGCCGACGAGCTCGAGGGACTTGAGGAAAAGGCGATAAAGACCGGCGCAAGCAAGCTCATAGTTGCCGATCTTGTTGACGAGATGGTCGATGAGGTCATCATCCCCGCAATGAAGATGGATGCAAAGTATGAGACATATCTGCTCGGCACGGCATTTGCACGTCCTGTCATCGGCAAGAAGCTGGCCGAGATAGCTATCGCCGAGGGCGCGGATGCCATCGTGCACGGCGCTACCGGCAAGGGCAACGATCAGGTCCGCTTCGAGCTTGCGATAAAGCGCTTTGCTCCCGACATGAAGATCATCGCTCCGTGGCGTGAGTGGGATATAAAGTCCAGGGACGAGGAGATCGACTACGCCGAGGCTCATAACGTTCCTCTGAAGATAAGCCGCGAGACCAACTACTCCAAGGATAAAAACCTCTGGCATCTGAGCCACGAGGGTCTTGACCTTGAGGATCCTGCAAACGAGCCCGATTACGACAAGCCCGGCTTCCTCGAAATGGGCGTTTCCCCGATGCAGGCTCCCGACGCTCCTGCCTATGTCACAATCGACTTCGAGGCGGGCGTTCCCGTAGCCATTGACGGCGAGAAGATGAAGGCCAGCAAGATCATCGAAAAGCTCAACGCAGTGGGCGGCGCAAACGGTATCGGCATAATCGACATAGTCGAGAACCGCCTCGTCGGCATGAAGGACCGCGGCGTATACGAAACACCGGGCGGCACGATCCTCTACTTTGCGCATGAGCAGCTTGAGATGCTGACCGTCGATAAGGACACCCTGCATGAGAAGAAAAAGCTCGCCATCGTCATGGCAGACCAGATATACAACGGCAAGTGGTACTCCGCTCTTACCGACGCGCTCATAGCATTTGCAAACGAGTCGAACAAGTACGTCACCGGCTCTGTAAAGCTCAAGCTCTACAAGGGCAACATCATCCCCGCCGGAACCACCAGCCCCTACTCCCTCTACAGTGAAAGCCTCGTCACCTTCGGCGAGAGCGACTACGATCAGGCTCAGGCCGCAGGCTTCATAAACCTCTGGGGCATGCCGACCAAGGTCGAGGCTCTCCGCGAGCAGGGCAAGCTTTGATAAGCTGAGCAAGGAAGTGACTGAGCATGGCTAAGCTTTGGGCCGGACGCACGGACGGCAGCACCGACAGTCTGGCGGATGACTTCAATTCATCCATTCCCTTTGACTGCCGTCTCTACAGGCAGGATATCACCGGCAGCATGGCTCACGCCGCCATGCTCGGCGCTGCCGGCATCATAGGCAGCGATGATGCCGAGGCGCTTATAGACGGTCTTCAGGGAATACTGGACGACCTCGACTCCGGCAGGCTGCAATTTGACCTCAGCTGTGAGGATATACACATGTTCGTCGAGCAGGTGCTCACCGAGCGGCTCGGCGATACCGGCAAAAAGCTGCATACCGCGCGCAGCAGAAACGATCAGGTCGCGCTCGACCTGAGAATGTACCTGCGCGGACAGTGCGACGGCATATCGTCGCAGATAAAAGAACTCATCGGGGCGCTGAGCGAAAGAGCCTCGGAATACGGCGACGCGATAATGCCCGGCTACACCCATTTGCAGAGAGCGCAGCCGATCACCTTCGGGCATCATCTTATGGCTTACGCCATGATGCTGCTGCGCGATCTTGACAGGCTCTCCGATTGCAGGCGGCGCATGAATCAGAGCCCCATCGGCTGCTGCGCCCTCGCGGGAACCACCTACCCGACCGACAGGCGCTCGGAGGCCGAGGCGCTCGGCTTCGACGGCATATGCATGAACTCGCTCGACGGAGTTTCCGACCGCGATTTCTGCGTTGAGCTGCTCGGTGCGCTGTCGATACTCATGATGCACCTGTCGCGTCTTTCCGAGGAGCTCATACTCTGGACGAGCTGGGAATTCGGCTTTGTCGAGCTCTCGAACGCCTACACGACCGGCTCCTCTATCATGCCGCAGAAGAAAAACTCCGATATGGCCGAGCTCATCCGCGGCAAAACGGGGCGCGTTTACGGTGACCTCATGGGCATGCTTACCGTGCTCAAGGGTCTTCCCATGGCATACAACAAGGATATGCAGGAGGACAAGGAGGGCGTATTCGATGCCTGCGACACGGTTTCGATGTGTCTGCCGGTCATGACCGGCATGATAAAGACCATGACGGCAAAGCCCGACGCTATGCTCAGAGCCGCGCAGAAGGGCTTTATAAACGCGACAGACCTTGCCGACTACCTCGTCGTGAAGGGTCTTCCCTTCCGCAGCGCTTACAAGATAGTAGGCTCTATCGTCGGAGACTGCATAAAGGCCGGAACAGTGCTTGAGGAGCTTTCCGTTGAAAGCTACAAAAATTACAGCGAGCTGTTCGAGCCGGATGTATACGAGGCCATAGACCTTGTCCAGTGCGTAAAAAGACGCACGAGCGAGGGCGGTCCGGCAAGGCTTCAGGAACAGATAGACTATGTAAACAACATTCTGAAAGGAAGCTGCGAATCATGAAAAAGACTGTTGCTCTTATCTTATCCGTATTGATGATATGCGCCCTGTTTGCCGGCTGCGGCAGCAACAGCGGCAGTGACAGCGAGTCGGCGCTTGAAAAGGTAAAGGCCGCCGGTAAGCTCAGCATAGCCACCAGCCCCGACTTTCCCCCGTTTGAATCTCTCTCCGAGGACGGCAGCGTTGACGGCATCGAGATAGAGATACTCAATCTGATATGCGACAAGCTCGGCGTTGAGCTTGAGATCAACCAGATGGACTTTGACTCCGTTCTCCCCGGCGTTCAGGCCGGCAAGTACGATGTCGGCGTGTCCGGCATCTCGATCACCGAGAAGCGCCAGAAGAACGTCCTCTTCACCGATCCCTACTGCCTCGCGGCACAGGCCATTGTTGTCACCGAAGGCAGCGATATCACCTGCAAGGCTGACCTTGAGGGCAAGAAGATATCCGTTCAGACCGGCACCACCGCAGAGAGCTTCTGCATGGAAAACGGCTATGACGTAAGCTCCTTTGCTGCAAACAGCGACGCGCAGACAGCACTCACCAGCGGCAAGGTCGATGCATGGGTAATCGACGATCTGACCGCCGCCGACATGGTCAAGGTCTACAATGCAGACAGCGGCAGCAAGCTCGTCATCCTCGACGAGGCAATGACCACCGAGCCCTACGCATTTGCGTTCAGCTTCGGCAGCGAGGATCTTGTTGAGGAGGTAAACTCCATCCTCTCCGAGCTCGTGTCCGACGGAACGATCGCTTCCATCTTCGAGAAGTACGATGCTCCGTACACCTCCCCCGCAAATTCGTAAAACTTAAAAAAGCACAGGCTTATTGGGGGCAGAAGCTTTGCTTCTGCCCCTCAGTGTGCAAAAAAGTCTGTGACTTTTTTGCACACTTCACAAACGCCACATTTTTTGTGAAGCTTTCGCTTCACGAAAAATCTCGCTACGCTCGTCAAAAAGCCTGATAGCTCAGGCGTTTTTGATGGCTATAATCTAACTTGAGGCGGGTCTTGCCCCCTCAAACTCCCCCGCTGCGCGGATGTTTTTCCTCAGCAGCATAGGTTTTTTGACAGTCTGAGTGTGCAAAAAAGTCTGTGACTTTTTTGCACACTGAAAAACTACACCAAGTGGAGGCGTATACATGCTTTTCTTCACCGAATGGCTTGCAAAGCTGCGCGAAACCTTCATCGACACCGGCTATTGGAAGATGATGGTCGAGGGCTTCAGCAACACAATAATCATCACTCTCGGCGCTCTGCTGATAGGCGTCGTTATCGGCATGCTTATAGCGGTGATAAAATACTGCTCGGAGGATGTGAAGGCTCTCAAGCCTCTGGCATGGCTGTGCGATGTTTATGTCACGGTCATACGCGGCGTTCCCGTTGTCGTTCTGCTGCTGATCTTCTTTTTCATCATACTCACGAAGGCTGACGGCATCACCGTCGGTATCCTGACCTTCGGCATAAACTCCGGCGCGTACATGGCCGAGCTCATAAGGAGCGGCATCAACGCCGTTGATGTCGGGCAGATGGAGGCCGGACGGAGTCTCGGCATGTCGCGGCTTCAGGCCACGCGCAAGATAATCTTCCCTCAGGCAATACGCTATATCCTGCCGGCCATCGGCAACGAGCTCATAGCGCTGCTCAAGGAGACGGCTGTTGCCGGCTATGTCGCTGTCGTTGACCTCACCCGCGCCGGAAACCTCGTCAGGAACAACACCTACGATGCGGTCAATCCACTGCTCATCGTAGCTCTGACCTATTTCCTGCTTGTTCTGCTTCTCTCGAAGCTGCTCGGCAGGGTCGAAAGGAGGCTGTCCGCAAATGATAAGCGTCACTGAGCTGTGCAAGTCCTTTAACGGCATACAGGTCTTAAACGGGATAAATCTTGAGATAGACAAGGGCGACGTTATATGCATCATCGGTCCGTCTGGCTCGGGCAAATCCACCTTCCTGCGCTGCCTGAACCTTCTCGAAAAGCCGAGCTCGGGCAGCATTCTCTTCGAGGGCTGCGAGCTTACGGCCAAGAACGTTGATCTTAACAAGCACCGTCAGAAGATGGGCATGGTGTTCCAGCAGTTCAATCTCTTTCCGCACATGACGGTGCTCGATAACCTCACCTGCGCCCCTGTGATGCTCAAAAAGGCGACAAAGGAGCAGGCGGAGAAAAAGGCCATGGAGCTGCTGGCGCGTATCGGTCTTGCCGACCGTGCCGACGCATGGCCGAATCAGCTCTCCGGCGGCCAGAAGCAGCGCGTTGCGATAGTTCGCGCCCTGTGCATGGAGCCGGACGTAATGCTCTTTGACGAGCCCACCTCGGCGCTCGACCCCGAAATGGTCGGTGAGGTGCTCGACGTTATGAAGGAGCTGGCTGTCAGCGGCATGACGATGGTCGTCGTTACCCACGAGATGGGCTTTGCACGCGAGGTGTCAAACCGCGTGCTGTTTCTTGACGGCGGCGTTATCGCCGAGCAGGGCACGCCCGACGAGATATTCGGCGCGCCCAAATGCGAGCGCCTGCGCTCGTTTTTGGCAAAGGTTTTGTAATTTTACATTGGGAGGGCAATATGAATCCGTTTTATCACAAAAATTTTCTGAAGCTGCTCGACTTCACTCCTGCGGAGATCGACTGGCTTCTCACATACGCGGCAAAGCTGAAGGCCGAGAAGAAGGCCGGTACGCCGCACAGGATCTGTGAGGGCAAGAACATAGCTCTCATATTTGAGAAAACGTCAACAAGAACGCGCTGCTCCTTTGAGGTAGCCGCCGCCGATCTCGGCATACATCCCGTATACCTCGACCCGAAGTCCTCGCAGATAGGCAAGAAGGAATCCATTGCCGACACTGCGCGTGTGCTCGGACGCATGTTCGACGGCATAGAGTACCGCGGCTACGGTCAGGAGCGCGTCGAGGCGCTGGCAAAATACGCTGGCGTGCCAGTCTGGAACGGACTTACGAACGAGTTCCACCCCACGCAGATACTCGCCGATTTTCTGACCATACGCGAGCATTTCGGAAGGCTGGAGGGCATAAAGCTCGTATACATGGGAGATGCGCGCTACAACATGGGCAACTCCCTGATGGTCGGCTGCGCTAAGATGGGCATGCATCTTGTCACCTGTGCGCCCGAGGGCTATTTTCAGGAGCCCGAGCTCACGGCGCAGTGTCAGGCTATCGCCGCCGAAACAGGAGCGGTGCTGGAGTTTGACTCCGACCCCGTGAGCGCAACTAAGGGCGCCGACGTTATATACACCGACGTCTGGGTCTCCATGGGCGAGCCGGAGGAGGTCTGGGCCGACAGGATAGCCAAGCTCTCGCCGTATCAGGTAAACGAAAAGCTCATGGAAAACGCGGGAGCGCAGTGCCGCTTCATGCACTGCCTGCCGGCATTCCACGACCTTGAAACTGAAACCGGACGCGAGATACAGAAGAAGTTCGGCATCGACTGCATGGAGGTCACCCACGGCGTATTTGAAGGGCCGCAGTCGATCGTCTTTGACGAGGCCGAAAACAGGATGCACACGATAAAGGCCGTTATTGCGGCGACGTTGGTATAAAGGGGCGCTATGGAAAAAGCATATTTGGTGCTCGGCAGCGGTGAGGTCTACGAGGGGCAGCGCATAGGCGCAGCCGGAGACTGCACCGGCGAGCTGGTATTTACAACAGGTATGGTCGGCTATCTCGAAACGCTCACCGATCCGAGCTACGCGGGGCAGATAATCATGCAGACCTTCCCCCTTATCGGCAACTACGGCGTTATCCCCGAGGATTTTGAGGGTGCGCCCGCCGCGAAGGGCTACGTCGTGCGCGAGCTGTGCGAAGCGCCCTCGAACTTCCGCAGCGAGTACGAGCTGGATAAATTCCTGAAGGACAACGGCATTCCCGGCATCTGCGGGGTCGATACACGCGAGATAACAAGGCTCATCCGCGAAAACGGCGTTGTCAACGCGAGCATATGCTCCGCTCCCCCGTCGAGCCTTGACGATATAAACGCATACGCCGTCTCCGGCGTTGTCGCCGAGGTCAGCTGCAAGCAGAAGTATATTGTCCCCGCCTCCAGCGAAAAGCGCTTTTCGGTCGCGCTCATCGACTACGGTGCGAAGAAGAACATCATCCGCTGCCTTAACAAGCGCGGCTGCGAGGTGACGGTCTATCCCTGCACCGTCCCGGCTGAGGAGATACTCTCCGACGGGCACGACGGACTCATGCTCTCAAACGGTCCCGGCGACCCCGAGGAGAACGTTTACTGCATTGAGCAGCTGAAGAAGCTTATCGGCAAAATGCCCGTATTCGGCATCTGCCTCGGGCATCAGCTCACGGCGCTTGCCATGGGCGGCAAAACCGTAAAGCTCAAGTACGGCCACCGCGGCGGCAATCAGCCCGTACACTCGCCCGACAGCGGCAGAACATATATCAGCAGCCAGAACCACGGCTATGCCGTTGTGAGCGAAAGCCTGCGCGGTACGGCGCGGGAGATATTTGCAAACGCAAACGACGGAAGCTGCGAGGGACTGGAGTACCCTGGGCTGAACTGCTTTACGGTGCAGTTCCACCCCGAGGCGTGCTCAGGTCCCAAGGACACGGAATTTCTTTTCGACCGCTTCATTGTCATGATGGGAGGTGTGCAGAATGCCTAAGGACAAGAGCATACACAAGGTACTGGTCATAGGCTCCGGTCCTATCGTCATCGGTCAGGCAGCCGAATTTGACTACGCGGGCGCACAGGCCTGCCGCATACTGCGCGAGGAGGGCATAAACGTTGTCCTCGTAAACTCCAACCCCGCGACCATAATGACCGACAAGCAGCTTGCAGACGAGATATATCTCGAGCCGCTCACCGCGCAGACCGTTGCGCGCATAATCGAAAAGGAGCGCCCCGACAGTCTGCTGGCCGGCTTAGGCGGGCAGACGGGTCTTACCATTGCGATGCAGCTGAGCCGCGACGGTACGCTTGCCAAATACGGTGTGCGCCTGCTCGGCACGGATATCGACGCGATAGACAAGGCCGAGGACCGCGAGCTGTTCCGCGAGACGCTTCAGGAGATGGGTCAGCCGCTCATCCCCTCGGCCACGGCTGACGACCTCGACACGGCGCTGAGTATCGCCTCCGAGATAGGCTACCCCGTTATCGTGCGTCCGGCGTTCACGCTCGGCGGCTCCGGCGGCGGCATCGCCGAAACGGAGGACGAGCTGCGCATTATCGCAAAAAGTGGACTTGATATGTCCCCTATCACACAGATACTCGTCGAAAAATGCATCTCCGGCTGGAAGGAGATAGAGTTTGAAACCATGCGCGACAGCGCGGGCAATGTCATTGCCGTCTGCTCGATGGAAAACCTCGACCCCGTCGGCATACACACGGGTGACTCGATAGTCGTCGCTCCCGCGCTGACGCTGGCCGATAAGGAGTACCAGATGCTGCGCTCGGCGGCGCTGGATATCATATCCGAGATAGGCATCGTCGGTGGCTGCAACTGCCAGTTTGCCCTCAATCCCGACAGCTTTGAGTACGCAGTTATCGAGGTAAACCCCCGCGTGTCGCGCTCCTCGGCGCTGGCATCGAAGGCGACCGGCTACCCGATAGCTAAGATCAGCACGCGCATAGCGCTCGGCTATACGCTCGACGAGATAAAAAACGACATTACCGGCAAGACCTGCGCCTGCTTCGAGCCCACGCTCGACTACGTTGTTGTCAAGCTTCCCAAATGGCCGTTTGACAAATTCGCGGGCTCGAGCCGTAAGCTCGGCACGCAGATGAAGGCCACCGGCGAGGTCATGGCGATCGCGCCCTGCTTTGAGATGGCGCTCATGAAGGCCGTGCGCGGCGCGGAGATATCGCTTGACACCCTGAACGCCGCCCCGCTGAGCTCAAAGCCCGTGCTCGAGCGCCTTGCCGAGCAGAACGACAGACGCATCTTCACGGTGTTCGAGGCAATAAAGTCCGGCGTTGCGCTCGAGCAGATACATGATATCACCAGGATCGACCTGTGGTTTTTAAGCAAGCTGAAGGTTCTGGCCGATTACGAGGCGGAGCTCTCCGGAGGCATGAGCGATGAGCTTTACATGCGCGGCAAGCAGCTCGGCTACACGGACGACGCGCTCAAAAGGCTCAGCGGCGCGGACAGTCTGCCGGAATTTCACATGAGCTACAAGATGGTCGATACCTGCGGCGCGGAGTTTGACGCGCAGACACCGTACTTCTACTCCTGCTGCGAGAAGGTCTGCGAGGCCCGCTCCTTCGGTCGCAGCGGAAAGCCCGTCGTCATGGTTCTCGGCTCGGGACCTATTCGCATCGGTCAGGGCATCGAGTTTGACTACAGCAGCGTACACTGCGTATGGACGCTGCGCGAGATGGGCTACGATGTTGTAATAGTAAACAACAATCCCGAGACCGTATCCACCGACTACGACACCGCCGACAGGCTCTATTTCGAGCCGCTCACGCCGGAGGATGTCATGAACATCATAAAAGTCGAGCATCCCGTGGGTGTCGTCGTGGCCTTCGGCGGCCAGACGGCCATAAAGCTCACGCAGTTTCTCGATAAATCCGGCATAGCCATTCTCGGCACCTCGGCTGAGAGCATAGACATTGCCGAGGATCGCAGCCGCTTTGACGCGCTGCTTGAAAGCTTTGGCATCAGCCGCCCCAAGGGCATGGGCGTCAACAGCCTTGAGGAGGCGCTCGACGCGGCGCAGACGCTCGGCTATCCCGTGCTGCTGCGTCCCTCCTACGTCATAGGCGGTCAGAATATGACCATCTCCCGTTCTCCGGAGCAGACCGAGAAGTATATGAAGGCCATACTCTCCGGCGGCATCGACAATCCAGTGCTCGTTGACAAATATATGCCCGGCACGGAGATCGAGGTCGATGTCATTTCCGACGGTGAGAGCGTGCTTATCCCCGGCATCATGGAGCACATAGAGCGCGCCGGCGTACACAGCGGCGACTCGATAGCCGTATACCCGCCGTATAACCTCAGCGACAAGGATCTTGACAAGATATGCGCCTGCTCGCAGAAGCTCGCGCTCGCTCTGGGCACGAAGGGGCTCGTAAACATCCAGTACCTCATATATCAGGACGAGCTGTACGTCATCGAGGTAAATCCCCGCGCCTCGCGCACCGTGCCGTATATAAGCAAGGTCACGGATGTGCCGATGGTCGATCTTGCCTCGAAGATCATGCTCGGCGCAAAGCTGCGCGAGCTCGGCTACGGCAGCGGCCTGCACCAGACCCCGCCCTACTTTGCCGTCAAGGTGCCGGTGTTCTCCTTTGAAAAGCTCACCGACGCAAACTCCATTCTCGGTCCCGAGATGAAGTCCACCGGTGAGGTGCTCGGCATAGGCAAGACGCTGGCTGAGGCGCTGTTCAAGGGTCTGACCGCAGCTGGCTTCCGCGTACCCTCCCTGCACGGCGGCAGCCGTCCGGGCGTTCTGCTGAGCGTTGAGACAAGCGACTATCAGGATATCATATCGCTTGCACGGCGCTTCTATCAGATGGGTATGAAGCTGTACGCGACGGTCGGCACGGCGGAGGCCATAGCCGATCTCGGCATTGAGGTAACATCGGTGCACAACGCGAGCGAAAGCGACGAGCTGCACAGGCTCATGGAAAGCGGCGAGTTGTGCTACATCATTTATACGGGCGCTGTCAAGGACGCTACGATGGGCGATTACATTTCCCTGCACCGCCGCGCGATGCAGCTCGGCATCCCCTGCCTGACCTCGCTCGACACCGCAAACGCCCTTGCGCAGATGATGGAGAGCCGCTACAGTCAGAGCAGCACAGAGCTTGTCGATATAAACGCCATGCGTAAATGGCGCAGGCGCATAGGCTTCACGAAAATGCACAGCTGCGGCAACGACTACATCTTCATCGAGAACTTCGACAACAGCATAAGCTGCCCCGAATCGCTGTGTGTGAGCCTCTGCCAGCCGCACTACGGCATAGGCGGCGACGGCATAGTGCTCATCGAGAGCTCCGGCATTGCGGACGTTAAAATGCGCTCGTTCAACCGCGACGGCTCGGAGGGCAAGATGGCCGGAAACAACATCCGCTGCGTGGGCAAATATATGTACGACGAGGGATATATCCGCAGAGAGTATATAAGCGTCGAAACGTGCAGCGGCATCCACCGTCTGCGCCTGTTCGTGCGCGACGGCAAGGTAAGCTCGGTGCTCGTCGATATGGGCAGCGCGGAGCTGCGCGCCGAAAGGATACCGGCTGTATGCAGCAGCGAGAGGATGATAAACTACCCTCTCACCGTCGGGAGCAAGGAATATCTTGTAAGCTGCGTATCGGTCGGAAACCCGCACTGCGTGGTGTTCTGCGACGCGATAGACGCGCTTGATCTTGAAAAGCTCGGCCCCATGTTCGAGTTCTCCCCCGCCTTCCCCGAGAGGATCAACACGGAGTTTGTGCGCGTCGTGAACAAAAACACCCTGCGTATGCGCGTGTGGGAGCGCGGCAGCGGCGAGACGCTTGCCTGCGGCACCGGCGCATGTGCCGCCGTCATAGCGGCCTGCGAGACCGGCTACTGCGACAAGGGCAGCGACGTTACCGTGAGCCTGCTCGGCGGCGAGATGACCGTAAACTACACCGATGAGGGCGTGACCCTCCTCGGCGACGCGACCGAGGTCTACCGCGGCAGCTTTGAATACTGAGACATGAAAAGCACCCCCGAGGCAGCGGCCTCGGGGGTGTTCAGCTTTTTGTTCGTATTTATTTCACTATTGCGTTCTGCATGATCCACTCGCCCCATTTTTTATAGGCGCTGCCGTCGGGGTGGATGCCGTCGGAGGTGATATCCGAGGCGAGCGTGCCGTTTTCGTCGTCAAACAGCTCGTTGCATTCAAGATAAAACACGGTCTCGCCGTCGGCAAGGGTCTTGGTGTAGTCGTTGAGATTATTCAGGTTTGCGTTATTGACCGCCGTGCCGCGGGAATCCTGCGTTGCGGAAACGTGGAGGTTCGACATGATGTAGATGATCGCATCCGGCTGGGCGGCGCGGAGCTTGTCGATGAGATTGCTGTATATCTGCTTTAGCGTGTCTATCGAGCCGCCGATGTCGTTTATACCGAGCATGACGTAGATCTTGCCGAACTGCCTGCTTTGCAGCAGCGCCGGAAGCGTCGTTGTGCCGACTCCGTCAACGTCCGCGCTCGTGTTCATTGCTCCCGTGAGGCTCAGGCCGACGGTCGTGAAGAAGGTCGCGCCGTCAATGGTCTGCATCATGTCGATGCCCACCATGCGCGAGTCGCCGATAAACAGCGCATCGTCAAAATAGCCCTCGGGCGCAGTGGTAAATTGCAGCGGCGTGGGCGTAGGTTCTGGCGTTGGCTCGGTGCTCTCTGCGGGAGTCTGGCTTTCCTGTGCGCCGCCGTTATCGGGCGCTTTCTTGCCCTGAAGGCTTACGCATATCAGCGCGATCAGCACGATTATCAGCACAAACGCAATGATCGCAATCACTTTCTGCTTTTTAGTCATTTAATAATATCTCCTTTTTCAAAAAGCTCAGGACGGCACACCCCATTGTGCCGCCCGAGCGTGTTATTTTTCTGATGTCAGCTTTACCTGAAGCTTCACGGGGTTGTGATCGGAATATTCAAAGCCCTCGTCAAGGGTCTTGACCGAAACGAGCTCCACATTCGGGGAGAGGATGAAGCCGTCGATGACATAGTACTGCGTGTTCTCCGTATCCGACGCATCGTAGGGCTGATTGAGCAGCCTGCACGTCGGAGTTTCAAGATCGTATGCAAGCGTCCAGCCCTCCGGCATGATATCCTCGGATATCTGTCCGGGCTCCCAGTTTTCCTTGTGGGTATTCGGGTACTTTTCAAGGCCGCCGGGGAATATCTGATTGAAGTCGCCGCCGGCTATGACGTAGTTGCCCTTTTCGTATTCAGACTGGATGAACTCGCGCAGCTGCTTTGTCTGCGCTATCTTGCCCTCGCCGTCATCGTAGGCCTCAAGGTGGAGATTGACGATAACGAGCTTGCTGTCAGTCCCCGAAATGGGCAGGTAGCTCACCAGCAGGCAGCGCTTGAGGTTTGCCGTGCTCACAGGCCATTTGAAGGGGCAGGGCAGCGATATGCGCTCTGCCGTGTCGATATCGTAGACAGTCGTTGTCAGCAGGCCGCTGTTGACTCTGCCTATCGGCGGCACGGGATAGGGCACGAATTTGCAGGAATAGTTGAGCGCGTAGGCGCTGTTGTTTATGCCGAGCGCCTCAGCCTCGTTCTTACCGTAGGTGCGCGAGGAGTTCTGATCGACCTCCTGAAGCATGAACACTGTCGCAGGCTCAGCAGCGGAATAAAGCGTTTTGTATATGCCCAGGAGCGAGGCGTTTACCGTGTCCTGATCGGCAGAGGCGACGCTTTCGCCGCCGTCCATGAAAAAGTCCGAATCCTTGCCGAGACCGGCATAGCCTATATTCCAGCTTATGACCGAAAACTCCTCATCCAAAAACGGTGTCAGTCCGCTCACCTCGGAATTGGCATCGATCTTCACATCTGTAACATCTCCGGGCTTGAACTCCGTGACCGACAGCCAGAGTATGAACGCCGCGGCGCACAGCAGTACGGCTCCGAGGATTATAAGCACAGCTTTAAGCAGTTTTTTTGTCATGTCCTCACCTCACCTGCGTATATTATCACAGTCCTCTGCCTTATTCAAGCAAATTCGGCCATCCGGTGAGCAAATCGGCAAAAATGCGCATTTTTGCTTGATAAGACGCGGATATTATCGTATAATTGCGGAGATATTATTACTTTTACGGAGGTCGGAAAGATGAGCTATGATACTGTAAAGATACTTGACCCTGAGCTGTACGGCGCGATGAAGAAGGAGCTTGAGCGCCAGCGCGACCATATCGAGCTGATCGCGTCGGAAAACTTCACGAGCCGCGCCGTTATGGAGGCTATGGGAAGCCATCTGACCAATAAATACGCCGAGGGCTACCCTGGAGCGCGATACTACGGCGGCTGCGAATATGTCGATATCGTCGAGCAGCTTGCCATCGACCGCGCAAAGGAGCTCTTCGGAGCAGAGCACGCGAACGTTCAGCCGCACTCCGGCTCGCAGGCGAACACCGCGGTCTATCTTGCGCTTTTAAAGCCGGGCGACACGATACTCGGCATGGATCTGAGCCACGGCGGACACCTGACACACGGCTCGAAGGCCTCGATATCCGGCAAATATTTCAATGCCTGCTTCTATGGCGTTGATCCCGAGACGGAGACCATCGACTATGAAAAGGCGATGCAGACAGCCGGCGAGTGCAGACCCAAGCTCATCATTGCCGGAGCGAGCGCGTATTCGCGCGTCATAGACTTCAAAAAAATGCGCGAGATCGCAGACGAGGTCGGCGCGTACCTGATGGTAGACATGGCGCACATCGGCGGTCTCGTCGCTGCCGGAGTTCACCCCAGTCCCGTGCCCTATGCAGACGTTGTGACCAGCACGACGCACAAGACCCTCAGAGGTCCGCGCGGCGCAATAATCCTGTGCAGGGACGAGCTCAAAAAGAAGATAAACAGCGCAGTGTTCCCCGGAACTCAGGGCGGACCGCTCATGCATGTGATCGCCGGCAAGGCCGTCTGCTTCAAGGAGGCTATGAGCGAGGACTTCAGAGCCTACCAGCGGCAGACCGTTAAAAACGCGGCGGTTCTGGCCGAGACCCTCTCGGAGGACGGCATTCGCCTCGTCTCCGGCGGCACGGATAATCATCTGATGCTGGCCGAGACCATGAGCCACGGGCGCACGGGAAACGAGGTCCAGGAGCTTCTGGACAAGGCGCACATCACTGCAAATAAAAATGCCATCCCCTTTGACACACAGCCTGTCAAGCTCACGAGCGGCATGCGCTTCGGCACTCCTGCCGTCACGACGCGCGGCATGGGCGAGGACGAGATGCGCCAGATCGGCCATATGCTCACGGCGGTCATAAACGAGGGCGAGGCGGCAGTGGAGGATGTAAAGCAGCAGGCACTCGAGCTGTGCGCACGCTTCCCTCTCTACCCCGGCACGGAGATGTAAAGGGCAATGGTCAGATCATCTCTGAATGTTCTGGGCTGCTACATACTCTGGGGGCTGCTGCCGGTATTCTGGAAGCTGCTTGCCGGAGTCAACTCGGTCTACGTTCTCGCGCAGAGAATAGTTTTCTCCTTCCTGTTCTGCCTCGCCGTTATACTTATCAAAAGGCACGGCGGAGTGCTCAAAGAAATGATACGCAGCAGAGCCGAGCGCCGCAGGTTCCTCCTGTGCGGCCTGCTCATCTCCGCAAACTGGGGAGTTTATATCTTTGCCGTCGCAACGAACAGGATATTAGAATCGAGCCTTGCCTACTACATAAACCCGCTGTTCTCGGTGCTTATCGGCTCGATATTCTTCAAGGAGAAGCTCAGCGCACTGCAATGGCTGAGCGCGGCGCTGGCTCTTATAGGCGTGAGCTTCTCGGTCATAAGCTACGGCGCGGTGCCGTATATCGCAATTATCATAGCCCTGACCTTTGCACTGTACAGCGCGTTCAAAAAAGGTGTGAGCGCCGACAGCGAGACCTCCATATGCATGGAGACGGCCTCCGTCCTGCCTATAGCTCTTGCGTTTATAGTCTATGCGCAGCTTTCCGGCTTTACGACATTTTCCTCGCTCACGGCGGCGCAGCTGCTGCTGCTTGCGGCAACGGGTCCTGTCACCTCGATACCGCTCATGCTTTTTGCAAAGGGCATAAAGCGGACCTCCATCGTGACCTCTGGCATACTCATGTATATAAACCCAACGCTCCAGCTTCTCATCGGTGTGTTCATCTATAACGAAGCCTTCACAAAAACAAACGCCATAACCTTCGCCTTCACATGGGCTGCCGTAGCACTCTTCGTGTACGACAGCCTCAGGCGGCACAAAAAAGGATTGCAGGTATGATCTGCAATCCTTTTACTTATATATACCATGCGCGGCTGCCGTAGGGGCAGAAGCGGTAGGCAAGGCCGGGTGCGAGTTTATCGCCGTTTCGGCACAGAAGCTCGTCGGCGCGTACAAACTCGAAGCCCTGCTCGGTGAGCGTGTCTATAGCGCGCAGCACAGCCGGAACTGTCGCATCCTTGGTGTCGTGCAGCAGGATTATATCGCCGTCGCGGGCATTTTCGAGAAACCAGCTGTAGATATACTCCTCGTCGATATGCACCCAGTCGCGCGGCGAGGCTGACCACAGAACGGCAATGCTGTCTATCTTATTGAGCATCGCGCCCGTGTAGTAGCCGTAGGGCGGGCGCAGGAACTTGGGGTACTCCCCCGTTATGCTCTCGATGAGCTTGTTTGTGCGGTCGATCTCGTCCCTTATCTCGGCATCCGTGTGCTCGAAAAAGCTGATATGCGACCATGTGTGGCAGCCTATGAGATGTCCGTCGTCGTGCATGGTCTTGACAAGCTCTGGCCGGTGCTCGACCTTGCTGCCCATGAGAAAGAAGCTCGCCTTGATCCCCCGCTCGCGCAGTCCGTCAAGAAGCTCGGCGGTGTATTTTCCCGGACCGTCGTCAAAGGTGAGGGCTATCTGCTTTTTCGACTGCGAAACGTGCTCTGCCGAGTAGGTCTTGGCGTAGGGCGTGAGCAGAAAGCTCACCATGCCGAACACGAGAATAACGGCGATCATCTCCGCCGACGCGCCAAAAAGACGCTTTTTCATATCCTCGCCGCGCCGCTTTTTATCGCAGCCTCCCTGACAGCGGCGGCGACGGTCTCGCCCACGCCCTCGTCAAAGGCCTGCGGCAGGATATTATCGCAGCTGAGCTCCCCGTCGCTGACCATAGCGGCAAGCGCGTGGGCGGCTGCAAATTTCATCTCGTCGTTTATCTCCGAGGCTCTGGCATCCAGCGCACCGCGGAATATTCCCGGGAATGCGAGGACATTGTTTATCTGATTGGGATAGTCGCTGCGGCCTGTGCTGACGACGGCGGCTCCGGCACGCTTTGCCTCGTCGGGGAATATCTCAGGCGTGGGGTTTGCGCAGGCAAAGACTATCGCGTCCCTTGCCATGGTCTGCACCATCTCGGCGGTGAGCACGCCCGGGGCAGACACTCCGATGAACACGTCAGCGCCCCTTATGACCTCGGCAAGGCTGCCGCTTTCGCAGGCGCGGTTCGTTATCTCCGCTATCTCCTGCTTTGCCGGATTAAGGCCGCCGCGTCCGGCGTATATCGCGCCCGTGCGGTCGGTCATAACTACGTTTCCCGCACCGGCGGATACGAGCAGCTTTATTACCGCGATACCGGCAGCGCCCGCGCCGGAGGTGACTATCTTCACGTCCTCAAGGCGCTTGCCGACGACCTTCAGCGCGTTCATGAGTCCCGCAAGCATGATGACCGCCGTGCCGTGCTGATCGTCGTGGAAAACGGGGATATCGCAGCGCTCCTTGAGCCTTCTCTCGATCTCGAAGCAGCGCGGCGCGGAGATATCCTCAAGGTTCACTCCGCCGAAGGAGCCGGCAAGCAGCGCAACGGTGTTGACTATCTCGTCAACGTCCTTGCTGCGGATGCACAGGGGTATGGCATCAACGCCGCCGAACTCCTTGAAAAGCAGGCATTTGCCCTCCATGACCGGCATTCCGGCCTCGGGGCCTATATCGCCCAGTCCGAGGACTGCCGTTCCGTCGGTGACGACGGCGACGGTGTTCCAGCGGCGGGTCAGCTCGTAGCTTTTGTTGACATCCTTTTGTATCTCAAGGCAGGGTGCGGCAACGCCCGGGGTGTACGCAAGGCTCAGCGACTGCCGGTCGTTTGCCTTGGTGCGCGACGCAATTTCTATCTTGCCCTTGAGCTCATAGTGCATTTTCAGTGATTCCTTCGCGTAATCCATTATTTTTCTACCTCTTTCAGATACTGTGCTCTGCCGAGCCTGTATAGATCGTTTCCCTCGCTGTCGATGGCGACCGTCAGCGGCATGTCCTTTACCCTGAGCCTGCGCACGGCCTCGCAGCCGAGATCCTCCCAGCATACGAGCTCCGCTTCCTCGACGGAGGCCGCCATAAGCGCTCCCGCGCCGCCGATCGCCGCAAGATACACGGCGCCGTTTTTTATCATCGACTGCACGACCTCGCCACTGCGGTTGCCCTTGCCTATCATTATCTTCAGTCCCTCGTCGAGCAGGCGTGGAGAATAGGCATCCATCCTGCCGGAGGTCGTAGGCCCTGCCGAGCCTATGCAGCAGCCCTCGTGCTCGGGGGTCGGACCGACATAGTAGACCGCGCTGCCGTTTAAGTCAAACGGCGGCCTTTCGCCCCTGTCGAGGCACTCGCAGATGCGCTTGTGCGCCGCGTCACGCGCAGTGTACACCGTGCCGGACAGCAGCACACTGTCCCCCGCTCTTAGCCGCTTGAGCTCTTCTTCCGTCGCCGGAGCATTTATTCTGTATTCCATAGGGCACCTCACAGACTTGCGCTTTTGCGCCGCGTGGCGTGGCAGCTTATATTTACCGCGACCGGCAGACCGGCCACATGTGTGGGCATGGTCTCTATCGCAAGAGCCAGCGCCGTGGTTCTTCCGCCGAAGCCCTGCGGTCCTATGCCGAGGGCGTTTATTTTTTCAAGCAGTTCCCTTTCGAGCGCGGCGTAGTATTCGTCGGGATTCGGCTCGTCCAGCGGACGCAGAAGCGCGTGCTTTGCAAGATACGCCGCCTTGTCAAAGCTTCCGCCTATACCTACTCCGACGATTATCGGCGGGCAGGGATTTGCCCCCGCCTTCTCGACCGTTTCGAGCACGAAGCGCTTTACGCCCTCAACGCCGTCGGACGGCTTCAGCATTTTCAGTGCGCTCATGTTCTCGCTGCCGAAGCCCTTGGGCATGACGGTGATGCGCAGGCTGTCGCCGCGTGTGAGCTCCACGCTCAGAAGCGCCGGAGTGTTGTCGCCGGTGTTCACTCTGCGCAGCGGATCGCACACGACGCTCTTGCGCAGATAGCCCTCGCCGTAGCCGCGGCGAACGCCCCTGTTGACCGCCTGCCCGAGATCGCCGTCAATGTGAACGTCCTGCCCGAGCTCAAGGAACACGCAGGCCATGCCGGTATCCTGACACACCGGCAGCGTTCTTTCCTCCGCGATGCGCACATTATCGCCCAGAAGCGAAAGTATGCGCTTTGCACCGGCAAACGGCTCGTCTGCCTGCGCGCGCTCTATTGCGCCTATTACATCTTCCGGCAGGCGGAGGTTTGCCTCGATGCACAGCCGTGCAACGGTGTCTTCGATCAGCTTTGCGTCTATATTTTTCATCTCAGTCTCCGTATTTTGATTTCAAACAATTATAAGCAAAAATAAAGCGGGAGTCAACAACTCCCGCTCAGCTTGTCAAAAAAGTCCCTCGCAGGACTTTTTTGACTGCACTTTTCCGCCGAGC
>CAVFCI010000034.1:0-20366 GCA_963620985.1 Hallerella sp. | reverse complement strand
TCGCGCTGTTCAAAGGCTTCGATGCTCATAACGACAAGATCGCCCTCGCCGTTCTTTGTGATATAAATGGGTTCCGCTTCATCGTGCGCCAGCTCAGAGATCATGCCGTAGTCGTTGCGAAGTGCGGTCGAAGATTTGATGATCACGGGTCAGCACCCCCCCTGAATTATTCGCAGATTGCAAGTCAGTGCGCTCCTAACAGCAGCGCGGCAGCTGACAGGCGTTTTAAACCGATGCGCAGCATTTTACGCATTGCCGATAATATAGTTATTGACCTTTAGGCCGGTCAAAGATATAATATTATAAGAAATAAGCAAATTTTCTACAAGTGAGGTTATTGAAATGAAAATTGATCTGGCTAAGTACGGCATCACCGGCGCGACGGAGATCATCCGCAATCCTTCTTACGAGAAACTTTTTGAGGATGAGATGCAGCCCGGACTTGAGGGCTTTGACAAGGGCGTGCTCACCGAGCTTGACGCGGTGAACGTTATGACCGGCATTTACACAGGCCGCTCGCCCAAGGATAAATTCATCGTTGTGGATGAAAACAGCAGGGACACCGTGTGGTGGACGAGCGACGAGTATAAAAACGATAACCATCCCGCCTCCGAGGAGACGTGGAAGGCTGTCAAGGATATCGCGGTCAAAGAGCTGTGCGGCAAGAAGCTTTACGTTGTCGATGCCTTCTGCGGCGCAAACAAGGACACGCGCATGGCTATCCGCTTTATAATGGAGGTCGCATGGCAGGCGCACTTTGTCACCAACATGTTCATCCGCCCCACAGCCGAGGAGCTTGAGAGCTTCGAGCCCGACTTTGTTGTCTACAACGCATCCAAGGCCAAGGTCGAAAACTACAAGGAGCTGGGACTCAACTCCGAGACGGCTGTTGTCTTCAACATTACCAGCCGCGAGCAGGTCATCATCAACACATGGTACGGCGGCGAGATGAAGAAGGGCATGTTCAGCATGATGAACTACTACCTGCCGCTCAAGGGCATTGCAGCGATGCACTGCTCGGCAAACACCGACCTTAACGGCGAGAATACAGCAATTTTCTTCGGTCTGTCCGGCACCGGCAAGACCACCCTTTCCACCGACCCCAAGCGCCTGCTCATCGGCGATGACGAGCACGGCTGGGACGATAACGGCGTGTTCAACTTCGAGGGCGGCTGCTATGCGAAGGTCATTAATCTCGATAAGGACTCCGAGCCCGATATATACAACGCCATAAAGCGCAACGCACTGCTCGAAAACGTGACCGTCGATGCCGAGGGCAGGATCGACTTTAACGACAAGTCAGTCACCGAGAACACCCGAGTTTCCTATCCCATCGACCATATAAAGAACATCGTCCGTCCTGTGAGCGCGGCTCCGGCAGCGAAGAACGTTATCTTCCTGTCTGCCGATGCCTTCGGCGTTCTGCCTCCCGTTTCCGTCCTCACGCCCGAGCAGACCAAGTATTACTTCCTGTCTGGCTTCACGGCAAAGCTCGCCGGCACCGAGCGCGGCATAACCGAGCCCACACCGACCTTCTCTGCCTGCTTCGGTCAGGCCTTCCTCGAGCTGCATCCGACCAAGTACGCCGAGGAGCTTGTAAAGAAAATGGAGCTGAGCGGCGCGAAGGCATACCTCGTTAACACCGGCTGGAACGGCAGCGGCAAGCGCATTTCCATCAAGGATACCCGCGGCATCATCGACGCGATCCTCGGCGGCGCTATCCTGAACGCTCCCACGAAGACCATACCCTACTTCAATCTTGAGGTGCCCACGGTTCTCGAGGGTGTTGATACCGGCATTCTCGACCCGCGTGATACCTATGCCGATCCCTCCGAGTGGGAGAGCAAGGCCAAGGATCTTGCAGGCCGCTTCATAAAGAACTTCGCAAAGTACGAAGGAAACGAGGCGGGCAAGGCGCTCGTCGCAGCAGGCCCTCAGCTCTGAGCCGAATAAGAGAATACTGAATATGAAATTATCGCCCGACCGTCATTTGATGGTCGGGCGATTTCAGCTTATCCGTTATCTTTCGGGTATCGTGCCGCCGGTGAGGTTCATGTATTCGTCGAAGGAGCACATGCGGTCGATGATACCGTCGTCGGTGATCTCGATTATGCGGTTTGCGACGGTCTGCGTGAGCTGGTGGTCGTGGCTGGAGAAGATGATGTTGTACTTGAACGCCTCAAGGCCGTTATTCAAAGCCGCGATGCTTTCGAGGTCAAGATGGTTCGTCGGCTGGTCGAGCACGAGGAAGTTCGCGCCAGAGAGCATCATCTTGCTTATCATACACCTGACCTTCTCGCCGCCGGAGAGCACCTTGACGGGCTTATATACGTCGTCGCCGGAGAAGAGCATGCGCCCGAGGAAGGTACGCAGGTAGCTCTCGCGCTTATCCTCGGAGAACTGGCGCATCCAGTCCATAAGGTCATAGTCGCAGTTTTCAAAGAAGCTGTTGTGATCCTTGGGGAAGTAGGCCTGTGTGGTCGATGCGCCCCACTTGACCGTGCCGGAGTCGGGCTCCTCCTCACCCATGAGGATCTTGAAGAGCATCGTAACGGCAAGCTCGTTCTTGCCGATGACGGCTATCTTGTCCTCCTTGCCGACGATGAAGCTTATGTTGTTCAAAAGCTTAACGCCGTCAACGGTCTTGCTGACCTCGGTGACGAACAGCCTGTCCTTGCCGGGCTCGCGGTCTGCCTTGAAGCCGACCCAGGGGTAGCGCCTGCCGGAGGCGGGCATCTCCTCGACTGTGAGCTTGTCAAGCAGCTTCCTACGGCTCGTGGCCTGACGGGATTTCGACTTGTTTGCCGAGAACCTTGCGATAAAGCCCTGCAATTCGGCTATCTTCTGCTCTGCCTTTTTGTTCTGATCCTTTATGAGCTTCTGCATGAGCTGGCTGGACTCGTACCAGAAGTCGTAGTTGCCGACATACATCTTTATCTTGCCGTAGTCGATATCGACGATGTGCGTGCAGACGTTGTTGAGGAAATAGCGGTCATGCGAAACGACGAGCACCGTGCCCTCGTAGTCCATGAGGAAATCCTCGAGCCATACGACGCTTGCAAGGTCAAGGTTGTTCGTCGGCTCGTCAAGCAGGATGATATCGGGCGAGCCGAACAGCGCCTGCGCAAGCAGCACCTTGACCTTCAGGCGCGGATCCATATCGCGCATCATCGTATCGTGGAAGCTCGGCGCAACGCCCAGACCCTGAAGTATGCGGCTCGCGTCGGACTCGGCCTCCCAGCCGCCGAGCTCGGCAAACTCCTCCTCAAGCTCGGCTGCGCGTATGCCGTCGGCATCGTCGAAATCGGGTTTGTCGTATATCGCGTCCTTTTCCTTGCCGCAGTCGTAAAGCCGCTGATTGCCCATGATGACGGTGTCCATGACGGAGTAGTCGTCGTACATGTTCTGGTTCTGCTTGAGCACCGACATGCGCTTTTTCGCGGCTATGGTCACGCTGCCGGTCGAGGGCTCAAGCTCGCCCGAGAGGATTTTTATAAATGTCGATTTGCCCGCGCCGTTTGCGCCTATTATGCCGTAGCAGTTGCCCGGCGTAAATTGCAGATCAACACGCGAAAACAGCACATTTCCGCCGAAATTTATCGAAAGATCATTGACTGAAAGCATTTGCAGTACCTCTGTATTTAAAAATCTCGTCTATTTTATCATCAATGCACTGCAATGGCAATAATTATTAGGATTTTTTGCGCGTTTCCGGCGCAGTATAATGATCAGAGGTGATAAAATGAAAATGATAATCCTTGCGGCGCTGCTGCCTATAGGTCTTGTGCTTGCAGCGTCGGGGCTTATAACGCTCGTGCGGGGGCTTATCGCGCACCTGCGCAAAACGCCGGAGGGCGATGAGAACGATTGACTTGTAAGGGCAGGGCATCTATGGTATAGTTTTGTTATTGAAAATGTTAGGGGTGATACGGTGGGCATTACATACGACAGGGGCGTTTTCGCGCTCGATACCGACAGCACGAGCTACATATTCCGCCTTACGAAATTCAAGCATCTTGAGCATATCCATTACGGCGAAAGGGTATACGCCTCCGACGCGGAGGCACTCAGCGTAAAGCACGATATCCAGCTCGGCAGCAGCGTCATGTACGATACCTCCGACGATAGCTACTGCCTTGATGCGCTCTGCCTTGAGTGGTCGGGTGTCGGCAGGGGAGACTACCGGCAGACGCCGATAGAGGCAAAAATGCCCGACGGGAGCTTTTCCTCGGACTTTCTGTACGAAGGTCACGAGATAGTCTCCGGCTGCGTTCCGATGCAGAGCCTGCCGGCGGCGTACGACGGCGAAAACGCCGCGCAGACGCTCATCATACATATGCGCGAGCGCGACAGAGCAGTATTTCTCACGCTGTACTACACCGTGTTTCCCGCCTCGAACGTTATAACGCGCCGCTGCGTCATAAAAAACGGCTGCGAGGGGGAGCTCTCCCTGCGGCGTATCATGAGCATGAGCATCGACCTGCCCGACCGCGGCTTTCTCATGCACAGCTTTGACGGCGGCTGGATAAAGGAAGCACACCGGCATATCCGCCCCGTGGAGTACGGCATGTATGTAAACTCCTCGACCACCGGCTCGTCGTCAAACAGGCACAATCCGGGCTTTCTGCTCTCGGAAAGGCGCACGGGCGAGGACGCGGGCAGAGTGTGGGGCTTTAACCTCGTCTACAGCGGCAATCACTTCGGCCTTGTCGAAAGATCGAATCACGACCTCGTGCGCGTGCAGCTCGGCATAAATCCGCACTGCTTTGACTGGACGCTGCGCTCCGGCGAGAGCTTTGAGACACCCGAGGCGGTCATGAGCTTTTCCAAGCTCGGCTTCAACGGACTGAGCGCAAACTTCCACGACTTTGTCAACAATAACATCGTGCGCGGAGCGTGGAAAAACGTCGAAAGGCCTGTGCTCATAAACGACTGGGAGGCCTGCTTTTTCAGGTTTGACCGCGAAAAGCTTTTAAAGCTTGCGCACAGAGCAAAAAGGCTCGGCGTTGAGCTTTTCGTCCTCGACGACGGCTGGTTCGGCGAGCGCGACAGCGACAGGGCGGGACTCGGCGATTATGATGTTGCTCTCAAAAAGCTGCCGGACGGGCTCGGCGAATTTTCCGAGCGCATCGAAGGGCTCGGCATGCGCTTCGGCCTGTGGTTTGAGCCGGAAAGCGTGAACGTTGACTCAAAGCTCTACCGCGCACATCCCGACTGGGCGATAAAGCCGCCCTCCGGTGAGCCCTGCTTCGGCAGAAACCAGCTGCTGCTCGACCTCACGCAAGAGCAGGTGCGTGACTACATCGTTGAAAACGTCGGCGCAACGCTCGACAGTGCAAAGATAAGCTATGTCAAGTGGGATATGAACCGGCACATGTCCGATGCATATTCGCCCTGCCTTACCAATCAGGGCGAGTTTTCGCACCGCTATATCATGGGCCTGTACGAGGTCTTGGAGCGCATTTTCGCGCCGCGCCCGCACATCCTGCTTGAAAGCTGCTCCTCCGGCGGCAACCGCTTTGACCTCGGTATGCTGTGCTATTCGCCGCAGATCTGGTCGTCGGACGACACAGACCCAATAGAGAGGCTGGATATCCAGAGCGGACTTTCCTACATCTATCCGCTGTCAACAATGGGCGCGCACGTTTCCGCCGCTCCGCATCAGCAAACTCTGCGCGACACGCCGCTCTCGACGCGCTTTAACGTCGCGGCCTTCGGCGTTCTCGGCTACGAGCTTGAGCTCAAGTACATGACGAGAGCCGAGCTGCGGGAGCTGCGCGGGCAGATAGCCTATTACAAGGCGCACCGCAAAACCCTCCAGTACGGAAGGTTTTATCGCTTTGATGAGCGTAAGGACAATAAGCTGCACTGGCAGTGCTCGTCCAAGGATGGAAAAGAGCACATAGTCGGCCATTTTCAGAAGCTGTGTACGGCCTCCGAGGGCTATGATTCTCTCTCGGTGCACGGGCTTGAGCCCAAGGGGAGATATCATCTTGTCTGCAAAAGGCAGAGCCTGTTCATAAAGCGCCTCGGCGGCTTGGTAAAGCACGTCACGTCCGTCGAGCTTCACCCCGACGGCTTCGTGCTGCGCACGGTAAACAAGCTCTTTACCATGCCCGACGGCGCGGAGGACTTTACCGCCTCGGGTGCGGCGCTCATGTCAGGCGTGGGGCTCAATAACCAGTTTCTCGGCACAGGCTATAATGAAAAGCTGCACATGTTCGGCGACTTCGGCAGCGCCCTGTACACGATAAAAAAGGAAAAATGACATGAAAAAACTAAAACTCAGCTCATATCAGGCCGCGGTCGAGATACTCAGCCTCGCGCTCGTTATCGCGACGCTCGTGTACATATTCGTAAGTTACGCCAGTCTGCCAGATCAGATAGCGGGTCACTTTAACGCCGCAGGAGAGATCACGGATTACACAGGAAAGGGAGTCATTTGGCTGCTGTTCGGCATTGAGGCGCTCATGTATATCTTCATGACGGCGCTCATATTTATCCCCGGCCAGGCCGAAAACCCCAACATGCCCTGGGATATGGACACGAGATATAAGAAAAATATAGCCGTCGAGACAAGAAGCCTCCTCGGCGAGAGTAAGCTCATGTGCCTTGCGCTGTTTTCGTATATGTGCTGGAACGTAATATCGCAGAGACCCATGTCGCTTGTGCCGATATTCACCCTGTGCGTACTGATAAGCGCCGATATCATTTGGCGAACGATAAGAATTTCAAAGTATAAAAAACCGTGAGGAAAATTCCCCACGGTTTTTTGCGTTACAGATTGTTTTTCAGTATATCGAGCAGCGTTTTCAGAGTTTCGATGGACTCGACATACGCCCTGCGGATACCGTCGATGTTACGAAGATCCGTGTTCGGCGGAACGTTTGAAAACTGGTATTTGGTGTGGAGCGCGAGAGCCGCCGCGCCATCCTTCAGAGCGAGGCCGCACACCATGCCGTCTGAGAGCCTTTCAAGCTCGCTGCACAGCCCGCGCAGCTCCGGTGTCACGAGGGACATTGCCTCGCGCCCGTCGGAGGTGCGTACCCTGAAGCGCTCCGCGAACACCGCAGGATTTGAAACGTCGCCCTTCGGTGGAGACATCTGATAACGGTCGGTGATGCGTATATCGCGGTTTGCGTCGCAGATGTCCGCGCAGCGGATGACAACGCCTCCGAAAACATGGACGGTTTTTTCCATCCAGTTATCGTTATCAGGTCCCGAGCGCTCCTCGACGAGATGGTCGAGCCTGACGTTTGCAACGGAAAAGCGCAGACCGTTATGCTCGCCCTCAAAGAAGTTCGAGATGTCGCTGTCCTCCCAGCACTGATCTATAAGCTGCGCGCTCTTCAGGTATGCCTTGTCTACCGGCATGGTCGGCTCTGCCGTACCCGGCCCGAAGGCGCTCTTGAGCTCTGCGTGGAAAAAGTCGCCGAGCTGGAGGTTCAAAAGCACGTTTTTCTTCGTGTTTATCACGACAAAGACTATCACCATAACGATAACGCCCGCGAAAAACAGCCCTGCGAAAAGCCACAGATCGTGCTTTATAAAAGCAACCGCCGCGCCTGCCGCGATGAGGATAAGGCCTATTATCTGGCCAATGCGCTCAAGCGTCTGATAGCCGCCGAGCTTCTTTGAAAGCTCGGCATCGCTCATTTTCTCAACTCCGGTCATATCAACCGAGCCTCATGTAGCAGTCGTACTCGCCGCCCCAGTACAGAGTGTTGTCGTCGGCGACGGCTATATCGTAGGCGACATCGTCAAACTGCTCGGAAACGGCAGAGTATGCATCGTCGCCGACAAACTGTATGCTGCCGCTGTCGATAAGCGAGGTGCTGCCGTTATTGTCCTCATAAAGCACCCACTTGCCGTCCATACCGATCTGAAGGCAGCTCGCGGCGTTCTCGTCGCCGTCGAGGTACCACATACCGGCAAGCTCCTTAATATCGTCGTCGATATCATCGCCGTCATCGGCTTCCTTTGTAAACTCGCCCAGCTCGTACACGTTCAGCGTACCGTCGTCGGCAAACCAGCAGTGATATGCTATGCCGTCGTACTCGTTGTAGAAGTAGTCGGCGCTGTACTCGGGCGAGGTCTGGATAAAGCCGCTGGCCGTGATGATATCATCGCCTTCGTAGAGAGTAAAGCGCAGCTCCTGCCCGTCGTCGCTCAGCTCGATCTCGAGCTCGTGTCTCGCGGCATCCTCCCAGTCGCCGAGGTACATGCCGCGGGCGGCCATATATGCCGAGTCCTTGACCATGCCCTCAAAGCTGTCGGGCGTACCGCCGGAGATATCGCCGTCATCATCATTGCCGCCGCCGTTATCGCTGCCGCATGCGGCAAGACTCAGGCACAGCAGCAGCGCCGTTATAAGAGCAAGCGCTTTAATGTGTTTTTTCATTGTGTCGCCTCCTTGCAAAAAATATACACAATAATTATATATTGCAGCAGGCGCATTTGCAAGCAAATATAACAAAAAAGTCCTCGCGGAGGAGGACTTTTTTGTTATTGCTCATGAATTTCGCCGCTGTCGATGGCCGACAGCGCCTTTTCTACCATGCCCGCGTGGGCAAGCTCGGACTTTGCCAGAGCATCGAGCGTTTTGCTTACATGTCCGCAGTCGCCCTTTTCGGCGAGGCGGGACGCGCCCCTGTAGCCTTTTTCGGCGGCAAGCTCACCGAGCCGAGCAAGCGTCAGATAGCCTTTTAACAGGCATTTTGAAATGTTCATGCTGCGTGCCTCAGGGAATGAAGATATTGCTCTCGCCGATGTCGGCAAGCGTGGGAGTGCCGCACATGGTCATCGTATCGCGCAGCTGGGCGGTGATGGTGTCCATGTAGACCTTGAAGCCCTCCGCGCCCTCGGCGTAGATGAAGGGGACAACGGGGCGGCCTATGAGCACCGCGTCCGCGCCCAGAGCTATGGCCTTGAAAACGTCAACGCCGCTGCGTATGCCGCCGTCAACGAAGATCTTGGTCTTTCCCTTGACGGCCTTTGCGATGGCGGGCAGTACCTCCGCCGTCGCGGGGCAGCAGCCCTGAACTCTGCCGCCGTGGTTTGACACGACTATTGCGTCCGCACCGGCCTCAACAGCCTTCTCGGCTCCCTTGACGGTCATGATGCCCTTCACGATAAACGGCATATTCGCATGCTCTATTATCTCGCGCAGCTCGTCAACGGACTTCGAGCCAGCGTTGGGGTTCATTGCCTTGAGGAAGGGAAGACCCGCGCCGTCAACGTCCATAGCCGCGGCAAAGATGCCCAGCTCGTTGAGCAGATCCAGCTTTTCAAACACGAACTCCTTGTTCCACGGCTTTATCGTCGGAATGCCCATGCCGCCGATGGCGGCCATGTCCTTTGCGGCGTTCTGCATGACGGCGGGATCAACGCCGTCGCCGGTGAGGGCGCATATGCCGTACTCGGCAGCGGCGTTTATTAGAATGTGATTGTAGCTCTGGTCGTTGTGCTTATCGCCGTAGTGCATGCTCAGTGCGCCGAGCGGAGCGATGAATATTGGCGCAGAGAAGCTTTTGCCGAAGAGCTCAAAGCTCGTATCGACCGCCGCGTTGGGGCATAGAGTGTCCATATTGACGAATATCTCCTGCCATTTGTCGTAGTTGCGCGCGGCGGTGTTGCCCGGGATCTTGCTGCCGGGACCGGGCATGATGTTGCCGCAGGCTCTGCCGTTGCAGACGGGGCAGGCCTTGCAGTACGGGCCGACCTCGCCCGCCGCCTTTTTGAGAATTTCATTGTAGTTCATAATGTACCTCCTCATGTATTTACAAAAATATATTGAGATCAGATGCCGGTCAGGTCAAAGTCCGGTATCATGTCGTCTGTCGCTGCCGAGGGCTCCTGCCAGAAGCCGTTATATATGCCGCGCCCTGTCATGTAGCTTACGAGCGCGTCGTTTTCCTCCGCCGTGACGGTCTTCTGAAGCTCGGGAAAGCCTTCGGTGTCCGGCATGGGCGTATACTGAGCCATGAGAGAGAACAGCACATCGTCGCCAGGAAAATTATCGGCAACGAAGTCTATGACCGCACGGCTGTTTTCATCCTCGCAGGGCAGAATAAGATGGCGGATGAGAACGCCGGACAGGAGCATGTCCTCACCGTCGAGCTCAAAGGGGCCGACCTGCCGGAACATCTCGTTTATCGCCGCCGCAGCCGTCTCGGGATAGTCCGGCGCGGCGGAGTAGCGTGCGGCAAGCGCAGGGTTCATGTATTTGAGATCGGGCATATATATCTGCACGAGACCGTCGAGCTTTCTGAGGCTCTCAACGCTGTCGTAGCCGGAGCTGTTCCAAGCCACGGGTATGCGAAGCCTTGCTTTTTCGAGCGCCTTTACTATCGCATCGGTGTAATGCGTCGGCGTTACGAGGTTTATGTTGTGAACGCCCTTGTCCTGAAGCTCGAGAAGGATATCGGCAAGGCGTTCGACGGTGACTGTCCTGCCCGTCCGCCCGCGGCTTATCTCGCGGTTTTGGCAGAACACGCATTTTAAATTGCAGCCGGAGAAAAACACCGTTCCGCTGCCGCGCTCGCCGCTGATGCAGGGCTCCTCGCCGTAATGGGGCGCAGCCCGCGCGAGCAGCGGCAGGGAGGGACAGGCGCAGACTCCGCCGCTGCGGTATTCGGTTCTTTCGGCGCCGCAATGGCGCGGACAGGCGCTGCAGATCATTTTGTCTCTTAAATCTCCTGAAATTAATGTGCACATTGTCGGTTTGACACCCGTTTACGGCGCTCGTGAGAGACGAAACTTGTAAAAGGTGCAACAAATCTCGAAAAACTCAAAAAAGTTCATCTTTTTCGGGTGAAATGTGCTAAAATGTACTTGTAAAGTAGATATTTGATAATGAAACGGGATATGATAATGCTGAATATCGTTCTTTTGGAGCCGGAGATACCGCATAACACCGGCGCGATAGCGCGAACCTGCGCGGCCACCGGCGCGAGGCTCCATCTCATAAAGCCTCTGGGCTTTGATATCTCCGACAGAGCCGTAAAGCGCTGCGGGCTGGACTACTGGCATCTTGTCGATATAAGCGTATATGAAAACCTCGGCGAGTACCTCGAAAAAAACGGGGACGAAAACCTCTGGCTTGCAACGACCAAAGCGCCGCGTGCCTATTGCGAGGCTGACCTTTCGACCGAAACGGTCTCGATCATGCTCGGCAAGGAGACCGCCGGACTTCCGGAGGAGCTGCGCCTGAGATACCGTGAGCGCTGCATACGCATACCGATGATAAGTCAGGCGCGAAGCCTCAACCTTTCAAACTCGGCGGCGATACTCGCATACGAGGCTCTGCGTCAGCAGGGCTTTCCCGGACTCAAGAACACAGGCTCTATGGCCGAATCATAACAGTTATTCATTAATTTTTCAATACCGAGTCGGAATTTTCCGACGGAAAGGAGCTTTATCATGAATTACAACAAGAAAAGCGTGCTCGATGCGGATGTCAAGGGCAAGAAGGTGCTTCTGCGCTGTGACTTTAACGTCCCTCAGAACAAGGAGACCGGCGAGATAACAAGCGATAAGCGTATCGTCGCAGCTCTGCCGACGATAAAGTATCTGCTCGATAACGGCGCTGCCGTTATCGCCTGCTCACACCTCGGCAAGCCCAAGGGCGAGTGGAAGGAAAAGCTCACGCTTGCACCCGTTGCGAAGCGTCTTTCCGAGCTGCTCGGTATCGACGTTATATTTGCAAAGGACATAATCGGCGAGGACGCACAGGCAAAGGCCGCAGCGCTGCAGCCTGGCCAGCTCATGCTGCTTGAAAACCTCCGCTTCGATATCCGCGAGGAGAAAAACGGCGACGACTTCGCAAAGGCTCTCAGCGATATGGCAGAGCTTTACGTCTCCGATGCCTTCGGCACGGTCCACCGCGCCCACGCCTCCACCGCCGGCGTTGCAAAGTACCTGCCGGCATACGCGGGTCTGCTCGTCGAGAAGGAACTGTCCGTCATGGGCAAGGCGCTCGACGATCCCGCGCGCCCCTTTGTCGCGGTGCTCGGCGGCGCAAAGGTCTCCGATAAGATCGGCGTTATAAACAATCTGCTGGATAAGGCCGACACCGTCATTATCGGCGGCGGCATGGCCTACACCTTCATAAAGGCAATGGGTCACGGCATCGGCAACTCCCTGCTCGAGGCCGATAAGCTCGACTACGCGCTTGAAATGATAGCCAAGGCAAAGGAAAAGAACGTTCAGCTCCTCCTGCCGGTCGATACCGCTGTCGGCAACGAGTTCAAGGCCGACTGCGAGAAGAAGATAGTTCCCGTCGATGCTATCCCCGACGGCTGGATGGGTCTTGATATCGGCCCTGAGACCGTGAAGCTGTTCTCCGACGCTGTCAAAAACGCAAAGACCGTCGTCTGGAACGGACCTATGGGCGTGTTCGAGTTCGAGGCCTTTGCCGAGGGCACCAAGGCAGTTGCAAGAGCGCTGGCGGAGTCCGGCGCGGTGAGCATAGTCGGCGGCGGCGACAGTGCGGCTGCCGTTGAGCAGCTCGGCTTTGCCGATAAGATGACCCACATTTCCACCGGCGGCGGCGCATCACTCGAATTCCTCGAAGGCCGCGAGCTCCCGGGCGTGGCATGTCTGCTCGATAAGTAATCAAGATCTCTTACAGGAGGCTGAAATAATGAATACCAAATACAGAAAAACAATAATAGCCGGCAACTGGAAAATGAATATGCTGGCTTCCGACGTCAAGCCCTTCATAGAGGAGCTCAAGCCCCTCGTGCCCAAGGCCAAGAGCTGTGAGACGGTGCTGTGCGTTCCGGCGGTCAATATAGCCGCGATGCTCAAGGCAGGCAAGGAGGCCAGAGTAGTTACCGGCGCGCAGGACGTGTCGAAGTTTGAAAAGGGCGCATACACCGGCGAGGTGTCTGCCTCGCAGCTTGCCGACGCGGGAGTCAAGTACTGCATCGTCGGCCACTCCGAGCGCCGCCAGTATCACGGCGAGGACGATCTGCTGATAAACGCAAAGGCACGCGCCCTGCTCGAGCACGGCATAAACCCCATCATCTGCGTGGGCGAGAGCCTTGAGCAGCGCGAGATGGAGCTGACAATGGCGCACATAAACTATCAGGTGCGCGCCGCTCTGCACGGCATAGATGCAACGGCTCTGCGCCGCTGCGTTATCGCATACGAGCCCATCTGGGCCATCGGCACCGGCAAGACCGCTACCAGCGAGCAGGCCGAGGAGGTCTGCTGCGGCATCCGCGCGATCATCCGCGACATGTACGGCGCACGCGCAGCCCGCGGCGTGAGCATCCTCTACGGCGGCAGCATGAACGCCAAAAACGCAGCCGAGCTTCTGGCTCAGCCGGATGTTGACGGCGGACTTATCGGCGGCGCATCGCTCAAGCCTGCGGATTTTGCGACGATCATAGCCGCGGCGGGGACAGAGAATGAGTAAGTGCGTTCTTGTCATAATGGACGGCTTCGGCATAGCGCCCGACAGCGCCGGCAATGCCGTAAGCCTTGCGAAAAAGCCCTGCCTTGACCGCATCTTCGCGGAAAACGCCCACACGAGCCTTCAGGCCTCCGGCCTTGATGTCGGCCTGCCCGAGGGTCAGATGGGCAACAGCGAGGTCGGACACACGAATATCGGCGCGGGGCGAGTGGTGTTTCAGGATCTGCCGCGCATAAACAACGCCATAGCCGACGGCAGCTTCTTTGAAAACGCGGCCTACGTCAAGGCAATGGACGACGCGAAAAACGGAGGCAAGGTTCTGCATATCCTCGGCCTCCTGTCCGACGGCGGCGTACACAGCCACATAAATCACATATTCGCCATCCTCGACATGGCAAAGCAGCGCGGCCTTGACAGGGTATATCTCCACTGCTTCCTTGACGGGCGCGATGTTCCGCCGAGAAGCGCCGCGGAGTATGTCGCAAGACTGCGCGACAAGTGCGCTGCCCTCGGCAATGCAAAGATCGCAACGATACAGGGGCGCTTCTACGGCATGGACAGAGACAAGCGCTGGGACAGAGTCGAGGCCGGCTACAATGCCATCGTCTGCGGCGAGGGCGAGCCAAACCCCGACCCAGTGAAGGCCGTCGAGGACAGCTATGCCGCAAACGTCTCCGATGAGTTTGTAAAGCCCGTCGTCGTGTGCCCCGAGGGAACGGTGAGCGAGGGCGACAGCGTCATATTCATGAACTTCCGCCCAGACCGCGCAAGGGAAATGACATGGGCGCTCACCCTGCCGGACTTTGACGGCTTTGAGCGCAAAAAGACCGTCTATCCTCTGAGCTATGTCTGCACCGCGCAGTACGACGAGGCGCTCACGCTGCCCATAGCCTACCCGCCCGAAAAGCTCGAGAGCACCGTCGGCGAGATAGTTTCGACAAAGGGCTTTAAGCAGTTCCGCGTTGCCGAGACGGAAAAGTACGCGCACGTCACCTTCTTCTTCAACGGCGGCGTTGAAAAGCCCTGCGAGGGCGAGGAGCGCTGCCTTGTACCGTCGCCGAAGCAGTTTCCGACCTATGACCTCATCCCGCAGATGAGCGCCGAGGAGGTCGCGGATAAATGCGTTGAGGCGATAAAGAGCGATAAGTACGAGATGATAGTCTGCAACTTTGCAAACTGCGACATGGTCGGACACACGGGTGTGCTCGATGCGGCGATAAAGGCCGTCGAGACCGTTGACGGCTGCATGGGCAGGGTGTACGATGCAGCAAGGAGCATGCCCGATACCGTGCTGTGTATCACCGCAGACCACGGCAATGCCGACTGCATGCTCAACCCCGACGGCAAGATCAACACCCAGCACACCACCAATCCCGTACCCTTTGCGGTATGCCGCGACGGTGTCAGGCTTCGTGAGGGAGGCCGCCTTTCAGATATCGCCCCGACGATGCTGGACATCATGAATATAGAAAAACCCGATGTGATGAGCGGAAGCTCACTGATAATCAAATAAAAGGAGATTGAGCAAAATGAAACAGTATTTTGAGATCGTTGACGTAATGGCAAGAGAGATCCTTGACTCCCGAGGCAACCCGACCGTCGAGGTCGAGGTCACCCTCGACGACGGCACCGTAGGCCGTGCGGCAGTTCCCTCGGGCGCATCCACCGGCATGTACGAGGCCTGCGAGCTGCGTGACGGCGACAAGAGCCGTTACGGCGGCAAGGGCGTAAGCAAGGCAGTCGAGAACGTAAACGGCGAGATCGCCGAGGCCATGGTCGGCCTGAACGTCCTCGATCAGCCCGGCATCGACAAGATGCTCATCGAGATCGACGGCACTCCCAACAAGTCCCGCCTCGGCGCAAACGCCATACTCGGCGTATCGCTGGCCTGCGCACGCGCAGCGGCAGAGGCCACCGGTCAGAGCCTGTACAACTACATCGGCGGCGTTAACGCAAAGACCCTGCCCGTTCCCATGATGAACGTCCTCAACGGCGGCGCACACGCTACCGGCTCGAACGTCGATATCCAGGAGTTCATGATAATGCCCGTCAGCGCAAAGAGCTGGAAGGAAGCTCTGCGCATGTGCGCAGAGGTGTTCCACGCCCTGAAGAAGGTCGTTCCCGCCTCCGGCGTGGGCGACGAGGGCGGCTACGCTCCGAACCTCGAGTCCGACGAGGATGCGCTCAAGGCTCTTGTCGCGGCAATGGATAAGGCCGGCTACAAGCCCGGCGAGGACTTCAAGATCGCGATCGACGGCGCAGTCTCCGACTGGTACAATGAGGATGACAAGTGCTACCACCTGCCCAAGCGCGGCACAGTCATGACCAGCGAGCAGATGGTCGATATGTGGGAGGGCTTTGTAGAGAAGTACCCCATCATTTCCATCGAGGACGGCATGGGCGAGAACGACTGGGAAGGCTGGCAGCTGATGACCAAGCGCCTCGGCTACAAGATCCAGATCGTCGGCGACGACCTGTTCGTCACGAACACCGAGCGCATCAAGAAGGGCATTGCTCTGGGCGCTGCAAACGCAGTTCTCATCAAGGTAAACCAGATCGGCACCCTGACCGAGACCCTCGACGCTATCCAGATGGCGCACCGCGCAGGCTGGACGGCAGTCGTCTCCCACCGCTCGGGCGAGACCGAGGACACCACAATTGCTGACATCTCCGTCGCCGTCAACGCAGGCCAGATCAAGACCGGCGCACCCAGCCGCACCGACCGCGTCTGCAAGTACAACCAGCTGCTCCGCATCGAGGATGAGCTCTTCGACGTTGCGACCTACCCCGGCATGGACGCATTCTTCTCCATTAAGTGATCAAAATATTCGGGTGCCCGCAAGCTTCAAGCTTGCGGGCACTTTTTCGTTGCGCTGCGCTTTTTGGTATGCTACAATATTTTCATAATGCAAAGGAGAGATTACCTATGAAGGATATCGCAAAAAGCTGCAAGGTCGCGCTGGTTCAGGCAGAGCCCTGCATGTTCGACAAAAAGGCCTCGATCGAAAAGACGCTCGGATATATCGAGGAGGCCGCGCAGAAAAAGCCCGATCTCATCGTTTTCCCCGAGCTGTTCATTCCGGGCTACCCCATCGGCATGAACTTCGGCTTCAGCATGGGCAAGCGCACCGAAGTCGGCAGGGAGGACTGGAAGCGCTATTACGATGCGTCAGTTGTTGCAGGCGGCGAGGAGTTTTCGGCGCTTGCCGAGGCCGCAGTGCGCGCCGGAGCATACGTCAGCGTCGGCTTTTCCGAGCGCGACGCGGTCAGCGGAACGCTTTATAACAGCAATGTCATCTTCGAGCCCGACGGCTCTTATAAGATACACCGCAAGCTCAAGCCCACGGGAGCCGAGCGCGTGGTCTGGGGCGACGCGAACCGCGACTATTTCCCCGTGACAGAAACGCCGTGGGGACCCATGGGCAGCCTCATCTGCTGGGAAAGCTATATGCCCCTTGCGCGTGTCGCACTGTATCAGAAGGGCATAACGATATACATTTCGCCCAACACCAACGACAATCCCGAGTGGCAGGCGACGATACAGCATATCGCCATCGAGGGCAAGTGCTATTTCATAAACTCCGATATGATAGTGAGCAAGTCCTCGTATCCGACGGACCTCAACGAAAGGGAGGCCGTCGAGCGCCAGCCGGACATGGTCTGCCGCGGCGGAAGCTGCATCATCGACCCCTACGGACACTATCTCACGCAGCCTGTCTGGGATGAGGAGACGGTGATCTATGCCGAGCTCGACATGGAGCTTCCGGCAGCCTGCAAAATGGAGCACGACGCCGTCGGCCACTACGCCCGCCCCGACGTGCTGGAGCTTACAGTCAACGAAAAGTAAGCGATCCCGCACCCGTCAAGCTCCGCATAGCTGGCACTGAATTTAATATTTAAATGTAAAAAAGATAGTGCAGACAATGATCTGCACTATCTTTTTTCAATAATGTTGCGGCTGTCGCCACAATTTGATGAACACTTCATCCGTCAGCCTATCGGCTGACACCTTTCCCTCGAGCTTCGTAAGGGGAAGGCTTGGTGCACCGATTTAGGTGCAGAGCATCTTTTGGGATGCTGTACAAACATTGCTCCGCATTCACAGGACACGAAACGAACTTATTTCCTCCGATGTCTCGATACCGTGCACCTGCAATATGCGTGTAGGTACAGCCTAAATGCGCCACTAAAAAATAATTAGTAGAGTGCCGAGGACTATGAGGCAGAGGCCGAGGGCGGCTTTTCGGGTCAGGCGCTCGTGAAAGACGATATATGAAAACGCGATGGAGACGAGGATGCTCAGCTTGTCGATGGGCACGACGACGCTGGCAAGCCCGTCATGCAGCGCCTTGTAGTAGCACAGCCACGAGCCGCCGGTCGCAAGCCCCGAGAGGCATATGAAGCCGAGCTCGCGCTTGGGTATGCCGCGCAGAGTGTTCCCCTTGCCCTTGACAAATACGACCACCCACGCCATTACGAGCACGACGCAGGTGCGTATGGCCGTGCCGAGGTTCGACTCAACGCCCTCGATGCCGAGCTTGCCGAGAATGGCGGTGAGGCTTGCAAACAGCGTCGAAAGCAGAGCATATATAAGCCAGCTCCGACCGCCGGAGGGCGCTTCGGCGGTGACATCCTTTTTCTCAATCATCATGAACGTGCCGCCGCCGATGAGCACGACCGCCGCAAGCTTCACGGCACTTATCTCCTCGCCGAGGAAAATGAATGCAAGCAGGATCGTCAGCACGGTGCTCGACTTGTCGATAGGCACGACCTTGTTCACATCGCCCATTTGCAGCGCCTTGAAATAGCACAGCCACGACGCGCCGGTCGCAAGCCCCGAGAGAACGAGAAAGCACCACGTTTTCGCGCTCAGCGTGCTTATCGTAGGCGCAGAGCCCGCAATGAGCACCATAAGCCACGAGAATACGAGCACCACTATCGTGCGTATCGCGGTCGCAGCGTCGGAATCGGTCTTTCTTATTCCGCATTTTGCGAGTATAGAGGTCAGTCCGGCAAAAAACGCCGAGCCGAAGGCATATACTATCCACATTTCTTTCGCCTTCCTTCGTGACTATTATAGTCCCCTGCGGCGGTGTATTCAATACAAAAAAGGCAGCCCGAAGGCTGCCTTTAAAAACTGTTTAATATTTATGCGAGCTTGATCTTCTCGGCACGCTTCTTGCCGTAGATGATGATGCCGACGAGATAGACCACTGCGCAGACGGTGCCGATGACGTAGGAGACAGTCCAGGACAGGTTGAAGCCGATCGTGGCGTTCATTATGTAGGTGATGGTGATGAAGGCGTAGAATGCGCCGGGGATAAGCGGCATCCAGACCCACTTGCTCTTGCCGTTTTCAAACATCCACACAGCGATGCAGACGAATGCGAACAGTGCCAAAGTCTGGTTTGCCCATGCGAAGTAGCGCCACAGAATCATGAAGCCCGCGGTATTGGACTTTGCCCAGACGAGGATGCCGGCGACGAGCGCAAAGATGATGGCCGACAGGCCGAGACGTTTGAGGTTGGAGTCCTGCTTGATGTGCAGAGAGTCGGCCACGGTCAGACGCAGAGCGCGCAGCGCAGTGTCGCCCGAGGTGATGGGCAGAACGATAACGCCCAGCAGAGCGATAACGCCGCCGACAGGTCCGAGGATGTTCTTGCAGACGATACCGACAGTCTGAGTTGCCAGGGAAGCGTTTGCCTCCTGAAGGCCGAGGTTGTATACGCCCATTGCGCCGGCTGCCCATACCATTGCGATGAAGCCTTCGAGGATCATCATGTTGTAGAAGGTGTTGCGTCCCTGACGCTCGCTCTTCATGGTGCGGGAGATGATGGCGGTCTGGGTGGAGTGGAAGCCGGAGAGAATGCCGCAGGCGACGGTCACGAAGAATATCGGCAGGAAGTGGCCGGTCGCGAAATAATTACCGTAGTCGAATACGCCGTTGTAGCTCCAGACGCTGTCCCAGACGTTGAGGAGAGGATAGCCCTTGACGAACAGTCCGATGAAAACGCCGACTGCGGAGAACAGCAGGATAGCGCCGAAGATGGGGTAGATACGGCCGATGATCTTGTCGATGGGGAATACGGTCGCGCACAGGTAGTACAGGAAGATAACACCGTAGATGACCCATGTCGAGACCGCGTCGGCTGCGCCGGAGAAGTTAAATACCTGAGTTGCGGCAATGTCGCCGGGGGTGTAGATAAACACGGCACCGACAAGCAGCAGAAGCAGGCATACGAAGATGTTGTAGATCGTGAAAATGCCCTTATTGGTGTATTTCTTGACCATGTCGGGCATCTGGCTGCCGCCGTCGCGCAGGCATATCATGCCGGAGAAATAGTCATGCATTGCGCCGCCGATGACGTTGCCGATAGGAATGGTAATGAAAGCTATCGGTCCGAACAGGATGCCCTGTATAGGTCCGAGGATGGGGCCGGTACCGGCAATGTTCAGAAGGTTGATGAGGGCATTTTTCCAGCCCTTCATGGGAACGTAGTCAACTCCGTCGTTCTTTGTGTAAGCCGGAGTCTGACGGTCGTCCGGTCCGAAAACCTTTTCACAGAGCTTGCCGTAAAGCGCAGCGCCGACGAAAAGGATAACGAGGCCGAGAATGAATGTTACCATAGTGTTTTCCTCCTTTAAAACGGGTAGTTTTTGGCAGACGATGTCAGATATCGTCGCGCCCTGATAATTGTTATTTTAGTGACACGAGGTGTTAATTTCCATATTCAAAAGGCCGATTGCTGTTAATTACTTGTTAATATTTATAATTTGTTCATAACTTCAAGGCTAAACTGTGTACGGAAGTTAAGCGCTTTATTATTGCAGAAAAACACGCCCCGCGGCAAAGTCGCGGAGCGTGTTGCAGTTTGTCAAAAAAGTCCCTCGTGGGACTTTTTTGACTGCACTTTTCCGCCGAGCATTTTGAAAGTATTCAAAATGC
>CAVFCI010000033.1:0-20938 GCA_963620985.1 Hallerella sp. | reverse complement strand
TGAACGCGACGGTCAACTTCGTTGACGTGAGCACGAGCAGCGTGTACTACAAGGCTATCATGTGGGCAGTCGCAAACGGCATCACAAAGGGAACTGATGCTACGCATTTCTCTCCCAACGCGACCTGCACCCGTGGTCAGGTGGTAACATTCATGTACCGCGCCGCCGGTGAGCCCGCTGTCAGCGGCACAGGCAGTTTCGTCGATGTCTCCTACGGCTCGTACTGCTACGGCGCAGTGCAGTGGGCAGTTGCCAACGGCATAACCAAGGGCACGGATTCAACGCATTTCTCGCCCAACGCGACCTGCACCCGCGGTCAGGTCGTGACCTTCCTCTACCGCGCACAGTAAGTCAATAAAACGCATGCACCGCAGGTTGTTCTCCTGCGGTGCGATTTTATATATTCAGATTATCCGTGCCGCTGCGCATCTCGAACAGGAGGGCGATGAAGCTCTTCATGAACGGGATAAATTCGCCGGAGTCTATCATCGCGCAGACCTCGTCAAGCGTAGCCCAGCGCGCATCCATGACCTCCTCAGCCTGAAAGCGCAGGCGGTCGAGCGCAACATCCTTTTCAATGATGTAATAGTCGTCAAAGCCGTCCTCAAAATTCACCGTCAGGCGCGGACGGAGGCTCGAAAAGTCAAGCTCCAGCCCCAGCTCCTCGCGCAGCTCGCGCTGCATTGCCTCGCGGCTCGTCTCGCCGCAAAGTGCGCTGCCGCCGACGGTGATGTCCCATTTCTCGGGAAATGTTTTCTTCTGCGCACAGCGCCGCTGGATGAGCAGCCTGCCCTCGGAGCTGAATATCGCGGCGTGAACGACCATGTGGTAAAGACCATCGGCATGCTCTGCGCCGCGCACGACGCTCGTGCCGGTCGGTATTCTGTCAACGTTGTATGCGTCCCATTTTTCCATTTTTATCACCCGCAACACATTAGCATTTTTTGCCCGCCGCGTCAAGAGTGAATTGACATTGGCGCGGCGGGGGAGTATGCTTATAAAAAACAGAAGGAGGCCGCATCATGCAGCGAATTTATGATTTTCTCAAAGAAGCGGGAACCTATTATCTCGCGACCCTCGACGGCGACCAGCCGCACGTGCGCCCGTTCGGAACGGTGGATATCTATAACGGACATCTCGGCATCCAGACCGGCAGAAAAAAGGAGCTTTTTGCTCAGATAAGCAAAAATCCCAAGGTAGAGATATGCGCCGTGCGCGGCGGCGAGTGGATCCGCGTCTGCGGCGAAGTGTACCCCGATGACAGCATCGGGGCGTGTGAGCATATGCTCGCAGGCTACCCCGAGCTGCGCGGCATGTACACGCCCGGCGACGGCAACTGCGTCGTTTTGTATTTCAAGGGCGGCACGGCAACGATATCGAGCTTCACCGCAGCTCCCGTCACGATCGAGTTCTGAGTAAACAGCGAAAAAGCCTCGGCATAGACCGAGGCTTTTTCAGCACATATATCACATGATCGCTCTGCGCAGGGCGAACAGTTTTTTAGAGATAAGGGCAAACTGCGACGGCGTTACGGCCTGCGCAGCATCGCATTTTGACTGCGCAGGGTCATTGTGTACCTCTATCATAAGCCCGTCCGCTCCGGCGGCAGCGGCGGCCAGTGCCATGGGCTCAACGTACCTTGCGTGTCCTGTCGCGTGGCTTGGATCGACTATGACCGGCAGGCGGCTGAGATCCTTTATCACAGCCACAGCCGAGAGATCGAGCGTGTTGCGCGTTGCCGTTTCAAAGGTGCGTATGCCGCGCTCGCAGAGCACGACGCGCTCGTTCCCGCCGCTCATTATATACTCTGCCGAGGCCAGCAGCTCCTTTATCGTGTTTGCCCAGCCGCGCTTTAAAAGTATGGGCTTATCGAGCCTGCCGAGCGCCTTGAGCAGCTCGAAGTTCTGCATGTTTCGCGCACCGACCTGAAGCATATCGACGCTTTCAAAAAGCGGAAGCTGCTCTTTATCCGTTATCTCGCTGACTGTCGGCATGCCGCACTTGCGTCCGGCCTCGATCAGCGGCGGCAGACCGTCGGCGCACATGCCCTGAAAGCTGTACGGTGAGCTGCGCGGCTTGAACGCGCCTCCGCGCAGAAGCTGAGCTCCGGCGGCCTTTATCTCCTGCGCTATGCCGCATATCTGCTCCGTGCTTTCGACCGAGCAGGGGCCTGCGATCAGCGTAAACGAGCCGCCGCCGAGCTTAACGCCGCCGACATCGACAACGATGTGGTCATGCGGCTGCCTGTGTCCGGCAAGCTTGTACGGCTGCGTTATGGCTCTGACGTATTCGACGATCTCCATATCCTCGATATATGCCCCGTCAAGCCTGTCCGCGTCGCCGATGACGACCAGCACAGACTGATACTCTCCGCGCATCGTCTGCACCTCGAGCCCGTGGCAGCGTATCCAGCATCTGAGCTCCTCCGCCTGCTCGGGGGATACATCGCGCTTTAATACGATTATCATGACGTAGACCTCCGAAATATCAATATCCGTACACAGTATACACTATATCGAGATATTTTTCAAATTTTACTTGACAATGCGCGGCTATCTGCTATAATGCTTACGAAAACTGAACACCTTATCAAGAGCGGTGGAGGGAACGGCCCTATGAAGCCCGGCAACCTGCGAAAGCAAGGTGCCAAATCCGGCGGTGATTATCGAAAGATGAGGCTTATGACCAAATTTGTTGCTCCGTCGGCTCGACGGAGCTTTTTAATTGCCTGAGTGTTCGGAAATATTATTTTTCGGAGGAATTTAAAATGAGCAAAAGACTGTTTACATCGGAATCCGTGACCGAGGGGCATCCCGACAAGATCTGCGACCAGATATCGGACGCTATCCTTGACGCGATACTCGAAAAGGACCCCAATGGCCGCGTTGCCTGCGAGACTACCGTCTCCACCGGACTTGTCCACATCATGGGCGAGATAAGCACCGACTGCTATATCGACATCCCCAAGATAGCCCGCGATGTTATCCGAGATATCGGCTACGACAGGGCAAAATACGGCTTTGACTGCGACACCTGCGGCATTATCAGCAATATCGACGAGCAGTCGGCGGATATCGCCCTCGGCGTTGACAAATCGCTCGAAGCCAAGGAGAGCGGAGACTCATCGCTCGATAACGGCGCTGGCGATCAGGGCATGATGTTCGGCTATGCCTGCCGCGAGACGGCGGAGCTCATGCCCCTTGCCATAAGCCTTTCGCACAAGATGGCAAAGCGCCTTGCCGAGGTCAGAAAGAGCGGCCTTGTCGATTATCTGCGTCCCGACGGCAAAACTCAGGTCACCGTTGAGTATGACGATGCCGCCAGACCCGTGCGCGTTGACACCGTGGTCCTCTCGACCCAGCATTCTCCCGACGTGAGCCTTGAGCAGATCAGAAACGACATGATAGAGCTCGTCATAAAGCCCAGCGTTCCAGCAGAGCTCATAGACGAGAGCACAAAGTATTATGTAAACCCGACAGGCCGCTTCGTCATCGGAGGTCCTCAGGGCGACTCGGGTCTGACCGGCAGAAAGATCATCGTCGATACCTACGGAGGCAGCGCCCCTCACGGCGGCGGAGCCTTCTCCGGCAAGGATCCCACCAAGGTTGACCGCAGCGCGGCATACGCGGCGCGCTACGTCGCAAAGAACATAGTCGCGGCAGGCCTTGCCGACAAGTGCCTTGTCCAGCTTGCCTACGCAATCGGCATTGCCCGCCCCGTGTCCGTCATGGTCGATACCTACGGCACGGGCAAGGTGTCCGACGAGAAGCTGGCCAATGCGGTAAACAAGGTCTTTGACCTGCGCCCGACCGCGATAATCCGCGACCTTGAGCTCAACAAGCCCATCTACAGAAAGCTTGCGGCCTACGGTCACATGGGCCGCACCGATCTCGGCGTCCGCTGGGAGGATACCGACAGGGTCGATGCTCTGCTTGAGGCCGTAAAGTAATGCACATCCCGAGCTGCGAAAGCAGCCTGCTGGATATCGTGAGCTTTGACGAGGCGCTTGCAGCCTCCGGCGGCAGGGGGGACTACGATGCGGATAAATGGCTGTACGTTCCGGACTACTACACCGAATACAGGTATATACTCGGAACACGAGGGAGCGACCCGCTCATCTGCATCGGCATAAACCCGTCCACCGCCGCGCCCGACGATCTTGACAATACGCTCAAAAGCGTAGCGCGCATAGCCTCCGGCAACGGCTACGACAGCTGGATAATGTTCAATGTCTACGCTCAGCGTGCGACCGATCCTGACGATATGGACGCTGTGCTGAACGAAAGACTGCACCGCGAGAATATGCACGCATTTGAGTACATATTAAAGAATGTAGGCGAGGGCGTAACGCCCTCCGTGTGGGCGGCATGGGGCACGATAATAGAAAAGCGCCCCTATTTAAAGCGCTGCGTCCTCGACATGGTCGAGCTCGGCAGAAGCTGCGGTGCAAGGTGGTACAGCGCCGGAAAACGCTCCGTCAAGGGTCATCCGCATCATCCTCTGTACCTGCGCAAGGATGCGCCGGTCGAGGAATTTGACATTGTAAGCTATCTTCAAAACTGTCTGTGAGGTGTTTGAAATGAAGCCGAAATTCAAGCTTGCCGTCGTGCAGCTGCGCACGGAGACGGATATGGAGCAGACTCTCCGCAAGGCCGAGCGTATGATAGCCGAGGCAGCGCGCAGCGGTGCAGGGCTCGTCGTGCTGCCGGAAATGTGGAGCTGTCCGTACTCAAAAAAATACTTCCATGCCGTCGCCGACAGCGATAATGGCAGGAGCAGGGAGGCCATGTCGCGCTGGGCAGGGGAGAACGGCATCATCCTCGCCGGCGGCTCTGTGCCGGAAAAATGCGGCGATAAGCTGTATAACACCTGCTATGTTTTTGATGAGAGCGGCAGGCAGATAGCGCGTCACCGCAAGATACACCTGTTTGATGTCGATATAAAGGGCGGAGTGCGCTTTAAGGAATCAAACAGCTTTGCCTCAGGCGAGGATATAACGGTGTTTGACACGAGCCTCGGCAGAATGGGCGTGGAGATATGCTTTGATATCCGCTTTCCCGAGCTGTGCCGCGCTATGGCAAAGAGGGGAGCGGAGCTGATACTGTGTCCTGCGCAGTTTAACATGACCACCGGCCCGCGGCACTGGGAGCTGAGCGTCCGTGCCCGTGCAATGGATAACGAGCTGTTTTTCGTCGGCGCGTCGGCGGCGCGCTACGAGGGCTTTGACTATGAGTGCTGGGGTCACTCGACCGTCGCCGACCCATTCGGCATGGTGAGGGCAGCCTGCGAAGAAAAGGAGCAGATACTCTACTGCGATATAGACTTAAACGAGGTAGACTCCGTCCGCGAGCAGCTCCCGACCTTCCTGCATCTCAGGGAAGATGTGTATAATGTAGCTAAATGATCAGAAAACCTGCGGCTTTTCACCGCAGGTTTTGTTATATTAGCCGAAAAGGAAAAAAGGTGTTGCAAAATTGTGAATGAGCGGCTATAATCGCATAGAAAAGATTTTTAAGACGGTTCCGTGAAGCCGGCAAAATCGCAGATATTGTGCTTCTCTCAGACTTGAGAGACATGTTCTTGTGCGTCTTGCCGGTTTTCGGCAGGGCGATTTTCTTTTGTTCGGGGTGATACAGTGAAGCTCAAGGCAAGACTTATGGATGAGGCGGCAATGAGCCGCGCACTTATGAGGATATCCCACGAGATAACCGAGAAGAACAAGGGCGTTGAGAACGTAGTGCTCGTCGGTATACGCAGAAGGGGAGTGCCCATATCCGAGCGCATCCGCGACAACATAAGAAAGATCGAGGAGGCTGAGGTGCCCTGCGGAAGTGTGGATATCCGCTTCTACCGCGACGATCTGAGCCGCGAGAGCGAGCAGCCGGTGCTGCTCAGAGCCGATATCGGAACGGACGTGAACGATAAAAACGTCGTTCTGATTGACGATGTGCTGTACACGGGGCGCACGGCGCGAGCCGCTATCGAGGCCGTGTTCACGGCAGGCCGTCCGCGCAGCATCCAGTTTGCCGTGCTTGTTGACCGCGGCCACCGCGAGCTCCCAATAAGAGCCGACTATGTCGGCAAAAACGTCCCCACCTCGCGCTCGGAGCTCATAGAGGTGCGTCTGCCGGAGTTTGACGGCGAAACGGGCGTATATCTCATGGAGATAGAATAAATCAGTAAGCAAATACCCTTTATATAAACTACACTAAGAGAGGTACAATCACCAATGAAAGAAAAGACCGTGATTAATGGACCCGTGTATGACGCACGCACCCTTGGCACTCCGAAAATGCTGATCCTCGGACTTCAGCACATGTTCGCAATGTTCGGCGCGACCGTTCTTGTCCCCATCCTTACGGGCATAGATATCGCAACGACGCTGCTGTTTGCAGGTCTAGGCACGCTGCTGTTCCACCTGCTGACAAAGCGCAAGGTACCCGCCTTCCTCGGCTCGTCGTTTGCCTTCATCGGCGGCTACAACGCCATCACCGGCTTCGATTCCTCCGCAGGAGTCCCCGTCAACAGCGACCTGCTCGTTTACGCCTGCTTCGGCGTCGCCTGCGCAGGACTTATGTACGCCGTTCTGGCGGCTCTTTTCAAAGCCTACGGCGTAAAGAAGGTCATGCAGTTCTTCCCCCCGATAGTAACAGGCCCCATCATCATCTGCATCGGTCTGATCCTGTCCTCCTCGGCTATCAACAACTGCAATTCCAACTGGTTCATAGCGGCAGCCGCCATTATCATAGTCATCTACTTCAACATCTGGGGCAAGGGTATGGCAAAGATCATCCCCATCCTCCTCGGTGTCCTCGGCTCCTACCTGATCGCGGTCATCGTTGACCCCGCGGCAAGAGCAAACGTAGCTGAGACCGTATCCGCTGCAAAGTGGTTCGGCCTGCCCATCGTATGGGAAAAGAGCGTGTTCCACCTGTTCAACATGGACGTTGACACCGGCATGCTCCTGAGCGCTGTGTTCACCATCGTTCCCCTGTCTCTGGCCACCATGGTCGAGCACATCGGCGATATCTGCGCAATATCCTCCACCGTCGGCAAAAACTACGTCGTTGACCCCGGCCTGAACCGCACCCTTCTGGGCGACGGCCTTGCAACTACCCTCGCATCTCTTTTCGGCGCACCCGCAAACACCACCTACGGTGAGAACACCGGCGTTCTCGCACTCAGCAAGGTATACGATCCCCGCGTCATCCGCATCGCCGCCTGCTTTGCGATAATCTTCTCCTTCTGCCCGAAGTTCGCGGCTCTGATAACCGCAATGCCCACCGCGACCATCGGCGGCATCTCTCTGATCCTCTACGGTATGATCTCCGCAGTCGGTGTCCGCAACGTCGTTGAGAACAAGGTCGATTTCACCAACAGCCGCAATGTCATCGTCGCAGCTCTCATCCTCGTTCTCGCGATCGGCATCAACTACTCCGTCGGCAGCATCCAGATCGGCATCGTCTCTCTCTCCGGCCTCGCAGTAGCCTCCATCGTCGGCATCATCGTAAACGCTGTTCTGCCCGGCAAGGACTACGAGTTCGGCGTTGACGAGCAGGGCGACACCTCCGTCAACTTCATCGTTCGCTAAGATATAAGATAAGCAAGAACAAAGCTGCGGCCAAAATTGACCGCAGCTTTTCTTGAAAAAATTCAGATTAGGTATTGACAAATTCCGATTTTACTGTATAATAGCTTTTGCGTTTAGCGGATTTGTGTAATGGTAGCACACCGGACTCTGACTCCGTTTGTGAGGGTTCGAATCCTTCATCCGCTGCCAAAGCAGCTCGCCTAAGTAGGTGAGCTGCTTTTTTGCTGTCACGGCTCGCATCGTCCGCAGGGCGTGTATCCCGCAGCAACGGCCTCCTCGCGCGAGGAAAACCACAGGCGGTTATCCTCGGATATCCTTGCTGCCGAGGAGCAGGAGGGAAGATGGAACTTATCCGAGGCATTGCTTGCCGTGTAAGCGCCCTGAGCCTGCGCGGGAGATACAGTCTCCAAGGGGACGGGAGTGCCCTCAACGGGGCTCACAGTGACGTGTACGGCGCTCACTGCGGCCTTGACTGACGGCGCAGCGGACATGGCAAAGCCCGCTGCCGAGCACGCTGCGATGCAGCAGCACACGAAGATCCTCAGCACATGCTCCCTGCTTCGGCTCTTCACGGCGAGCACGGCAAACACCGCCGCCGCGATAAGAGCAATTATAAAAATTGCGGCAAATAATATCTTCATATGAATGTTGAAAAAAGGCTTTCGCGTGCGAAAGCCTTTTGGTATTTGATTTACTTATTCCATTCGGCGACCTGAGTGCGCAGCCAGTCTGCCCACTTGTCTATGCCCTCGCCGGTTCTTGCGGAGATGGGGATGATGGTGATGTTGGGATTGAGCTTCTTGACATACTCCTCGCACTTTTCGAGGTCAAAGTCAAAGTACGGCATAACGTCGATCTTGTTGACGAGCAGAACGTCGCATATCGAGAACATAAGGGGGTACTTCAGGGGCTTATCGTGACCCTCGGGAACGGAGAGGATCATTGCGTTCTTGACGGCGCCCGTGTCAAACTCGGCGGGGCAGACGAGGTTGCCGACATTTTCGAGGATGGCAAAGTCGATATTTTCCGTGCTAAGACCCTCAAGTCCCTGCTTCGTCATGCCCGCGTCGAGGTGGCACATGCCGCCCGTGTGCAGCTGGATGACCTTTGCGCCGGTCTCGGCAATGGTGTGCGCGTCAACGTCCGAGTCGATATCCGCCTCCATAACGCCTATGCGCAGCTCGTCCTTGAGCGCCGCGATTGTCGCCTTCAGGGTCGTCGTCTTGCCCGAGCCGGGGGAGGACATGAGGTTGAGAAGAAATGTTTTCTCCTTCTTGAGTTCCTGTCTGAGAAGCTCGGCCTCGCGATCGTTATTTTCAAATACGCTTTTCTTGATCTCCAGTACTTTGAAACCTTCCATGATATTTGCACCTCTTTGTATTAGTTTAGTGAATTCATTATCGTACTCAGTACGCTTTCAAAGCTCCTGCTGTTTACCGAGTATTCGGCGCTTGCGGCTGCGGTTGTGCTCCTGCCGTTTTTGCGCATTGTCTCCACCGCATCCATGAGCCTTTCGTACAGCGCAAATTCGGAGGATGAGCTCTCGCTGCCTATGGCCGCAAGATATCCCGAGTCTCCGACAAAGCTGCTGTTGTTCTTCTGCGAGGTGAACCAGCGCAGAAACTCTACCGACGACCTTTCGCGTGTGCTGTCCGACGCGAGGATCGTCATGCCTGTGACCTCCTGCGTATACGCGGGCTTGCCGTCCTTCATATACGGAAAACTCACGAACTCGAACTCATCTCCGCTGAGCTCGTCTGCGTATTGCATAAGCTCCGCCGACGATATGATCGCCGCCGCGATATCGCCGTCGGCAAGCATTTTCGCCGCCTGTCCGCCGGAGGAGATAAAGCCTCGGTCATATGCGGTTTCCGCAAGGAGCTTGTAGATATACTTACAGTTGTCGCTGCCGGTATCGTGAGGGCTCACGCCGTCAAACTCCTCGCCGAGCTGCGCGACAGCGTCGCGGAAAAACAGCGAGTAGTCCGATATCGTGAAGAAGCTCTTCGAGCCGCGCTTATAGTATTCGTCGGCGACAGAGCAGAGCTTTTCAAAGCTCGATATCGCCTCGGAATCCGCAAAAAGCGAGGTGTTGACGATGAAAACATTCGTCTCCGCGGCTATGGGCACGCAGGCAAGCCCCTTTGAGCCCTTTGCCGCCGCCGTCATGCTCTTATCGTAGCCAGAGGTCTCCCAGCTGCCGAAATACCTGTCCATATCGGCAAGGGCATCCTCCTCGTCGAGATATGCCGCAAAGTCGGTATCGCAGGCTATGATATCTGGCTTCTCACCGTCGGAGGCGATAGCGTCGCTCACGGCTTCGTAAAGCTGCTCCTGAGTATCGAAGGCCTTGACGCTTATACTGATGCCGCGCTCGGCACCGTCCGTTTCGTTATATCTGCCGCACATGGCGTAAAAGCCCGACCACATCGCATCGTCGTTGACATACCAGACGCTCAGGGTCTGAGGCTGCTCGGGCTTGAACGGCGCGTAGTGGGCGAAGTATATGTATATTACGCCGCCGAGCAGCAGCACCGCTGCCGCAGCAAGAGCGAGCTTATACTTGATCCTTGACATTTTAAGTTCCTTTTTCGTTAAATTAAGCTGTTTGGGGTTTACACTGCTTTTATATCACATTTTTTTGTCGTTTTCAACTGCATTGTGTCAACGGCAGCCTTATGACAAAACGGCAGGAGCTTTCGCCCCTGCCGTTTTGCTGTCATATGTGGGATTATATCATGCCGCCGGTATCAGTGATGCGGCGATGTGTGCTATGACGCTTCCGAGCTCGCTCTGGCTGAGCCAATCGGTGATCGTGCTCTGCCCCAGACCGATGAGCGCACCGTGGTTTCCTATATTCTTCGTCAGGCTCTCGGCAAGCACCGCCCAGAGCTTCTGACCGTCCTCGGTGCTGCTCTCGGCAATGCTGAACTCATAGCCGATGCGCTTTGCGACGTCGCTGGGACTGTAATACTCGCTGAGCTTATCGTAGAAATCGCTGATGGCGCTTGCAAAGCTGACAAGCTCGTCGCCGCTGAGCTCGCCGAGGTTGAGCTTTTCCTCGTACTCCTCAGGAACGACTCCGGCGACGGCACCGAGGCGCTCAACGCCCTCGGGCAGGCCGACATACTCGAACAGCTGGTTGAGAAGCTGGATGTTGCTTCCGATAAGCTTGTCAAAGCTGTAGCCGCTGTGCTCGGAGATGAACCTGTTTATGATATCGACGCGGCCCTCGGACACACTGTACTTTTCCGCCGCTGCCGCAGCTTCATCGTCAAGGCTTGTTATCTGGCTGAGTATCGAGAAGCCGTAGTTTACGGCCTTATCTATCTGCTCGACCGTTTCGACCGCTCCGCTGCGCAGCTGCTGCGCCGTCTCATTATCGGCAGCCGCGACGCTTATGAGGATCGAGTTTTTGAGGTTTGTTATATATTCCTTTTCCTGAAGCGAGGTCACGATCTGGGAAACGGCGGTCTTATAGTCCTTGCCCGTGAGCTCAAGCCCCTCGAGCACGGGCTGCGACTCCTCGTTCAAGCCTTCGACGCTCACGACGGTCTCACGGTCGTTCACCTCAAGGCGTATGCTCGGGTTAACGTCGATCATGATAACGCTGTTGTGCGCAAGCTGAACGCTCTGCACGCCGGAGGGGAGCGTTATCTCCTCGTTATCCACCTTCGCGCTGTCAAGAGCCATTATACCGGTTCCGAGGAGAACGACGGCAAGGCTGGCCGCTATGGACGCGACTATACTGCGTGAGCCTGCGCGCCTGCGCGCCGTCCTCACGCTTTCGGTCATTATCTCTTCAATGTATTCATCCCTTACAGACCCAAGCTGTCTGAGCAAGTCATCGCTCTTCAAAGAGATATTCCTTCTTTCATAAAATGTTTCTTCAGCCTGCCGCGCAGTCTGAAAAGCATCGTAGTCGTTTTTGAAACCGATATGCCGTATCGCTCCGCGACATCCGCGATGGGCTCCATCATCCAGTACCGTCGCATGAAAACGCCGCGCTCTGTCGCGCTGAGCGATTCGAGAAAGCTGTTGAGAGCGTTCGTTATCTCCTCGGAATCCTGCCGCCGCTCCAGCTCGTCAACGCCGGAGACACACTCGGCAAGCTCGTCGAGCAGCACCGGCACCTCGCCGTTTCCGCGCTTTGAGCTGTTTTTCTGCCGCAGCTTATCGAGCGCGATATTGCGCGTTATCTTGCCGATATAGGCCGAAAGCGAGTCCGGCTCGTTAGGCGGAATGCTGCTCCATGCCCTCATATAGGCATCGTTCACGCACTCCTCGCTGTCCTCGGCGTTGCCGAGAACGTTAAATGCCACGCGGTGACAATAGCGGCCGTATTTAATATCTACTTGTAATAAGGCTTCCTCCGAGCGTGCCAGAAAAAGCTCTACAATACGCCGATCGTCCAAAACTATCTCCTAACTTCTAATAATAGAGACGGATTATTAGTTTAAGTATCACATTTTTTTGCGAAAAACACAAGAATTATTTTTCCAAATACCGCATTTTCATTATTTGAAACCATTTGTTGTTGTAGAAAGGCTGTTAATATGTTATATTAGGTGTTAATTCTGTAATTTCCACGAAAGAGGGTACACAACTTGAAAACAAGAGTTATTTCGGCAACGGTGCTTATAATACTGGTCGTTGCCTGCTTCGCGCTCGGCCCCGTGACGAGGGCGCTGTTCCTGCTGGCAGCCATGATAATGGCCGTGTGGGAGACCTGCCGTGCTATCGGACAAAAGGGCATAGGCTGCGCACCGTTTATATTGTACGCCTACTGTCTTGCGACTGTGGCAGAGCTCTGGCTGAATGCCGACGCGCTCGCATTTGAGATAACGTTTTTCCTTGCGGTGTTTGCCGTAATGACCGCGGGCATCGTATCCAAAGGGATACGCGGCGCGGGCGCTCTGGCAACGCTGGGCGTTCTGGCTTACCCCGTCGTTCCCTTCGTCATCGTCTGCAAGCTCGCGCTTATGGACAGCAGCGTGTGGATACCCGTTTTCTCCATCGCCTGCATATCCACATGGGTCTGCGACAGCTTTGCGCTGTTCGGCGGCAAGCGTTTCGGCAGGAATAAGCTCGCTCCCGAGGTCAGCCCCAACAAGACCGTAGAGGGCAGTGTCTGCGGCGCAATAAGCGCTGTCGTTGCAGGAATTATTCTGTTTTTCGTGCTCCGGCAGTGGTATTCTGTCAACATCCCTGCCTGTGCGCTGACCGCTCTTATCTGCTCGAGCTTCGGTCAGGTCGGCGACCTTGCCGCGTCGCTTATAAAGCGCATGGCGGGTCTCAAGGACTACAGCAATCTCATCCCCGGCCACGGCGGCGTTATGGACAGGGTGGACAGCCTGCTCTTCTCCATCCCCTCGGCATATTTCTGCCTTCTCATTGCCGGAATCATCTGATCTTAGCGGAGTGATCGAATGAAAACATTTTCCCAGCTCAAAAAGCTCATGCTCATCATAAACCCCATTTCGGGGCGGCGCACCTCGCTGCGCTTTCTGCCGGATATAATAGGGACATTCTCGGCAAACGACTACGCCGTGACGGTTTTTCCGACCGCAAAGCGCGGCGACGCGACCGATTTTGCCATGCACTACGGCAGAGAGTTTGACCTTATCGTCTGCATAGGTGGCGACGGAACGCTCAACGAGGTCATAAGCGGCATCATACGCGGCGGCTGCAATACGCCGCTCGGCTACATTCCTTCGGGCAGCACGAACGACTTTGCCGCCTGCCACGGCATATCCTCGGATATGCTCGAGGCCGCGCAGAACATAGTTGACGGCAAGCCAAAGAGCATTGATATCGGCAAGTTCGGCGAGCAGTATTTTGCCTATGTCGCGGCCTTCGGTGCGTTCTCGTGGCTGTCGTACACGACACCGCAGAATCTAAAGAACATGCTCGGCCACTCGGCATATCTGCTCGACGCGGTGAAGGATCTTCCCAAGATAAAGGCGCATCACCTGACGCTCGACGTGGGCGAGTTCACCTGCGAGGGCGACTATATATTCGGCGCTGTCTGCAACTCCACCTCGGTCGCAGGAACGATAACGCTGCCTAAGACAGTTGTTGACACCGGCGACGGCAAGTTTGAGATACTGCTCGTGCACGAGCCGCGCACACTCATTGATTTTCAGAGCATCCTGCTCGGCGTTTTCACGCAGGACTATTCCTCGCCATTCCTCGATTTCTTTCAGGCCGATACGCTGAGGATATCCGCGCCCGAGGATCTCGACTGGTCGCTCGACGGAGAGCGCGGCAAGGGCTCGGAGCGGCACGAGATAGAGAACCTGAGCGGCAGACTTACGCTCATATGCTGATATGTATTGAAAAATTACCGCCGGAAGCGGTAATTTTTCATGAGGTTTTATGAAAAAAATATTTAACACGATAAACAACTTCATGATAGAAATGAGCGAGGACAACATAGACGCTCACGCCGCGGCGAGCGCGTTTTACATGTTCATGTCCCTCGTGCCCTTTGTCGCGCTCTTAACGGCGATAATCCCTTACACGGGGCTTTCGCAGAACACGCTTTTCGACGCGATAGAGCGCTACATTCCGGCGGCGCTGCAGGCCATAATCGAGTCGGTCGTTGACGATATATACTTTGCCTCCGGCGCTGTCCTGCCGCTGTCGATACTGCTGACGATATGGCTTTCGAGCCGTGCGTTTTCGGCGCTCATACGCGGCATAGAGGATATCTTTCATTCGCCGAAGTATTCCTCGTTCCTGCGCCGCAGCCTGTTTGCGTGCATTTACACCGTCGGCATGATAGCCGTCGCTATCGCGGTGCTTGCTCTTATGGTGTTCAGCAAGGAGATATATTATCTTATAGACACTCATCTTCCCGCTGTATCACCGGCGCTGGCGCTGCTGCTGAAGCTGCGCTTTCTCGTCGCGTTTCTGGTGCTGGCGCTGGTTTTTCTTGCAATGTACAAGGGCGTTCCGGGCGTTAAGATAAAGCTGCTGCATCTGCTGCCCGGCGCGGCTGTAGCGTCGGCGGCGTGGCTGCTGTTTACATGGCTGTTCTCGCTGTTTATCCGCTATGTGAACTATTCGACCTACGGCAGTCTTGCGACGATAGTCATATCTCTTTTGTGGATGTACTGGTGCATGTACATAATCCTGTTCGGAGCTTCTATAAACCAGTTCATTATCGAGGCGCATAAGGACTGAATTTTCGTCACAGTGTACAAATTTCGAACCTTGTTTTTATATACATTTACTTTTTATATCTGCCGTGATATAATCGGCTTCGTTTGAAATTTGTATTAGGGTGATATAATGAGTCAGAATAATTCGCTTGCCATGTTTGAGAACGAGCCCATCGGCAAGCTGATGCTTAAATTTTCGCTGCCGGCAATAGCGTCGATGGTCGTCAACTCCATATACAATATAGTTGACCAGATATTCATCGGACAGGGTGTCGGCGTATACGGCAACGCGGCGACGAATCTTACCTTCCCGCTCGTCACGCTCTCAATGGCTATAGGCACGCTCATAGCAGACGGCTGCGTTGCGTATTTCAGCCTGAAGCTCGGGCAGAAGAACTACGAAGAGGCCGCGCGCACAATGGGAAACGGCATAACGACCTCGTTGCTGGCGGGACTTCTGATAACGCTGTCGATGGAGCTGCTGCTCGAGCCGGTGCTGAGACTCTGCGGCGGCGCGAAGGTCGCGTCAGAGACCTTCGGCTATGCGCTTGAATATGCGGGCATAACGCTTCTGGGCATACCGTTTGTGTGCATAAGCATGACGGTCAGCGGCGTAATAAGAGCGCAGGGCAATCCGCGATACGCCATGATGTCCAATATATCCGGCTGCCTGCTCAACGTCGTGCTTGATGCATGGTTCGTCCTCGGTCTCGGCTGGGGCGTTGCCGGCGCTGCATGGGCGACCGTCATCGGTCAGGTGCTCAACTTCGGCATAGCGGTCGCGTATATACCCCGTCTCAAGGGCATTGAGTTCAAGCGCGATTACGCGATACCGAGAGCAAAGACCCTGTTTGCTTTCCTGCCGCTCGGAATTTCGAGCTTCTTTACGCAGTTCGGCTCGACGATCGTCGTTATCTGCATGAATAACCTCACCGTCAAGTACGGTATAGAGAGCGTTTACGGCCCCGATATCCCGCTGGCCGCCTTCGGCATAGTCATGAAGGTGAACTCCATCATCGTCAGCGTAATGGTCGGCCTCGGCATCGGCAGCCAGCCCATAGTCGGCTATAACTACGGCGCTAAGAACTTCCGCCGCGTCAGGGCGACATATCTGCGCACCATCATCGTCGGGCTCACCGTCGGACTGATCGGCTGGGCGTGCTTCCAGCTCTTCACGCAGGATATCATCAATATCTTCGGCCAGGAGGATGAGCTGTACAACGACTTTGCGCTCAAGTGCTTCCACATCTTCCTGAGCGTTATCTTCCTCGTCGGCTTCCTCATCCCCTCGGGCATCTTCTTCCAGTCTATAGGTAAGCCGCAGAAGGCCATGGTCTGCACGCTCACAAGGCAGCTTATATACTTCCTCCCCTGCGCGTATATCCTCTCGAGCATCATGGGCATCGACGGACTGCTGTACGCAGGTCCGGTCGGCGATTGTCTGGCCGTTATAACCGTTGCGATACTCATCACCGGTGAGATGCGCATAATAAACCGCAGCATAAAGGAACAGAGCACATAAGGTTAAAGCCCCCGTTTTCACAACGAAAACGGGGGCTTTCGTATACCCGTCAGGTCGGCTCGTAGGCCTTGCCGGTGGGATTTCCGTCGGCATCATAGTCGATGCACTCCATAAGCTGAGGATCGACATGGCTCTGACGCTTTATCGTCATGCCGACACCCTGATTGTTGAATACCCAGATATAGTTGTTCCAGACCGTGGGGTCTTTTTTCTTGAAAACCGTGGTCTCGTTCAAGCGGCAGAACCTTGCTCTGCCCTCGGCGGTGTCGAGAAGATCGCCCTCGCCGGTGTAAAACAGCTCGTCGCTGTATTTATAGTTGTCCTGTTCCTCGATCTCTTTTTTGAGGTCGAGCTTTTCTTCGTTTGTCATGGCATAGCCTCCGATGAGTTTTTGTTAATTGTAGCACGCCGCGCTTTTCCGCGCAAGCGAAAAAGTTAAATGCATGATATTTCGAATACAGAATATTAAAAAACTATTTGTCCTGTTTCGGTTGACCGTGATAAAAAAACTTGGTAAAATAATTATAACAAAAATAAGGAGCAAAGATAAATTTTTAGAGGTGTTCTGCTTTGTATAAAACGATCATAGTCGAGGACGACCTGATGGTCTGCTCGATACTTGAAAAGCAGCTCGGTAAGTTTAGCCAGCTGAAGCTTGCAGGGAACTTCCACCGCTGCGCCGACGCGCTCGAATATCTCCGGCAGACCCCCGACGGGGCGGAGCTTATAGTGCTTGACTATTTCATGCCCGGCATGGACGGCATCGAGTTTCTCGCGCAGCTGCGCAGCTTCAACACCGAGGTGCAGGTCATCATGATAACCTCGGCGGACGACTATCAGGTCATCCGCTCGGCCATGTGCTACGGTATCTGCGACTACATATTAAAGCCGTTTGGCATCGCCCGTCTGGAAAAGGCGGTCTCGCGCTTTGATACGGTCATGAAGCTCGTCGGCAGCACCCGCGTCTGGACGCAGGACAAGGTCGATATCCTGCTGTGCCCGCACAGGAACTACAATACCGCCGAGCAGCTTGCCCCAGGCGTTCCGAATCCGGGCAAGATAAACAAAACCACACTTGAAAACGTCAGAGGCTTCATGCGCGAAAACGCGGGGAAGAAGATGCCGCTTGTCGAGATAAGCGACGGGCTCGGCCTTTCGACGGTCACCTCGCGCAGGTATCTCAAATACATGCACTCTCTCGGAGAGGTCGGCATAACGCTCGACTGCAAGACGGGAGGCCGTCCGTCGGAGATATTCGAGTACAGGGAGAATGCGGATGTCTGAGCTTAAATTTGCCTATGCCGTACACGGCTTCGATTACGCCGGTGCTATCGAGCGCACCTCGGGAGATGAGGAGCTTCTGCGCAGTCTGCTGGATATGTTCCTTGCGGATGCAAATTACTCCGAGCTCATGTCGGCGCTCGCAGCGCATGATGCGCAAAGAGGCTTTCGGGCGGCGCACTCGCTCAAGGGCAGCTCCGGCATGCTGGGGCTGACCGGCCTTTTTGAGGCGATGAAGAGGATTACCGAGCCGCTGCGCCGCGGCGATGCCGCCGGAGCTCTGGCTTGCCGCGATGCCGTCGAGCGCGAATACGCCGCTGCCGCCGGCATGATAAAAAGCCTGTGACGCTCCGGCTCAAGGCAATGTCCGGCGGAGTGAGGCAAGCGCGGTACACGGAGGATAATGCGTGAACGTATCGTATATATACATCAATATAGCGGCGTTTCTGTTTCTTGCGATCGTGTTGATCGGACTGATAGCCTGCTTCCGCAAGCTGCTCATGTCGATATTCTCCGACGAGGAGCAGCAGGGCAGCCGCATAAAGAAATACAGCGACAGCGTGTCCAAAACGCAGGATCCCAGCCGCGCAATGAGCGAGCTCCTCTCGCCCATGTCGCATGAGATGCGCACGCCCGTGAACTCCATCGCAGGGCTCACATACCTTGCCCGCGAACTGGTGGGCGAGGGGCGCGACGATGAGCTGCGCGAGCGCCTTGACCAGATAGAACAGTCCTCGCAGTACCTACTGAGCCTGCTCAACAACATCATGGACATGAGCAAGATCGAAAGCGGCAGGTACGAGATGGACACAAAGCCCTTCGATATCTCCGCCGTGCTCGACGAGGTATATTCGGTCTACAGTGCGCTCATGAGCACAAAGGGCGTAAGATTTATGATCGACACAGAGGGACTCAGCTGCCCCAACGTCCTCGGCGACGAGCTGTCGCTGAGAAAGCTGCTCAATAACCTGCTGTCAAACGCCGGTAAGTTTACAAAAGACGGCGACGTTGTGAGGCTTCTTGCCTCGCAGCGACTGATGGACGCTCAGTCGTCGATACTGCATCTTGAGGTGGCCGACACCGGCATCGGCATGAGCGAGGACTTCATCGGGCGTCTCTTCGAGCCGTACACGCAGGAGCAGAGCGCTCTCGGCGGCAGGACTGCCGGAAGCGGCCTCGGCATGGCCATATGCAAGAGCATGCTCGACCTTCAGGGCGGCACGATATCCGTCAAAAGCCGTCAGGGCTTCGGAACGACATTTTTTATCGATATCCCGTACCGGCTCTGTGAGGCCGCCGCTGTCGAAGAGCGGAGCGTTGATCGCTCGGCTATAAACGGGCGGCGCATCATGGTCGTTGACGACGTTACGATAAACGCGGCCATGATCTGCCGCCTGCTGGAGCGTCAGGGTGCGCTCGTTGACTGCGCGGAAAACGGCAGGGAGGCGGCGGAGCTTTTCCGCTCCAGACCCGATGCTTACTACGACTGCATACTCATGGATATCCATATGCCGGAGATGAACGGCATGGAGGCGGCGGCCTGCATCCGAGCCTCCGGCAGGCGCGGTGCCGCTGCCGTGCCCATACTTGCGATGACGGCGGATGCGTTTACAAACGGGCAGGGGAGAGTGCTCGGCGATTTCTCCGGCTATATACTCAAGCCCGTGAAGCCCGACGAGCTATACGCCAAGCTCGCCGGCATATTTGAAAGCCAAAGAGGTACACATGGTTAGTTCACTTTTCAAAAAAGGCCAAGCCGCGGCGGACGCGGTCTGGGACAGCAAATATTATCTTCCGGCGCTGCTGGTGCTTGCGGCACTGGCAACGGTGACGCAGACCTCGTTTGAGTGCATGTGTCTGTTCGTGCTCATAACGGTGCTGATGCTCATATTCTGCGGCGACCCCATGTCGATCGTTGCGCCGGTCTGCTTCATCCTGCAAATTTCGGTCGAGTATTACCGCGACTATTCGCAGCTCGTGCCGTACATGATGTATGCTATCGTGCCCTTTTCGCTTGCGCTCATCTTCAACCTCATATACTACCGCCGCAAGCCCGTGCTCGGGCGCTTCACTGGCCCTTATATCGCGGTATCGCTTGCGCTCATCCTCGGCGGCGCGGGGACGATCTCGGCGCAGGACTACCTCAAGCCCATAAGCCTGTACTACATGCTCGGCCTCGGTCTCGGCCAGCTTGTTTTGTATATCCTGTTCTGCACGCGCTGCGACAGCGTCCCGAGCTATGACAGAGCCGAGCGCCTTGCCGAGACCGTCTATGCGGCGGGACTGCTGTTCGTCGTTGTCATATTCAGCTTCTATGCGCATAATTTTGACCGCTTCCTCGAAAAGGGCGGAGTGCTGTTCTATAAGCCCCGCAACTACATAACGACGATGCTGCTCATGTGCATGCCCATGACCTGCACCCTTGTCCGGCGCAGCAATCTGTATCTGCTCGGCATGGCGCTCATGTACCTTGCCATGGTCATGAGCGGCTCGCGCTCGGGACTGCTGTTCGGCGCGGCGCTGCTCGTGCTGTGTGCCCTATACATTTATATATATAATAAGCGCAGCCGCCGGCTGTATAATTGGCTGTTCGGCGCAGCGCTGCTGCTGGCAGCTGCGGCGGCGGTGATCGTCGTGCCGGAGCTCTACGCCGCGCGCATCGAAAGTGCTGCCGCGGGCGACAAAACGCGCATCGAGTTTATCCGGCGCGGCATTGATAATTTCCTGAGCCACCCCGTGCTCGGCACCGGCATCGGCAGCACGAAGGATATCGGGATATTCAAGGCCTACGTCCCGGGCAGTCTGGTGTTTTACCACAACGCGCTCATCCAGATCATAAGCTCCATGGGACTGCTGGGCATCCTCGCCTACGGCTGGATGTTCGCCCTGCGCGTCCGAACGCTCTGGCGCAGCAGACGCAGAAGCTTTGCCTGCGCCGTTGCGCTGTCATATCTGGGCATACTCATGATGAGCATGACAAACCCTGGCATCTTCTGTCCCTTCCCCGAGCTCGGTCTCCTCACCCTCATGTTCGTTTTTTTACAGGCGCATTGACGCACCTACCTATACGTTTATTGCGGTGTCCCGACCGTCAACTGCTGACGACACCGAAAAACTCTCGCCTCCCGCAAGTGCGGGGTAATGCTTGCTGCAGCAACTCAAATACTGCGGCGCACCAAGCCTTCCCATTATGATAGGCTGACGGATGAGGTGTTCATTCATAAAATTGCGCCAACGGCGCATCAGACTGTCAAAGAACCTATGCTGCTGAGGAAAAACATCCGCGCAGCGGGGGAGCTCGAGGGGGTAAGACCCGCCTCGAGTTAGATAAACCGCCGTCGAAATCCTTGAAATTTCAAGGATTTCGGTAAAAGCATT
>CAVFCI010000032.1:0-21795 GCA_963620985.1 Hallerella sp. | reverse complement strand
ATTCACTCCCGCGCCGACGCTTCGCTACCCCTCGAGCTCCCCCGCTGCGCGGTCAGCTTAAGCTTTAAGAGAGGCCTGATACTTGTCCCATTCAATAAAGGTATTGTCACGCGGCTGCTCGTATGTGATGATGCGCGGCTTTTCCATCACGACCGTGCTGTTTGCGGGAATATCCTCCGTAACGATGCAGTTTGCGCCGATGCGAACATCGTTTCCTATCGTGATGCCGCCGATTATCTTGGCTCCCGCGCCTATGTAGACATGATCGCCGATAACGGGCGCACCGCGCTTTTTGCTGTCCGGCATGGTGTTCGAGCCGATAGTGACCTGCTGGAATATCGTGCAGCCCTTGCCGACCTGTGCACCGCAGGATATGAATATCCCGCACAGCCCGTGAGGAGCCTGAAACGGCATTATACGTTCGGTTATCGGGATACTTGAATTGAGCTTTTCCAGCGTCCACTGGGCTCTCAGCGAATAGTAGGGCTTAAATATCCTCTGAATGCCTTTCGGAAAGAGAATTCGCTGTCTGTATTTCCAAAAGGATCTTGTACCGTGCGGGAGGAAAAGGTTAAATATTTTCTTCAGCAGCTTTTTCATGTCCGCATCCTCACATAAAGAAGTTTTCGATAAGCAGCAGCAATATTATGCCCGGAACGCCCAGAACGCCGGCGACGATGGCGCTTACCCAACCTACGCTGAGCGACAGGCCGATAAAGCCGCCGAGGAAGTTGAAGATAAACAGCATAACAAAGCCTGTAAGCGCGTTTATCAGGAGCTTCAGCGCCCATTTTATCGGCGTTGCGAATATCTTGATGACGAGCCATAATAAGAATACGGCTATAATTACGGTAAGTACGGTGTTTAATGCGTCCATGCAGCCTCCTAAGTGATAAGGTTTTTTATGTTTACGACTGCGCTGTTGTAGCGCGACTTGAGCGCATTTATCTCGTAAATGCACGCATCCATCATATCACAATCTGTCGTATTGTCAAATGCCGCGTATGCGCACCGCAGCTGCGCCCTTATATCGCACAGCTCGCCGAGTCTGCGTCTGTACTCGGCTCTGAGCTTCTTTTCCTCTTTTCGTGTCATCGTCTGCGTCTCCTTTGTGTTTTACAGATAGTATATTCAGTCCGAGCACAATTTAAACGGGAAAATTTGCCTCGTTTAAATTCACTCCCGCGTCATATAATACAGACAGACGAAGCATCCGAGACAGAAGTCTGAAAGACCGGCCGGATGAAATGCCTGAGCCTATTGCCCGGCAATGCCAAGGCATGACCTTCGTCGAGCCGGATAAGCCGAAAGGCATTTCATCCGACGGCGGAGGCAGCAAAATGCTGCCTCCGTTTTGCTACGCCCTGCTTTTGACAGTTAATTTTTTGCGTTCCTCAGCAAATTGTACGAACAATGCTTGCGTCGCAAATAATACTATGATAATATTGTGAATATCAGATACAATACGATAAGAATGACACAAAAAACACAAACAGGGAGGAAACGATGAAGAAACGAATGATGGTGCTGCTTATTACGGCGGTGCTGATAGTGACGCTTATACCCGCTGCTGCAATGGCGGAAAAAAGCGACACGGATATTGCCTACGGGGTCACGGGCGGCAATATCTACTTCGATGCGTCCACGTGGACGGTAACCGGCTGCGACGAGAGCGTCACAGAGGCGGCCATACCGCAGGAAATTGGCGGAGCTGCCGTGAAGAGCATCGGGGAAGATGCTTTTTCGCTTAATTCAAGCCTGACGAGCGTGACGCTCTCTGAGGGCATAAGCAGCATAGAGCCCTATGCCTTCGGCGGCTGTACAGCGCTGACGAGCGTCACGCTTCCGAGCACACTTACGAGCATCGGCGAATCGGCGTTTAACAGCTGCGAGGCGCTGACGGCTATTCAGCTGCCTGAAAGCCTTACGAGCATCGGCAAGGAGGCGTTCTGGTACTGCACGGGTCTTACGAGCATTATGATACCGAGCGGAGTAACAGAGATTGGCGCAAACGCGTTTTCGGATTGCAGCAGCCTCAAAAGTGTTTACTTCAATGGCAGCGAGGATGAGTGGACGGCGCTGACCGCTGATACCGACCTCGGCCTTGGAGAGACACCCGTCATCTGCGGCCCTCACGCTCACTCCTATGAAGCTTCTGTGACCGCGCCCACATGCACAAAGCAGGGCTACACGACCTACACCTGTGCCTGCGGCCATAGCTATAAGAATACTTACACCGACGCACTCGGTCACACCGAGGTCATCGACGCGGCGGTAGCCTCGACCTGCACCGAGGCAGGCAAGACCGAGGGCAAGCACTGCTCGGTTTGTAATGATATACTTGATGCGCAGGAAGAAGTCGCAGCGCTCGGACATAATTATGTAAACCACGTCTGCTCTCGCTGCGATGCCATAGACACCGACAGCATTGTCGCCAGCGGCACATGCGGCGCGGAGGGCGACGGCAGCAACCTGACCTGGACGCTATTCAATGACGGCGTGCTCGAGATCAGCGGCACGGGCGAGATGGCGTCGTGGACGACTGGCAAAGCACCGTGGTATGGTTACCTTCAAAGCCAAATTACAAGCGTTATAATAAATGACGGAGTCACTTCGATTGGCAACTACGCATTTTGCGACACTTCGGGCAACGGTGCGGTTTTGATGAGCGTCACGATCCCGAACAGCGTGACGAGCATCGGCGAGGGTGCATTCTACGGCTGCACGAACCTTACGAGCATCACGATTTCAAGCAGCGTGACGAGCATCGGCGAGGGTGCATTCGCCATCTGCGTGAGCCTTACGAGCATAACCGTTTCAGATGAAAACACGGTATACGTTGCTGAAGATGGAGTTTTGTTTAACAAGGAAAAAACAGAGATTATTCAATATGCTGCAGGGAAAACCGAGGCTTCTTATACTATCCCGAACAGTGTGACAAGCATCGGAGGCAATGCATTCGGCGGATGCATAAAGCTTACGAGCATCACTATCCCGAACAGCGTGACGAGTATCGGCGGCTTGGCATTCTTCGGCTGCACGAGCCTGACAAATATTACGATCCCAGACAGCGTGACGAGTATCGGCGACTTGGCATTCTTCGGCTGCACGAGCCTCACGAGCGTCACGATACCGAACAGCGTGCCGAGCATCGGCGGTGGCGCATTCTGGTACTGTACGAGCCTGACGAGCATCACGATCCCAGACAGCGTGACGAGCATCGAAGCCGCTGCATTCTTTAACTGCACAAGTCTTACGAGCATCACGATCCCAGACAGCGTGACGAGTATCGGCATGGGTGCATTCTCCAGCTGTACGAGCCTTGCGAGCATCACGATCCCCGGCAGTGTGACGAGCATCGGCGAGGATGCATTCTCCGGCTGCACTGCTTTGGAGACAATTACGTTAGAAAATTGTTCAATAACAAGCGGAATGGATGAAATAGCATCTACAGGGCTTAAATCCCTGAAGAACATTAATGTCATTGGGGAGAGTTCTCTGTATAGTTCGATCGACGGAGTCCTTTTCAACAAGGAAAAGACAGCTCTTATCATATACCCGTCAGGCAGAACGAGCACATCATATGAGATCCCGAACAGTGTGACAAGCATCGGGGAATGGGCATTCTCGTTCTGCAGGAACCTTACGAGCATCACGATCCCGAACAGCGTGACGAGCATCGGCAATGATGCGTTCTTGTACTGTACAAGTCTTACGAGCGTCACGATCCCGAACAGCGTGACGAGCATCGACTACGCTGCATTCTACAACTGCACGAGCCTTACGGACGTATACTATTCCGGCAGTGAAGATCAATGGGCGGAAATAAACATAGACTCAGGTAATGATCCTCTTAGCTCAGCAGCGATGCACTATAAAGATATTACGCCTCCGACTCAGCCGGGCATAGCAGCTATGCTCTCCCGCGGCACTAAGCATATAACCTTCAATTGGGAAAAATCTACGGATAACTTCGCTGTAGAGAAGTACTATGTCTACAGAAACGGTGAGGAGATCGCAGAGGTCATCGCTGAAGCAGACGATTCTCTGCCCAGCTATACCGATACCGGTCTGGACGAAGGAACAACATACACATACACCGTCAAGGCGGCAGATGCTGCCGGAAACATTTCAATTGCCAGCGCAGCAGCCGAGCTGACGACAGCAACGCTGAATATTTCCTCCAGCACCACATTGAGCAGCCTTTATTATCGTCAGCAGCTCGAAAAAATCCGACTGACCGTGAAGGCTCAGCAAGATAAGATGTACGATGTCAATAATCTCACTGCCGCCTTCGAGTACAAGCTTGAGAATGCAGACGGATGGAATACGCTTGCACTTGACTTCACCGGCACGACAGGAATGTACACGGCCTTATGGGATATCTCAAATATCGATACCGGCAACTATAATGTAAGGATCACGGTAAAAGATGAAGACGAAACCGAAAAGACTCTTTGGGAAGACAAGATCATTACGATCAAGGACGATGATGTAGCTCCGATTATAAGCATGAGCTCACCAAAAGCAGATTCAGTATATGGCGTGACTCAGGAAATTACCATATCAGGAAGCGCAAGCGACAACATACTTCTTTCCAAGGTGGTCATATCCTATTTTACAGACGGGAATGATTTCACTGACATAACGACATTCTCTCTGCCGGATGAAAAATCGAGCTATTCTTACTCATTTGCTTGGACACCGACCGGCACCTCCGGCTCTGTTATTGTGCGAGCCACAGCTTATGATGAATGGAATAACAGCGCCTATACGGAGCGAAAGATAACTGTAGATGCGGATGCTCCGGACGACGTATCCGATTTTGCGGTCACATCAACGAGCAGCCATATCCAGCTGGCTTGGAGCTACGGCTCGCTGACCTCCGATAGCGATTTCAGCACATTCCGTATTTACCGCGCAGAGAGTGAAGACGGGTCGTTTAGCGAGATATGCAGCCAAAAAACGATCGGCTACTATAATGACGGCATAACAGCCTCTCTCGGTACAACATATTATTACTATGTTACGGCTGTGGACATATATGGCAATGAGAGCAGTGGCTCACCGGTAGAACAGGGAAGCCTGCTGCCCAGCACAGACGGACCGACGATAGGAGATATGCGTCCTTACGCCGATGAGGTGCTCTGCAAATCAGCCGTGCTGCGCGTGACCGCAGCGGACAATTATCGTTTGTCAAAGGCGGTGTTTGAATACAGGGCACTTGATTCCGATACATGGACGGAAATTGCCACTAAAAATGTCAGCGGCATTACGAACAGTACCGTATTTTCTTGCGATTGGAATATAGAGTCGCTCGAGACAGGCACATATGAGGTTCGGGTTTCTGTCTATGACATAAGCGATAACGAGGGCGGCTCTAACGCTCCGACAGTTATCACCAGAACCTACTCGATCAAAGCATATTCAGCTCCGAGATCACCAAGTTTGTCAGCATGCAGTGCTTACAAAGCGGGAACATTGACTTGGACATATGACGGAAATGCTGATTTGCTGGATCACTATAACCTTTACTGTGCAAGCTCTGAGAACGGAACATATTCGCTTGTAAGAACGCTTGCGAAGGGCAATACCAAATATCAGGTGACGATTCCCATAGGACAGGTCTATTATTACAAAATAAATGCAGTAGACGCCTATGGCGCTGTAGCACAGAGCAATGTTGTAAGCGTGCAATCTTCTGGAACAGATTCCGAAGCTCCGGTAGCAGTGATCTCGCCGGAGGTGCTGTTTACGGCAAAGGGCATAAGCTTCCAATTTTCCGGCGTAAATTCAACAGATAACGATATCATAGCTTCTTACAATTGGAGCTTTGGCGATGGAGCGACATCAACAGCCGCTGCGCCGGTTCATGCATATTCAAGTGCCGGCAGCTTCACCGTGAGCTTGACAGTGACTGATGAGGCGGGCAATACCGGTACGGAAGAGCGTATAATTGAAGTGGTAGACACAGCAGCTGAAGACTGTGAGTACACGCTTGTTACATTCAGTATTGTAGATGCGAGTAAGGAAAACACTCCGGCAATTCCCAACGCTTTGCTGTATATAACCTATGGTATAGAAGGATTTGGAGCAACTACAGCAGAGTGCGATGAGAACGGCACGGTCACGCTGCTTATGCCGAGAGGAGATCACATTGTCAATGTAACTGCCGGCGAATATATGCCGACAGCCAAGAATATCAAGGTTACCGAAGGCGACAACGGAGCGATGACAGCAACTATCGGCCTTAGCGAAACATCACTTGTGGCCGGAAAGCTCACCGCAACCGAAATGACATATGATGAGATCGTTGCGGCAGGTATTGATGTTTCTTCTCCCGATAACGAGCATGTGTGGAAATTTGAGACGACATTAACGTTTAAGGTTGGCCTGAAGACCTTTGAGCTGCCTGTTATTGCTGGCTACAAAAATGATGCAGGGACATTCAAAAATGATATAGGAGGATGGTATTCTATTGACGATTCAGACGATTCGGACGGTTCAGGCGGTTCAGTCAGTTTTGGCGGAAGCGCCGGCGGAAGCGGCTGGAAAGTCGGAGTCTTTCCTCTGAAGGCCGAAGGCTTCTATTTCGTCATATATGGAGAAGCCCATTGGCTGAAGGAAATGTATAATGTAGAACTGCTGGTGATAAACAACTCGTATACTGATACGATTAAGAATTGCGTCGCAGAACTGGTGCTCCCTGAAGGCCTGTCGCTGGCAGATATGCTGACAGAGCAGCAGTCATGTATTGCTGATATGGGAGATATTGATCATGCCAGTAAAAAAACTGCTCGTTGGTATGTGCGTGGTGATGCCGCAGGTGAATACTACATATCGGCTGACGTGACAGGCGAAATGGTAAGCGACGGTGTAACTGAACCGTTCACTTATACATTTACTACAGATAAAACGGTTAAGGTCTATGCAGGCGATGCCCTTATGCTTACGATCACGGCTGACGATGTTGCCGAACGAGGCAAAGATTATAAGGTCGTATTTCGCCTGTCAAATGTGTCAGATAAATCTCTGTATAATTTGTCATTTGGCATAACGGGCATTGAACAAGGGAAAATTCTCAGTATCAAGACTAACGACGGAATAGAGGAGAAGGTATTCCCGAGTGAAAGTGAGGATTTCAAGGACTCACTGATACGGAAAGTAGATGAGCTTGCTCCGGGCGGATACATGGAAATTGCTGTTACAACTACATGCTGGTTTAAGTCAGATGCTGAGCTCGCGGCTGCGGCAGCTAGAATATTGATAGACAAGGCTACCGGACTCGCAATTCTGGGACAATTTATAGATATTGCGTATTATCTTGACTCCGTTTCGGTGGTGACCCTGGAAGGAAGTACAACATCTATTCCCTATGAGATCATTGTAAACCGTGTTGAACGGGAAAATATGCTTGAAGTAGCTGTCTATGGCCTTGCGGAGGAGATATTCGGAGACAAATTACCAATTTTGTTCGACGGACTGGGCGGCACACTGATTAAGTATGTCGGAGAAAATAACGGAATTGACTCGTATATAATCAGCGGCGCAAAAGCGTTGCTGAAGCTCCAGCAGGGTGAAACTGATTACACCTTTACAATCAAAATTGATGATGGAAAGAGCGACGGAAGCTCTATTTATAATGATTATATCTCCATTACTTCGGGGACACCTGCTCAAGCGATAATTGATATGTTGAACGGAGGAGGAATTTCTCTCAAAAACGGAGACATATCCATTTCGGCCAAAGGACCGGGAGACACTAAATTTGAAATCGAGGTAAAAGACATCTACGGAACAACTGTCGAAAAATACACTGTAAATCTTGAAATTTCCGATGAAAAAATGAAAAGCACCTTGGTTCTGTCTCCGACTTATAATAAGTTTTCTGTAGAAACAGAAGAATTCCAAGCGGTGCTGCAGCAAAGAACCAAAGCGGATCAAAATCTGTTCCTTAGAAATCCATGCATGATATTCGATTCCGAAATTTCACTTAAAATGAACGATTATGCGTCAGGCTCAAATTACTCAGTTGAGTTCAATACAAGTGACATATTGAAGCTTTTAACCGAAACTGTTGTTACTAAGCTGACTTGTGACGGACAAACTGCGCAGCTCGGATTTGACCGCGCAGCACTGCAAGCGATCAGTGACAGATGCGGTGAAAAGGTAACAGTTTCGGCCTGCCGCCTGACAGATGAGGAAGCACAAAAGCTTGGAAGCACTCAGCCGACGTATAAATTTGCGGTTGAGGATGAAGCGGGTAAGGTCGTCTCTGATTTTGGCGATGGAAGCGTATTTGTCAGCCTTCCTTATGAACTTGGCAACGGTGAAAATATAGCTGTCGAGCATATAAAGGAAGACGGTACTGTCGAGATCATAAATTGTGTATACAACTCCGCAGCAAAGACAGTTGAGTTTGTCACAAACGGCTTCTCGTACTTCAGGATCATAGAACTTGAGCAGCATGATGCCGTCTATGGCGACCTCACCGGCGACGGAAAGGTCGATGTCTCCGACCTCATCAGGCTGAAGAAGTACATTGCCAGCGATACGACAGAGATCGCAGGCAAAGCAGACCTCAACGGCGACGGAGTGGTCGATATCCTCGACCTCATACGCCTCAAAAAGATGATCGCAAGCTCCTAAATTTAACACAAACCGGCTCTCCGAATCCTCGGAGAGCCGGTTTTTACGTTCTATAATATAATATAATTTAAAAATCCATCACCATTTTTGCGCTTTCCTCCTCGCTGACCTCGGTAACGTGCGTATCGACTATGCGGTAGACGCGCTTGCACAGGCTCAGAACGTTCGGACGGTGGGTCGTGACGATGCAGGTCTTGCTCGGACACAGCTCGACGATGTTGCGCAGCACCTGCCGCTCCGTTGCAACGTCAAGGGCGCTTGTCGCCTCGTCCATCAGAAGTATCGGCGCGTTGCGCAGTATCGCACGAGCAATGGCTATGCGCTGAGCCTGCCCCTCGGACAGACCGCAGCCGCGCTCGCCGACCGTGCTGTTTATGCCGTCGGGCAGCTTGGATACAAAGTCCCATGCGCATGCTGCGCGCAGGGCAGCCTCTATCTCCGCATCCGTCGCGTCCTCGTTTACAAGGCGCAGATTCTCGGCTATAGTGCCGGACATGACCGTATTGCCCTGCGGAACGTAGGAAAAGCAGTGACGCGCATCGGCTGTTACGTTAAGCTGCCTGCCGTCGGAGCCTGTCATGCTGACACTGCCGCCGGTGGGGGAGACGAGGCCGAGAATGAGGCGGATCATCGTCGTTTTGCCCTCGCCGGACGGTCCGACCAGCGCGACGATCTCGCCTGGGCGCGCAATAAAGCGGGAATCGGATATGACGGTCTGCCCCTCGCTGTAGGCAAAGCTTACGCTGCGCAGCTCAATGGTGTATGCCTCGGCACTGCTGGGAATACCGCTGCCGCTCGTATCGCTGCGGCGCTCCTTGCGCAGCGACATGAGCTCGCGCACGCGGCCTGCCGATACCGAGGCCGTCATTGCCGAGGGAATAAGCCCCACGAGTCCGGCAAACGAGCTTGAAAGGCTTGCCCGCTGCTGCAGGAACAGGGTCATCGTGCCGAAGCTTATCGCTCCCGACCACAGCCGCCACAGGCAGTAGCCGAAGGCTATAAACTCCACGAGCTTGCCCAGCGCGGAGAACCAGAGCTGAGCCTTTATCGCAAAGGCGTTGTACGACAGATTCACATCGCGGTAGCGCTCCTGCCAGTCGTGCAGCCGCTGCTGCGTCTTATCCTCCGCGGCGAAGCTTTTTATAAAGTCGATGTTGTAAAGTGCCTCGACCTCAAAGCCGGTCATATCGCTTGAAAGCTCCTTTGTCCGCCTGCTGTATTCGCGCATTCTGCGGATGAGCGGCCTTGAGGTCGCAAGCAGAAACGGAGCGCTGACGAGCGCTATGAGCGCCATTACGGTGTCGTAGCGCAAAATAACGATGAATGTTGCTATAAAGCTTATGAGCGATATGATGACGCTCGGTATCCAGTTGACGGCGTTGGAGGCTATCGTTGCGATATCGCTTGTAAAGCGATTTAAAATGTCGCCGCTTTTGAAGCGGTTGAGCTCCAACCACTCAGAATCGAGGAGCTTGCTGAAAAGCTCCGCCTGAATGTCGTTGTTTATGTATATATTGAGCTTTGCAGACAGGCGCGAGGACAGCGCCGAGAAGCTGAGGCTCGTAACAGCCGTGCCGAGCATGACAACGGCGATCAGCCACAGATGCGAGGAGTCAAAGCCGGTTATTATATCTATAAGGTACTTCCCCGCGACGCTCGACGCAAGCCCCGTGAGCGAGCTCAGGATGCCCAGCAGCGTATAAAGTATTATGCTGCCGCGGTAGCGCCGCCCGAAGGAGAGTATCCATTTCCAATCGGCGCATATATCGCGGAAGCTGCCGTCCTTTATGCTTTGCAGCAGCATACCGAGCGACTGCGAGTGCAGGGGAGCCCTGCTTTGTTTGCTTTCCTTGTTTTCCATAAATGCTCTCAGCTCCGGCGCTTCCCGAAAAAGCTCCAGCCCTTCATAATAATATGCCTCAGCGGTATGAGCCACAGCCACGGCCCGCGAAACAGCTCCCATAAGAAGCTGCCCGGCTCAAGCCGCCGTCCCTTGCGGCACACGGCGTCGGCGCGCGCAAAGACTCTCGACGGCAAAACGCCCCTTTCGGTCTCGGTCTGTGCATCGCCTATTATATCGAGCAGGCCGTCTTTTCGCACACGGCGTATCCTGTGCATGACGTACTGACCGTTAGGCCGTGTGTAGAACACTATATCTCCGCGGCGCAGCGCGGACGCGGGCTTTGAGAAGAACACCGTGTCCCGTCCACCTGCCAAAAAAGGCGACATACTGCCGCCTGAAATGAGCACGGAAACGCTGTGCCCCTGCTCGGTGAGCGAGCGGAGCACAGACATATATTCCTGTGTATCTACCTGTTTCATTGTTCCTTGGGCGCGGCAGCGCTCTTCTGCTTGCCGTAGCCGTACCTGCCGTAGCCATACTTCCCGTAGCCGTACTTACCGTAGCCATAGCCGTAGCCGTGGCTTGCGCTGCCGCCATCGACACCGTTGAGGACGCAGCCGGATATCTTTATGTGCTGATTATCGAGCGCCTGCATGCTGTCAAGTACCTGCGAGCGCTTTGCAAAATCACAGCGGACGACATAGAGCACCGCGTCGGCAAAGCGTCCGGCATAGCGCACATGAGATATTATGCCGCAGGGGGGAGTATCGAGAATGATATAGTCAAACTGCTTTTCGAGCTCCTCAAGAAACTCGCCGAGCTTCGACGGACTGAGAAAGGCGCGGGCATTTGCGCCGTTTTCGCTGCAAATGAGTTTGAGCGTGCTGCCCGGAACATCGCTGAGGCAGTCCGAAACGTCCTTGACCTTATCTTTCAGATATTCCGGCAGACCGGGACGGCCATCGGATATGCCGAGAGAGGCCTTGATATCCTGCTTTTTAAGGTCTATATCGACAAGCACCGTCTTGTATCCGGCTATGGCTATAGACATTGCAAGGTTTTCGGATATCGTTGTCTTGCCCTCTCCGGCGAGCGTGCTCGTGACCATGATAACGCCAGAGCGGCCGGTGTTCATATGGCGCAGAAGCTTTGCGCGCAGGCCGTGTATGGATTCGGAAAAGCCGTTGTTCGAGCCGCCGCTGAGTATGCTGGGCGAGCAGTTTTCGCGTGAGCGGCGCTTGACGGAAACGGCAGGCACTGCGGCGTAGATAGGAAGATTTGTATAGGCTCTCAGCTCATCCGAGCCGTTGAAGGTGCGGCGCGAAAGAGCGAGCACGAGGATACCGATAAGGCTTATCAGCAGGCCGACGGCGCAGTCCTTTGCCAGCGTGCGCTCAAAGGCAAAGCTGTTGTACGGCTGCGTCGGAACGGTGGGCTCGTCCTTTAAAATTAGCTGCGAGAAATCCGACATATAGTTGAGCACCTTCGGATAGCACTCTATAACGGCATTGAGCACATCATAGGAGTTCTGAGCATCCGAGCTTCTTACCCGCAGGACGAAAAGATTCGTCTCCGCGACCGATCTTGCGGAGATGCTTGCGTTTATGCTGCCCGTGCCGAGCTCCTGCATGATAAGCTCACGCATGAGGTCGGTATTCTGAACATACGGAAAGGCGCTTGCAAGCTTCTTTGCCGCGTCGCTGTCGTAATAGCTGCTGTACGACAGGATATCGTCGGAGGAGTACCCTGAGCTCACGGCAAAAATGGCCTTTGCCTCGTACATGGGCGTAAAGCTCAGGTACGAGCGCATGAACAGTGCTCCGGCGATGAGCAGCGCCAGCACGAGCGCGGGCAGCCAAAAGCGCCTGAGCTCACGCCAGAAGCGGGCCGCCAGAACGGACAGATCTATAAGATTTTCTTTGTTTTCAGCTTCCACTGTTTAACTCTTCGCCTCCGTTGAGGAATTTTTGCCGTAGCCGTACTGATACTTTTTGCCGTAGCCGTATCTTCCGTAGCCGCGTGCTGTGGTCGAGTCGCCGTGCATGTCGTTGAGAATGCAGCCGAGGAAGCGGCATCTGCACGCGGAAAGCACATCGACAGCGTCGTTGAGCGTACTTGCCGGAACAACGTCCTGCCGCACCACCATGAGAGCCGCGTCCGAAAGGTCGGCCAGTATCTCCGAGTCGGGGAACAGTCCCATAGGCGGCGAGTCGATGATTATCATATATCCCAGACTGCGCAGTCTGCTCAGCAGAGATGTCATGCAGGGGGAGGAGAGAAGCTCGGTCGAGCGCTCGGCGCCCTCGTTTGAGCAAAGCAGCAGAACATTGGTCTCGCTGTCTATCCTTGCGCAGGCGCGCATATTATCGTCGCTGAACTCCTGCGAAAGAAGCTCGTTGAGCGGCATAACGCCGTCACGCCTGTGTCCGAAAATGCCGTATTGCGACGGATTGCGCAGGTCAGCGTCAATAAGCGCGACGTTGTGCCCGTTGTTTATGAGCGCGATCGCAAGGTTTGCCGAGACCGTTGACTTGCCCTCGCTCGCTGCAACGCTCGTCACGAGGAACACGTTGCAGCCCTTTTCACGCTTTTCGTATTCAAGGCGCGAGCATATAGAGTTTATCTGCTCGGTGTAAAGCATGCTGACCGTCGGCGAGGAGATGAGTATCGGGCTTCGCTGAAGCTCTCTGCGCTTTGCGCCGAAGCGGGGAAGACGCTTTTTCGCGCCGTCGTATCTGCGCTCGTGGCCGATAACGGCGACGACGGATGCGTCGAGCAGTGCGCGCGCGCCCTCGCGGGTCTGCACGGTCTCGCTCATTATGTTTGACATGGCGATGACCGCTGCCATCAGAGCGGCACCTGCTATGCCCGCGCTGCGGCAGAGCTTGGCAGTATTGATGCCGTTTGAGGGCGACGGCGATACTGAGGGAGCCTTTATCACCTGAAGAATGCTGCCGGAGATGTATTTTGACAGCTCGGGGAAGCTGCGGCTGAGAGCGTCGAGAACAAGAAAGGCCTGCTTTGGCGTTGCCGCGGTGCTCGTTACGACGATAAAGTTGCTGTTTTCTATCTGCTCTGCGCTTATCTCGCCCGAAAAGCCCGAAAGCTCCTCGGATTTTGCGAAGATATCATCCTTTACTGAGCTGTCGTTGAGGACCTCAGAGAGCACCTCGGCAGCGTCGGTCGCCGCGAGAATGTTCCGTCCAGAGTAATATGCCGAGACCTTGGAGGTGACGGCGTAGGTCATAGTTGCGCTGTATACGGGTGTGCGCAGAAAGCTTGCGTACAGGAACGCAAGCATCGAGAATATCAGCGCACAGGCAACGAGCATCCAGAGCTGTTTCCAAAGCTGCCGGAGCACGCAGAACACCGAAATGCTGTCGAAGCGGAAGCTGCTTTTCTGATCCAATGTCGTACCTCCTTATTCGACAACGACGGTCAGAACCGCCGTTCCGGTGCCGCCGGAATTGCTGCATGAATAGCTGACGTGATATGTCCCGGGCTGTGCCGTGTCCACGCTGCCGGAAATGCCGACCTCGGCGGCAGAGCCGCCGCTGACGCTGCTTATATAGTCCGCCGCATTGAAGGCGCTGCCGCTTTCAAGATAGACAAGATAGCTGCTGAGCGCGATCTCGGGCGCACTGGAGGCCGCCGAGCGCAGAATGACGGGCAGGGTGAGCTTTGCCGTGTCGCCCATGGAATTGACGACCTGAACGCTTATATAATATGTTCCCTCGATGGTGGAGCTTATATCCAGCGCGGAAACGCGGATGGCGTTTGATATATCGCCGTCCACTACATCGTCGGCAAAAAGCCGTCCCGTGAGCGATATCGGATCGCCTATTGTGTATTCAAGCGGAGCTTCGAGTCTGAAGCTCGGACGCGAGTAATCGGAGTATCTGACCGTCCTCGTGCAGGAGGCCATGTTGTTCGAGCTGTCGAAAACTATATAGGTGACCTTGGCGGTGTCGTTGGATATGAGGTTTGATATGCTCGAAACGATAATGCCGTCCGTGAGGTCTCCGTCGCGGTCGTCGCTTGCGGTAACGCCGCTCAAAAGCTCGTCGGTGTTGTTTTTCACATGCACCGTAACAGTGTCGCTTTCGCATTTTATCACCGGCGGGGTATTGTCGGCTATCAGACGGATGTATATCTGTCCGGCGCAGAAGGCCGCGGCAGTGACAGCAAGCGCGATTATAAGCAGAGTTTTTAGTCGTCTCATCGTAACACCTGAAATTCAATCATTGCAAAATGCTCGAAAAGCGGGCATTTTCGGCAGATATTTTATCATATCAGTATTTGGATTTCAATACTAAAGGCGCAATTAGATGTGTGAGACTGTAAAAAACATGCTGCTTTGACACGCTTGAAACATATGTTACATTATTAACCATGTCGCAGATTGGATTTTCGCGTCTGAAATTGTCCGAAAATACGGTGTTTTTCGAGGCCGCACTGTCAGATTTATTAAAAAAAGATAAGATAAGATATATACAACAGTAAAATCTTGTGCTATAATTAAAATGATTGTCATGACAGTATGTCGGTGAGGAAACGATAATCAATACACAGGTTGATCAAAGAGGAAAAAGAGGAATGAAAAGGATAGAGGAAGTCAACTGGATAAAGGTCGGCAGGGTAGCTCTGCTGATAATAGCCGATATTGCCATAGTGAATTTCTCGGCGTTCATGGCGCTGCTGCTGCGCTTCGAGCTGAGCCTGAGTCTGCTCGCGCAATCCGGATTTCTGGACAGCATTGATGCGACGTGGCTTGTAAACACCTTCATTGCGATAGCGGCCTTTGCGGCCTTCAGGCTATACAGGAGCCTATGGATATATGCGGGTGTGGACGAGCTTATTGCGATAGCAAAGGCCGTCGTCGTTGCGGCGCTGCTGCAATATGGCTGGCTCATGATAACCGGCAACGCGGTGCCGAGAAGCTTTCCGTTTATATATGCGCTTTTGCTGTTCGTGCTCATCTCTGCGCTGAGATTTTCGTATCGCTTCCTGCGCAGGGAAAGAATAGTCTTTGGCCGCCGCGAGGGCGAAAGAAGGCGCACCATGCTCATCGGCGCGGGTGCCGCCGGAGTTATGGCGCTCAGGGAGTTTAAATACAGCGAGCATTCCGAAAACCGCGTCGTGTGCATCATTGACGATGACGCGGATAAGAAAAACAAGCGCCTGATGAACGTCCCGATAGTCGGCGGACGCGACGCGATACTGCGCGCTGCCGAAAAGTACAGAGTGGATGATATCGTCTTTGCCATACCGTCCATGCCCAACAGGGAAAAGCGCGATATCATGGAGATATGCCGCAAAACAGGCTGCCGGCTCAAAACGCTTCCGGCGCTGTATCAGCTTGCCAACGGAGATGTCAGCATAAAGCAGATACGTGATCTGGATATCACCGACCTGCTTGGCCGCGAGACTGTGAATGTCGAGCTGTCGGACATTACGGGCTATATCGAGGGCAAAACGGTGCTCGTAACGGGCGGAGGCGGAAGCATCGGCAGCGAGCTTTGCCGCCAGATAGCCAAAAGCGGCGTGAAAACGCTTATAATTTTGGATATCTATGAGAATAACGCCTATGATATACAGCTTGAACTGCGGCACAGACATCCCGAGCTCGATCTTGTCGTGCTCATAGGCTCCGTGCGCGACAGGACGCGCGTGTTCAATATATTTGAAAAGTACAGGCCGGAGCTCGTTTTCCATGCCGCGGCGCACAAGCATGTTCCGCTCATGGAGGATTCTCCCGCCGAGGCCGTTAAGAACAACGTGTTCGGCACACTCAACGTGGCTCAGGCCGCGTCCGAGTTCGGCGCACGGCGCTTCCTTCTCATATCCACCGATAAGGCCGTCAATCCCACGAGCATCATGGGCGCGTCAAAGCGCATATGCGAGATGGTCATACAGATGATGAGCATGCGCTCGAAAACCGAGTATGTCGCCGTCAGATTCGGCAATGTTCTCGGCTCAAACGGCAGCGTCATACCGCTGTTCCGCAAGCAGATACTTGCAGGCGGCCCCGTTACGGTGACGGACAAGAACGTCATACGCTATTTCATGACCATTCCCGAGGCTGTGTCGCTCGTGCTTCAGGCCGGCGCATACGCAAAGGGCGGCGAGATATTTGTCCTTGATATGGGCGAGCCCGTGCGCATCGACGATCTTGCAAGGAACATGATAAGGCTCGCCGGCTTTGAGCCCGATGTGGATATTATGGTCGAATACACCGGCCTGCGTCCCGGCGAGAAGCTGTTCGAGGAGATACTCATGGCTGCCGAGGGCATGCAGAAAACGCCGAACAACCTTATCTACATAGGTCACGATACCGAGCTCAATGTCCGCGAATTTGAAGAAAAGCTCATGTATCTGCGCTCGATAGACGAACGCGACACAGAGCTTTTGCGTGAGCATATAGCCGATATGGTGCCGACCTTCATAGGGCAGACGGCTGATAAAAGCGAGAAGGTCATGGCCTGACCATCGGCAGATCCTTTATTATGCGGCGCGGATTTTCGTAAAGGAGTATCTGCGCATAGTCTGCCGAGTGCTCGGCTTCGACGTATTCACGGAACGCGGACAGATCGGCGGTGCGGGCTGCAGCGCCGTGTGCGTCGCTCGCCGCAGCATGCGCAAGCCCCTGCGCGAGCAGCCATTTTGCGCTTCTCTGCGCGTGGCGGCCAAGAAGTCCGAAAACGCTGTCCTTGTTTATCTGCAATACATAGCCGAGGCTAAACCAGCTGATGCACACCTGAGGATCACGGTGCACTGCCTCGTAGCGCTCGGGATGCGCGATAACGGGCTTTATCCCGAGGGCGGCAAGCCTTGCGAGCTTGCGGTCAATATTGACGATGCTCTCATCGAAGGGGAATTCCACGAGCATATAGCAGCTGCTGGCGAGAGTCAGCAGCTTTTTTTCTTTAAACAGCTCCGGCGTGTCCTCGGTGCAGAAAATTTCCGCTCCGGCGAGGATCTTGAGCGGTATACCTGCATTGTCTATCGCCGAGCGCAGAGCGAAAAACTGCCTGAGCAGCTCAGCGCTCTGGTAGTTCGGCTGCGTATCCGGAATATTGCAGTGCGGCGTGACGATAACGACATCCGTTCCGCCTCTCACGGCGGCCTGCGCCATGAGAAGAGAGGTCTCCATAGACCCCGACCCGTCATCGACCCCGGGCAGCATGTGGCAATGTATATCTATCAAATGACTGACCTCGTTTTCTGAACTGATTAATATAATAATATAACCCCGTGTCAAGTTACAGAATTACAGCACGCTTCATACGAAACGTGCTGTAGCTTCATGTTTGAGTTTATTCGGTCCGCAGGGCGACTACGGGATCCTTATTTGCCGCGACACGCGAGGGGATAAGACCCGCAACGACCGTCAGCAGCATGCTGATTATGACCAGCGTTACGGCGGCAGCCGGCGGCAGCACGGCGTTTATCGAGTAAATGCCCGTCAGACTGTGCACAACGGCGTTTATCGGCAGACACAGCAGTATTGTAGCCAGAATGCCTATAAGTCCCGCGGCAAAGCCTACTATGACGGTCTCGGCGTTAAATACGCTGGAGATGTCCTTCTTCGATGCGCCGATGGCTCGCAGTATGCCTATCTCCTTCGTGCGCTCAAGAACGCTTATGTAGGTTATGATGCCTATCATGATGCTCGAAACGACAAGGCTTATCGCAACAAAGGCGATGAGAACGTAGGATATGACGTTTATGATAGTCGTAACGGAGCTCATGATGAGCGCGACATAGTCGGTATAGCTTATCTGATCCTCGGCGTCGACCGTGGAATTGTATTCGTCAATGACCTCGGCGACCGCGTCCTTTGCGGCGAAGGTCGAGACATATATATTCACGCCGGAGGGGGAGTTAAGATCGACATAGCCGAGCGTGCGCAGATTCTTCTCATAGCTCGAGCTTGAGAAGGTGTCCGGCATGAGCTCGCTGTAAATGAGCTCATAGCCCTCGTCAGTGAGGTAGCAGCTGTCAAAGGCCTCCGCAAGGGAAGCGGTCGAGAGCTGGCTCATCTGCTTTTTCACCTCTTCGGCGTAAGCCTTTTTGACCTGCTCGGTGAGCATCTCGCGCATATAGCTCATCAGCGTCTCGTCGTCCATTGCGCTGAGCATCTCCGCGTATTCGGGATAGCTTTCAACGACCTGCTTCTCGATATCCTCGCGGGACACGCCGCCGAGCTTTTCCTCTATCATTGAGTTTACGTAGGAGTCCGGCGCGAGGGACATATAGGCGATGTAAAGCTCGGCCTTCTTTGCCTGATCAATGCCCGCGCAGTAGTCCTCAACGGCCTTCTTTATCTCGTCTGTTGACAGCGCCTTGTCGCTTGCCTTGAAGGGCAGGCCGGTGAAGATATCGTGCTGCGGATCCTCAAGCTGCTGCTTTACGAGCTCCTTCTGGGCGGTCTGCTCGACGACGTATTTTGTCAGCGCGTTCGTGTAGCCTATAGCGCCGCTCATCATGCCGCTGACGGCCTCCGCGCTCTGGCGCACAACGCCGACGATCTTCAGCTGTATGCCGTTGGAGTACAGCGTCTTGAGGCCGAGCTCATCGCTGCTTATATCCTTGTATTCGCCCGTCTGGGGATCCTTCTGCCAGAAGTCGGCAGGGAGAATGAGGCTGAAGGTCTTCTTGCACACGTCGGCGTAGCTCCAGCTTTCAAGCTCCTCGGTGTCGGCCTGCTCGCCGCTCATGTAGCCTGTCATGGCCGAGAGCATTTCGTTGGAGGATTTCAGTCCCAGCGCGTACAGCACCATGTCCGAGACCTCGTTATTCTCATCGACTATCAGCACGACCTCGTCGTAGCTCTGCGGCCACGAGCCGTAGAGCACGTCATACTGCCCCTGCAGAACAGGGCTTATCAGCTCATCGCCGTCGCCGGGCAGCATCTCCTGCCACACGACGAACTGGCTCTGCGTGCTGCTCATGCCGGAGGACGAGAACATGTCGTTCATCGACTGGTTCACAGACTGCTCGGCATCCTCGCCGATAACGCCGGCGCGCATTTTGCTCATGAGGCTCATCACGTCGGACTTTACGATCTTGCCGTCGGAATCCTTGGTGTAAAGATTCATCGGCAGATTATAGGTGTACTGGATGTTCGCTGCGTTCTGGCTGAGCTTTGAGTCGGTGCTCATCTGCTCGTCGAGGAAGATCTTGAGCTTGGTGACGTTATTCTCCTGCACCTCGGTGCTGGTCATGGCGTTCATCATCTCGTACATGATGGTGTTGCCGTACACTGCGTCCTTATCGTGCTTGTTGGCCGCGTCGTCGGCGTTTATGCCCATGAGCGTCGTCATGAGCGAGGACATGTCCACAGACTCGGCCTGAATGGATATCGGGTAGGACGACAGAGTGTCCTCCTGAACGCGGTCGATGTAGTTATTCACGCCCGTCGAGATCGACAGGATCAGCGCGATGCCGATTATGCCGATGCTTCCGGCGAAGGCCGTGAGTATCGTGCGCCCCTTCTTCGTCATGAGGTTGTTGAGCGACAGCGAGAGCGCGGTGATGTAGCTCATTGCCGTCTTCCGCTGCACTGGCGGCTCGGAGACCCCGTCGTCCTGCGCGGAGTAGGGCATTGTGTCGCCGGTTATGAGGCCGTCCTTGAGCCGGATTATGCGCGAGGCATAGCTGTCGGCAAGCTCGGGATTGTGCGTGACCATGATGATGAGCTTATCTTTGGATATCTCCTTGAGTATCTCCATGATCTGCACGCTCGTTTCGGAGTCGAGCGCACCCGTAGGCTCGTCGGCAAGGAGTATGTCAGGGTCGTTTACCAGAGCGCGTGCTATGGCGACGCGCTGCATCTGGCCGCCGGACATCTGGTTCGGCTTTTTGCCGAGCTGATCGCCGAGGCCGACCTGCTGCAGAGCCTTTATCGCCCTCTCGCGGCGCTCTGTCTTGCTCACGCCCGACAGGGTGAGGGCAAGCTCAACGTTTGCGAGCACCGTCTGATGCGGAATGAGGTTGTACGACTGGAAAACGAAGCCTATCGAGTGGTTGCGGTAGCTGTCCCAGTCGCGGTCGCTGTACTCCTTTGTCGAGCGTCCGTTTATGATAAGGTCGCCGCTCGTGTACTGATCGAGGCCGCCTATGATGTTCAGCAGCGTCGTCTTTCCGCAGCCTGAGTGACCGAGCACAGCGACAAACTCGCTTTTCCTGAACTCAAGGTCTATACCCTTGAGAGCATGCACCGTATCATCGCCGACCGCGTAGTCCTTTGTTATGCCTTTTAATTTGAGCATTCAGCAATTCTCCCATATTATATTGTGTAATGGATTGATTATCTGACTTTTTGGGCTTAAAGTCAAGAGATGTAACAAAAAGTTAAGAAAATAGTAAGAACTGCGCGGCGCTTTGCCGGTGTTGACATTTCGGCAATGATGAGTTACAATAACTGAGCTATGCCTCCGTAGCTCACCAGGATAGAGCGTGCGCCTCCTAAGCGCAAGGTAGTGAGTTCGAGTCTCGCCGGGGGTGCCAGAAAATAAGCCGAAAGCCTTTGAAAAGAAGGGCTTTCGGCTTTGCTTATTTTTATCTGAGCCGACCCAACGGAGCAAAGTCAAGCTATGCTTGAGTCGGGAATTTGATTTTCAACATACACCTGCTGGCAATGCGCCTGAATATATGTTAAGCTATAGCTGGATCAAGGAGGTGCGGTCATGAGCTTGGGAAATAACATTTCAAATGCACGAAAAAACGCAGGTCTGACGCAGGAACAGCTTGCCGAAAAGCTTGGGCTCACATTTCAGGCGGTAAGTGCCTGGGAGCGGGATGCAAATATGCCCGAGTCAAAAATACTATCAGAGCTGGCAAAAGCGCTTAACACGTCCGTATCGGCACTGATGGAGAACGACCGCCCTGCGTGGACACTGCACACGCCGTATTCCGACCCAGAGCACATGTATACTTTCATCAAAGCCAAAGCACAGAGCATGGGGCTTGTACAGACTCTCAATGCGCTTCCGCTCATGCGTGCAAAGCACGACGGGCAGTTCCGCGAAGGCTTGGTCGAAAGCTTCAAGCGTGTGCTGTAATTGAAGCTATAGAGGAGGCTCTTGCTGTGGACGAGCGTAAAAAGAGAATTCAAACTGTCAAAAACCTATAATGTAATTTCCCCCAGCAAACATTCCGAGGTAAAAAACTCGCAATGTTTGACAGTCTTTGCAGCGTCTCGGTATCGCGAGACGCTGCTCAGCTTGTCAAAAAAGTCCCTCGCGGGACTTTTTTGACTGCACTTTTCCGCCGAGCATTTTGAAAGTATTCAAAATGCT
>CAVFCI010000031.1:0-21901 GCA_963620985.1 Hallerella sp. | reverse complement strand
GCGTGATTTTTGGCTTTCTTTGATGCAGATGGGCTGTCGCCCATCAAAGAGAAAAGGGCAAAAAGCGCCGAAAAGGGGCGCTGACGGGCGGCAGTGGTTCAACTCCCGTCAGCTTAAGCTGACGGGCGGCATGGTTCAATTCCCGTCAGTTTACCATAATATTATACACCCGATGTCAAGCTGCGGGCGTTTAATACTATGAGCTGCCCCTATTATGCCATAAGGCAGCCGCCTTTTTGTTAATAAAGTATGATGAAAGTGTAAAAACACCTCCGGGGCGGCTGCCTCGGAGGTGTAGCTGGTTCAATTATCAGAACAGGCCGTTTGCGGTGAAGATAGCCGCGAAAACGGTGGAAACAACGGTCATGAGCTTGATGAGGATGTTGATCGACGGGCCGGAGGTGTCCTTGAACGGGTCGCCTACGGTGTCGCCGACGACGGCTGCCTTGTGAGCGTCAGAGCCCTTGCCGCCGTGGTGGCCTTCCTCGATGTACTTTTTCGCATTATCCCATGCGCCGCCGGCGTTGGACATGAACATTGCCAGCATAACGCCGGAAACGAGAGAGCCTGCCAGCAGACCGGCAAGAGCGGTCGAGCCGAGGACGATGCCGACTGCCAGAGGAGCGACGACTGCCATGATGCCGGGAACGAGCATTTCCTTCAGAGCCGCGGTGGTGGAGATGGCAACGCAGGTCTTGTAGTCGGGCTTTGCGGTGCCCTCCATAACGCCGGGGATCTCACGGAACTGACGGCGAACCTCCTCGATCATGCTGTAGGCCGCCTTGGAAACGGAGTCCATGGTCATTGCCGAGAACACGAAGGGGAGCATGCCGCCGATGAGCAGGCCGATAACGACGGTGGGGCTGGTGAGCGCGACCTGCGCGTCGTTCAGACCGGTGGCCTGAGTGAAGGATACGAACAGTGCCAGTGCGGTCAGAGCTGCCGAGCCGATCGCGAAGCCCTTGCCCATTGCCGCGGTGGTGTTGCCGACTGCGTCGAGCTTATCGGTGATCTCACGCACGGAATGGTCAAGGCCGCTCATCTCTGCGATGCCGCCGGCGTTGTCGGCGATAGGACCGTATGCATCGACAGCGACGGTGATGCCGGTGGTGGAGAGCATGCCGACTGCCGCAAGCGCGATGCCGTAAAGACCGGCAAACTGGTATGCAATGAAGATGCTGACGCAGATAAGCAGAACGGGAACCCATGTGGACATCATGCCGACAGCAGTGCCGGAGATGATGGTGGTGGCAGAGCCCGTCTCGGACTGCTGGGCTATCTTCTTAACGAACTTGTAATCGCCGGAGGTGTAGACCTCGGTGACGATGCCGATGACGAGGCCGACGGCCAGACCGGAAACGATCGCCCATGCAGGACCGTAGCTGCCGAGCATGACCTTGCTCAGCGCGATGGATGCGATGACGACGAGAAGTGCGGAAACATACGAGCCCATCTTGAGCGCTGCGTGGGGGTTCGAGCCCTCCTTGCCGCGCACGAAGAAGGTGGCGATGACGGAGGCTGCGATGCCGCAGGCCGCGATGACCAGCGGGAAGATAACGGTCATGCTGCCGAACAGATCCGTGACGGAGGCGACAGCGCCGAGGGTCATTGCGGAGATGATAGCGCCGACATAGCTCTCGAAGAGGTCAGCGCCCATGCCGGCTACGTCGCCGACGTTGTCGCCGACGTTATCGGCGATAACAGCGGGGTTGCGGGGGTCGTCCTCGGGGATGCCCGCCTCGACCTTACCGACGAGGTCGGCGCCGACGTCGGCTGCCTTGGTGTAGATACCGCCGCCGACACGCGCAAACAGGGCGATGGAGCTTGCGCCGAGGGAGAAGCCGAACAGAACGTTCGTGTCATTGAAAATGAGGTACAGCACGCTTGCGCCGAGAAGACCGAGGCCGACGACGCACAGACCCATGACCGAGCCGCCGGAGAAGGCGATCGAAAGAGCCTTGTTCATGCCGCTGGTCCTGGCTGCGTTTGCGGTACGGACGTTGGCCTTGGTAGCAACGTTCATGCCGATGTAGCCTGCGAGGATGGAGAACAGAGCGCCGCACAGGAAGCACAGAGCGGTCGTCCAGCTCTTCAGGAACACGCCGATGGCTATGACCAGAACTGCGATGAAGATCGCAAGGATCTTGTACTCCGCAAAAAGGAACGCTTTTGCGCCGTCGTTGATCGCGGCAGCGATCTCCTTCATGCGGTCGGTACCTGCGTCCTGCTTGGAGACGAATGCTATCTTATAGAAAGCAAACAGCAGAGCGACAACTGCAAGAGCAGGTGCCAGATACATAAGGGATTCCATAAAAATTCACTCCTATTAAATTAGATACGGGTTTAACGAGCCGCAGCGTTTTTGCCTTGTTTAAATAACGTTAACAACTCGTTTATGTATTTTATACTATTGGGGGCTAAAAATCAATTTTAAAATAGGGCTCTTTCGTTCAAATTCAACAAATTTATCAATATCCACGAAAGAACAGGGAAAATTACGCCCAAGCTGTACAAAACACACAAAAAAGTATCGAGAAATGCCGAAATATTGATATTTTCATAACAAACCGAGGACTTTTTAAAGAATGCTTAAAAAATTCTTAAAATATTCAAAAAAATCTTGTTGGAAAATCCCGAAGTCGTGTTAAAATATAAGAATACTACAATTATACTGGGAGGCGTACTATGCTTCTTAAAATATTTGCCGCCATCGGTGCGGGAGGAAGCGTGCTGCACACGCTCATAGCAGGACAGGGCGGAGGCGCACTGAAGGTCACGGGAGTCATGCTGCTGCGCTTTTTCGAGTACTTTTTCGGCGCTCACATAGCCTACGCGCTGGCCATGCTGCTGGCAACGGAGCTGTTTATAGACAAAAATAAGCTTCAGGAAAAGCCCTCTAAGTTCTGGCTGTGGCATCTGCATGCGGTGGCGGATCTGCTGGTGTTTTACGCTCGTGCGGACGTTTCGATAAGCGGAGCGGAGCTTATCCCGAAGGATACGCGCTATCTCATGGTCGCAAACCACCGCTCGCTGGCAGACCCCGTCGTTATGGTGCACAAGCTGCCCGAGGAGGAGCTGACCTTCATCTCCAAGCCGGGCAACCTGAACATCCCCATCATCGGCAAGGTCATGCACAAGTGCGGCTGCCTGCCTCTGGACAGGGAGAATAACCGCGAGGCGCTCAAGACCGTGAAGCTTGCGACCGAGTATATAGAAAAGGACTACGCCTCGGTCGTCATCTATCCCGAGGGCACGCGCAGCAAGCAGGAGAGTATGCTGCCCTTCCATGCGGGCTCGTTCAAGATAGCGCAGCGGGCGGGAGTGCCCGTCGTCGTCGTTGCTCTGCGCAACACCGATAAGCTCGTTCACAATTTCCCGCTGAAAAAAACGTCCATATACATAGACGTGCTCGGCGTTATCGGCGCAGATTACGTCAAGGAGCATAAAACCAAGGAGACCGCGCAGCTTGCTCAGGATATGATAGAGCGGAGGCTCGACGCGGAAAAGGAATAGTGAAGCAGTAAATAGAAAAAAGGAGGTATTTGCCGTTAAATGCTGAAGCTTTTAAAACTGTTCAGGTATCTCAGAGCGAAGGAATGGCTGTTTTCCTTGTTCAGCCTTGTTTTCGTCGGAGCACAGGTCGTGCTCGACCTCATGATACCCGATTATATGTCCGAGATAACGACGCTTATCGAGACTCCGGGCAGCGATATCGGAGCCGTGTGGAGCGCGGGCGGCATGATGCTGCTGTGCGCGCTGGGCAGTCTTGTCTCATCGGTCGCGGTGTGCTTTTTCGCCTCGCGCATCGCGGCGAATTTCTCAAGACGCTTGAGAAAGGAAATGTTCTATAAGGTCGAGAGCTTCACTCTCGAGGAGATAAACGCATTCTCAACCGCGAGCCTTATCACCCGCTCGACAAACGATGTGTCTCAGGTGCAGATGCTGGTCGTTATGTCCCTGCAGGTCATAGTCAAGGCACCGCTCATGGCTGTCTGGGCGATCATGAAGATCGCGGGCAAGGCGTGGCAGTGGTCGCTGGCGACGGGCATCGCGGTCGTACTGCTTGTTGCGATACTGAGCATCGCCATCGTGCGAACCTTCCCGCGCTTCAAGCGCATCCAGTGGTTGCAGGACTCGCTCAACCAGGCTGCGCGTGAAAATCTCACCGGCATCCGCGTCGTGCATGCGTACAACGCCGAGGAGTATCAGGAAAAGAAGTTCGAGAAGGTCAACACCGAGCTGCTTGAAAATTCCCTGTTTGCAAACCGCACCATGACGCTCCTGAGCCCCTTCATGGGACTTGTCATGAACTGCCTTAACATGTCCATCTACTGGATAGGCGCGGTGCTCATAACCGCGGTAGCCGGAACCGGCGCTGCGGCGGTCGCCATGCGCGTGGATATCTTTGCGGATATGATAGTCTTCATGTCCTACGCCATGCAGGTCATCATGAGCTTTATCATGATCGTCATGGTCATTATCATCATGCCGCGAGCTCTCGAGGCGGCAAAGCGTATAAGCGAGGTGCTCGCAACGCAGCCGAAGGTCGTCAGCGGCTCTGTCAAGGACTCGGGCGGCCTAAGCGGCACGGTCGAGTTTAAAAACGTGAGCTTTACCTACCCCGGCGGCAGCGGCAGCGTCCTGAGCAACGTGAGCTTCAAGGCCGGTAAGGGCGAGACCGTCGCGTTCATAGGCTCGACGGGCTCGGGCAAAACGACGCTAATGAACCTCATCCCAAGGTTTTACGACGCGACTGAGGGCGAGGTGCTCGTTGACGGCGTGAATGTTAAGGACTACGAGCTCGAAGCGCTCTATGCAAAGATAGGCTACGTCTCGCAGAAGGCCGTCATGTTTACGGGAACTATCGAGGATAATGTCGCCTTCGGCAGCAATGCGGATAAGAGCCGCCTTGACGAGGCGCTTGAGATATCGCACGCGGCAGGCTTCGTCTCCGAGCTGGAGGACGGGGCGCAGGCGCACATGGCCCGCGGCGGCACGAACTTCTCCGGCGGACAGAAGCAGCGCCTTTCCATTGCCCGCGCACTGTGCCGCGATGCGGAGATACTCATATTTGACGATACCTTCTCCGCCCTCGACTTCAAAACCGACCGCGAGCTGCGCGACGCGCTGCGCGAGCGCACCGCCGGTCAGACCAAGCTCATCGTCGCCCAGCGCATCGGCACGATCATGGCCGCCGACAGGATCATCGTCCTCGACGAGGGCAGGGTCGCCGGAATCGGAACTCACAGGGAGCTTCTGTCCTCCTGCGAGGTCTACCGCCAGATAGCGCTCAGCCAGCTTTCAGAGGAGGAACTTACCATATGAGACCAGGACCAAAGGGACCTCCGGGACGCGGCGCTGACGAAAAGCCCCAGAACGTCAAAAATTCGATGCTTGAGCTGCTGCGCTATCTCAAGCCGTGGTACAAGCCCATCATCATTTCGCTTGCCTTCAGCCTCATCGGAACGTTTCTGACGATAATCGCGCCCGATAAGCTCGCAGACCTCACCAACAACATAAGCGACGGGCTCAAAACGGGCATAAACATGGAGCTTATCGTAAGATCCATCATAATCATCCTTGCCATCTACATAAGCGCAAACCTCGTGACCTGCGCCGCGAGCTACATCATGATAAGCGTCATGCAGCGCCTCGCGTGGAGCATGCGCATGAGCATCAGCCACAAGATAAACAGGCTGCCGCTGAAGTTCTTCGACAAGACCACCGTCGGCGATGTTTTAAGCCGCATCACCAACGACGTTGACACCATATCCTCGGCGCTCAACTCCAGCATAACGACGCTCGTTCAGGCCGTCGTGCAGTTTGTCGGCGTTATCATAATAATGTTTGCCACCAGCGGACGCCTTGCGCTGACGGCCATCGGCTCGTCGCTGCTCGGCTTTGTGCTGATGTTCTTCATCGTCTCGCGCTCGCGCAAGTATTTCCGCCGCCAGCAGAAGAATCTCGGCGATATGAACGGCCACGTCGAGGAAATGTACTCGGGTCACAACATCGTCAGAGCCTACGGCGCGACGGAGCAGTCCAAGGCCGAGTTTGACCGCATAAACGACAATCTCTACAACAGCGCGTGGAAGTCGCAGTTCTTCGGCGGCCTGCTCATGCCGCTGATGAGCTTTGTCGGAAGCTTGGGCTACGTCGCCGTGTGCGTCGTGGGCGCGGTGCTCACGATGAACGGAAGCATCAGCTTCGGCACGGTCGTCGCCTTCATAAGCTATGTAAAGCTCTTTACCAACCCCCTGAGCCAGATATCTCAGGCCGTCAGCAGCCTTATGTCAGCCGGTGCTGCCGGCGAGCGCGTGTTCGGCTTCCTCGGCGAGGAGGAGATGCCCGACGACAGCGGCTGTACGCAGCATCTTGAGCATGTGCGCGGCAAGGTCGAGTTCGAGCACGTCCGCTTCGGCTACGATGAGGACAAGCCCGTCATAAACGACTTCTCGGCGGATATCGAGCCCGGTCAGAAGGTCGCCATAGTCGGCTACACCGGCGCGGGCAAGACCACGATGGTCAACCTCCTCATGCGCTTTTACGAGCTGTGGAGCGGCCAGATAAAGATCGACGGTGTTCCCGTATCGGAGATGCGCCGCAGCGACGTACACTCCATGTTCGGCATGGTCCTGCAGGACACATGGCTGTTCGACGGGACCTACCGCGAGAACATCGCCTACGGCAAGCAGGGCGTGACAGACAATCAGATCGAGGCCGCCTGCAAGCTCGTGGGCATGGATCACTACATCCGCACCCTGCCCAAGGGCTACGACACCGAGCTCAACGACCGCAGCAGCCTCTCGGCAGGCCAGCGCCAGCTTCTGACCATTGCGCGCGCGATGGTCGAGAACGCGCCGATGATAATCCTCGACGAGGCCACGAGCTCGGTCGATACGCGCACGGAGCTGCTCGTGCAGAACGCGATGGATCGCCTCACACGCGGCAGAACGAGCTTCGTCATCGCCCACAGGCTCTCCACCATCCGCGATGCCGACCTCATCCTCGTCATGGACAAGGGCGATATCGTCGAGAGCGGCACGCACGCAGAACTTCTCGAAAGGGGCGGGCTGTACAAGGAGCTGTACACCAGTCAGTTTGAAAACAAGTGAGGAAACCAATGAAAAAGGTCGCACTTATAACCGGCTCCTCGCGCGGCATCGGCAGAGCATGCGCCGACACTCTCGCGCACAGGGGCTATGCCGTATGCATAAATTACATCGAGCGGCAGGACAAGGCCGAGGAGCTGTGCGGCAGGCTCCTTGACGAGGGACTCGAGGCCATGTGCTTTCGCGCCGACGTGTCCGACCGCAGAGCCGTGCACGATATGGTGCAGGCCGTGAAGAGCCGCTTCGGCGAGGTGACGCTGCTCGTAAACAACGCCGGTATCGCGCGCCAGAGCCAGTTTCAGGACATCAGCGAGGAATACTGGCGCAGGATATTCGACGTGAATCTCAACGGCGCGTTCAACACCATTCAGGAGGTGCTGCCGTTTATGCTCGAGGCTCACTCGGGCTGCATCGTGAATATCTCCTCGATATGGGGGCTGCACGGCGCGTCCTGCGAGGTCGCGTATTCGGCCACGAAGCACGCCATCGTCGGGCTCACGCGCTCGCTCGCGCAGGAGCTTGCACCGACGCACATCCGCGTCAACTGCGTTGCGCCCGGAGTTATCGACACCGATATGGTACAGGTGCTCGGCGGCGAAACGCTCGATATGCTCGCCGCCGCCACGCCGCTCGGCAGGCTCGGAAGACCCGAGGATATCGCCGAGACCGTTGCCTTTCTGGCCTCCGACAGCGCCTCGTTCATCACCGGTCAGGTGCTCTGCTCCGACGGCGGTTTTTCGGAGGCGCACTGAGGCATTCACGGATACGCATATTGCGGTGTCCCGACCGGAAGGTGCAGACAAAATAAGGATGCTCGCGCCTCCCGCAGGTGCAGTGCGATATTATGGCCGCGCATTGAGATCGGCTCACTATAAACGCTCGGACCGCTTGCTGCTTTGCAAGCGGTCTTTTACGTTGAAAATAGCGGAATATCATGGTATCATGGGAAAAGACAATACGAAGCGAGAGGTGGAGCATGAATAATATAAGGCAGCAGGAAGCGGCGAAGCGCTTTGCGGAATACTGGAAGGGAAAGGGCTACGAGAAGGGCGAAAGTCAATCGTTCTGGCTGTCGCTGCTGCGCGACGTATACGGCGTGGAGCACCCCGAGCAGTTCATATCCTTCGAGGAGCAGGTGCACCTTGACCACACGAGCTTCATCGACGGCTTTATCCCCTCAACGAAGGTTCTCATTGAGCAGAAGGGTCTGGGCAAGGATATGAAAAAGCCCATCCGCCAGTCGGACGGCTCGCTGCTCAACCCCTTTCAGCAGGCCAAGCGCTACATTACCGAGCTGCCGCTGTCGCAGCATCCGCGCTGGGTCGTGACCTGCAATTTCAGCACCTTCCACGTCTACGATATGGAGCGTCCTGGCGGCGAGCCGGAGGAGATACTGCTCGAAAACCTGGAGCGCGAATACTACCGTCTGCAATTTCTGGTTGACAGCGGCAGCGAGCATCTGAAGCGAGAGATGGAGGTGTCGATTGCCGCGGGCGAGATAGTCGGCCTTTTATACGACGCGCTGGCCGCGCAGTACGCAGACCCGACGAGCGAGCGCGCAATGAAGAGCCTGAACGTGCTGTGTGTGCGCCTTGTTTTCTGCCTTTACGCCGAGGACGCGGAGGTTTTCGGCAGGCACGGCATGTTCCGCGACTATCTTGCGCAGTTTGATGCGAGGCGGCTGCGCCGTGCGCTCATCGAGCTGTTCAAAACGCTCGACACGCCCGTTTCGGAGCGCGACCCATATCTCAGGGACGATTCGCCGGAGCTGGCGGCTTTCCCCTATGTAAACGGCGGCCTGTTTGCCGACGAGGACATCGAGATACCGCCCTTTACCGATGATATACGCGAGCTGCTGCTCAGCCGCGCAAGCGACGGCTTCGACTGGTCGGAGATAAGCCCCACCATCTTCGGCGCGGTGTTTGAAAGCACCCTAAACCCTGAAACGCGGCGCAGCGGGGGCATGCACTACACCTCGATAGAAAACATCCACAAGGTCATCGACCCGCTTTTTATCGACGCCCTGCGAGCCGAGCTTGACGATATATGCGCCGTCCCCGTTGCGAAAACGCGAGAGAACAGGTTGAAGGCCTTTCAGAAGAAGCTCGCCTCGCTGAGCTTTTTAGACCCCGCCTGCGGCTCTGGCAACTTCCTGACCGAGACCTATATCAGCCTGCGCAGGATAGAAAACGACGTTCTGCGCGAGCTTCAGCACGACCAGATAGTTTTCGGCGATGCCGGCTGGAACCCCATTCAGGTCTCCATCAGGCAGTTTCACGGAATAGAGATAAACGACTTTGCCGTGACCGTTGCGAAAACGGCGCTGTGGATAGCGGAGAGCCAGATGATGAAGGAGACCGAGAGCATCGTGCTCATGCAGCTCGACTTTCTGCCGCTGAAAACAAACGCCAATATCGTTGAAGGCAACGCCCTGCGCATGGACTGGGAGAGCGTCGTGCCCAAGGCCGGGCTGTCGTACATCATGGGCAATCCGCCGTTTGTGGGAGCACAGTTTATGACAAAAAGCCAAAAAAGTGACCTTATGGTTACGTTTGCGGGAAATAAAAAGGCGGGAGTGCTTGACTTCGTATGCGGTTGGTATAAAAAAGCTTCTGAATTTATGGTCGGCACTCCCGTAAAAACAGCATTTGTTTCTACAAACTCAATTTCCCAAGGAGAACAGGTTGCAGCTCTTTGGAAACCACTATATGAACAATATCAAATACACATTGATTTTGCGTATCAAACATTTATGTGGGACAGTGAAGCCAGTGCAAAAGCTCACGTTCACTGCGTAATAATTGGGTTTAGTTCAACAGAAGCAACTTTGCCCTGTAGATTATATAGGGGAGACCAGTTTAAAATAGTTGAGGAAATTAATCCTTATCTAATTGATGCTCCTGTGGTTTTTATAGAAAGCAGAAAAAAGCCTTTGTGTGATGTTCCTCCAATAACAAAAGGCTGCCAGCCAACCGATGGCGGAAACCTTATTATTGAAGATAACGAGATTGAAGAATTTTTAGATAAAGAACCACAGGCAAAAAAATATATCAAACGACTTGTTGGCGCAAAAGAATTTATAAATGGCACAACCAGATGGTGCTTGTGGCTCGTTGGCGTTTCTCCGGCAGAGCTTCGCAATATGCCTCTTGTACTGGAACGTGTAGCTAAAGTAAGAGAAATGCGATTGAACAGTTCTGATGCAGGGACTAGAAAACTTGCCAATACGCCAACACTTTTCCGTGAGACTTATAACCCAAAGACATTTATCATTGTCCCAAGCGTGAGCTCGGAGCGCCGAAGATATGTTCCACTGGGATTTTTGGACGAAGAGACAATATCAACAAATCTGAACCTCATCATCCCCGACGCTACGCTCTATCACTTCGGTATTCTCACCTCCAATGTCCACATGGCGTGGATGCGGGCAGTCTGCGGCAGACTGAAAAGCGACTACCGCTATTCAAAAGATATCGTCTACAACAATTTCCCGTGGCCGACACCCACGCAGGAGCAGAAAGCAAGGATAGAGCAGACCGCGCAGGCGATACTTGACGCGAGGGAAATGTATCCCGAGTGCAGCCTCGCCGACCTCTACGACGAGGTCACGATGCCGCCGGAGCTGCGGCGGGCTCACCAGCAAAACGACAAGGCGGTCATGCAGGCCTACGGCTTCTGGGGCAGGCTCAACACCGAGAGCGCCTGCGTCGCCGCGCTAATGAAATTATATAAACAGATGACGGAGGTATAACATGAACAGAAAGCTTAAGGTTCTCATGCTCAACGGCTCGCCGCACGCGGACGGCAACACGTCCGTTGCGCTGCGCGAGATGGAAGAGACTTTTGCGGCGGAGGGGATCGAGACCAGGCTCGTGCAGATAGGCTCCGAGCCTCTGCGCGGCTGCATCGCCTGCGGCTACTGCGCAGAGCACGGCAAATGCGTGTTCGACGATACCGTCAACGCCATCGCGCCTGAGTTCGAGGCCGCCGACGGGCTCGTCGTCGCAAGCCCCGTGTATTTTGCAAGCGCCAACGCGACGCTCGTCGCCTGTCTGGACAGACTGTTTTACAGCACGGGCTTTGACAAGACCATGAAGGTCGGCGCAAGCGTGGTGTGCGCACGGCGCGGCGGCTGCTCGGCGAGCTTTGACGAGCTGAACAAGTATTTCACCATATCCGGCATGCCCGTTGCCTCCAGCCAATACTGGAACAGCATCCACGGCTGCTCAAGGGGTGAGGCCGAGCTCGATGGGGAGGGCAGGCAGACCATGCGCAGCCTTGCGCGAAACATGAGCTTCCTCATGAAGAGCATAGCCCTCGGCAGGGAAAAATTCGGCCTTCCCGAGAAAGAGGCGCGCATAGCAACGAATTTCATAAGATGACAAACGACGCCTTTCCCGAAAAGCTCATAGCCGCCCTCGGCACGGCGGCGCTGGCGGCGGTATTTGCCGTCTGGTGCGCACACAGCAGCTATTCCGCGGCGGGCTATGCGGCGGCTGTGCTCAGCGCGGGGCTTATGCTCGCTCTGTGCCTGCGCTTTGTCTCCCCGCTGTGCGCCTTTGTGCGAAAAGCTGCGCCCGAGACGCTCGAAAGTGCCGACGGCAGCCTGTGCGCGAAAATTTTTTCGCTCATGCTCATATGGGACGCGGGCATCCTCGTCCTCGGCTATGTGCTGCGCGCCGCTCTCGGCTATGACGAATCTGTCGGCGGCTATATAAGCTTCTGGCTGTGCACCGACAGTCAGCATTACATGGATATCGCCCGCGACTGGTATCTGTCCGAGGGCGAGTGGGACAGGCTCGTGCAGCTCGTGTTCCTGCCGGGCTACCCCGTCGCGGTGCGCCTTGTGTCGAATTTTGTCGGAAATGAGCTCGCAGCGGGGCTTTTCGTCTCCGCGCTGTGCTTTGCCGGCTCGGGCGTGATGCTCTATAAGCTGCTGCGCCTTGATATGCCGGAGGCCGCCGCCGTGCGAGCCGTTCGATTCTTTGCGCTCTGCCCTGCGGCGTTCTTCTTCGCCGCCCCGATGTCGGAGAGCCTGTTTGTGCTGTGCACCCTGTCGAGCCTGTATCTCATCCGGCGCGGCAGGCTCATCTCCGGCAGTCTCGCGGGCGCATACGCGGCCTTCACGCGCTCGCCGGGGCTGCTGCTCGTCGTGCCGCTGCTCCTTGAGCTTGTGCACAGGCGGGCAAGGGCGCGGGAGTATCTGTCGCTCATCGCCGTGCCGCTCGGCTTCGCGGCCTACTGCCTTATCAATTACACCGTCGCGGGCGATGCCTTCAAGTTCATGGAGTATCAGCGCGTACACTGGTATCAGCAGCTCGGCTGGTTTTTCGGCACCGCCGCGTATCAGACCGAAAACGCCCTCTCCGCGGCAAAAAGCAGCGCCGCGCTGCTCTGGGGTCTGTGGCTGCCGAATCTGCTGGCGCAGCTGTGTGCGCTGTGCGTCATGATACTCGCGGCGCGGCGGCTTCGCGCATCGTACACGGCGTATTTTATCGCCTGCTTTGTCATTACCATCGGCGCGACATGGCTGCTGAGCGCACCGAGATATCTTGCGGCGGTCTTCGCGCTTCCGGCGGCGCTCGCTGCCCTGAGCGGGAAAAAACGCACCGAGACAGCGCTGCTTGCGCTTTCCGCCGCGGCCTTCGCCGCATATTTCACCGCATTTCTGCTCCGCTGGCAGGTTTGGTAAAAAAATAGCGCAAATTTTTCTTGTAATTTAAAAATCCCTGTGTTATAGTATATAGGCTATTACGATAAAATCGAAAGGATCGAATATAAATGAACGCTGTTAAACTCATTCTCACCATCCTCCAGCTCCTGTCCGGCCTCGCTGTCACTGTCGTCGTTCTTCTTCAGAGCGGCAAGAGCGCGGGTCTTTCCGGCGCTATCGCCGGCGGCGCAGAGACCTTCCTGAGCAAGGGCAAGGCAAAGTCTCTGGACGCAAAGCTCGCAAAGGCCACCAAGTGGTTTGCGATAGTCTTCGTTATCCTCACGCTCGTCCTGAACCTCATCTGAGGGTAAATAAAAGAGAAAGCATGGCGCAGTCTGCAAGGCTGCGCCATTTATTAATCATGAAGAGAAAAGTTGAGATAAAAGAGATACTGCGCGGGCTGAAGGCCGCGTTCCCGTCCACCGTGCCGATATTCTTCGGCTGGATATTCGTCGCGCTGACCTACGGCGTTCTGATGGAGGAGGCCGGCTACGGCCCGCTGTGGACGATGCTGTTTTCGCTCATATGCTTCTGCGGCGGAATGCAGATCGTGGCGGTGCCGATGATGGCGGCGGGCTTCGATCCGGTGCAGATGCTCATAATGAGCTATTTTGTCAATTTCCGGCACACCTTTTACGGGCTCGCGCTGCTTGAAAAGTATAAGGATACGCAGCCGTTCAAGCCCTTTCTCGTCTATGCTCTGGCCGACGAGCCCTTCACGCTGGCCGTATCGACGGACGCTCCCGAGGGCATGGAGCGCCGCTATTTTTACTTCGGCCAGACCCTGCTGCTGTATATATACTGGGCGCTGCTCACGGCGCTCGGCGGTCTGCTTGGACGGCTGATAACCTTCGATACGACGGGGCTCGACTTTGCGCTCAACGCCCTGTTTGTCGTGTTCTTCCTCCAGCAGTGGAAGGATAAGGAGAACCGACCCGCCTGTCTCATCGGCATCGCGGTGACGCTCGCTGCGCGTATCGCCTTCGGCCCGACGGTGTTTCTCATTCCGGCGCTCATCGCAATGCTCATCATCTTTTGGCTGGGGAGGAACAGACTGTGAGGCTAAGTATTATCCAGACGCTCGTTATCATCCTCGCCATAACCGCCGGTACGCAGATATCGCGCTGGCTGCCGTTTCTGGCCTTTTCGGGAAAGCGGGAGACCCCGCGCTTTGTCAAATATCTCGGGCGCGTGCTGCCGCCTGCGCTCATGGGACTGCTGGTGGTCTACTGCTTTAAAAATACGCCCGTATTCACCGGCTCGCACGGCGTTCCGGAGCTTATAGCGACGCTTTTTGTCGTTTTGAGCTATCAGTGGAAGGAAAACCTGCTGCTTTCCGTCGGCGGGGGAACGGTCGTGTATATGCTGCTCGTGCAGCTCGTTTTTTGAAAGTTTACAAATTTGACAGGCTGCCGCTGCTATTCGGCGGCCTGTTTTGTTGCAAATGCGGACATAAAATGGTATAATAGCTCAACTATATGAAATATTGATCCGAAAGGAAACTTTGCTTATGTGCGGAATAGTTGGCTTTGTAGGAAACGAGCAGGCAGTTCCCATACTGCTTGACGGACTGGAAAGACTGGAATACCGCGGCTATGACTCGGCAGGTATTGCGGTCCTGTCTCCCGAAAGGAAGCTTCAGCTCAAAAAATCCAAGGGCCGCCTTCAGGTGCTCAGGGATATGATCCAAGGCGGCAAGAGCATCGAGGGCTGCATCGGCATCGGCCACACGCGCTGGGCTACGCACGGCGAGCCCAACGACATAAACGCCCATCCTCACCTGAGCGGCGACGGCAAGATAGCGCTCGTTCACAACGGCATAATCGAAAACTATGTCGAGCTGCGCGATTTTCTCATCTCTCAGGGCTATACCTTCGTATCAGAAACAGACACCGAGGTGGCAACGCAGCTCGTGGCGTTTTACTACGCCGAGTGCGGCAATGCGCTCGAGGCCGTGTTCCGTGTGCTGCGCCGCATCGAGGGCGCGTATGCGCTGGGCATACTATGCGTTGACGAGCCCGAGCACTTCATAGCCGCCCGCAAGGACGCGCCGCTGCTCATCGGCTACGGCGAGGGCAGCAACTACATAGCAAGCGACGTGACGGCCATAATAAAGCACACACGCGACGTGTCGTACATGGAGGACGGCGAGGTCGCCGTCGTCTCTGCGGATAAGGTGCAGTTTTATAACGCCATGGAGCAGCCCATCGAGAAGGAGCACCACACGATAGACTGGGATGTTTCCGCGGCGGAAAAGGGCGGCTATGCCCACTTCATGCTCAAGGAGATCATGGAGCAGCCCGAGGCCATCCGCAAAACGGCCTTCAGCCGCATCCGCGATAACCGCATCGTGTTTGACGACCTCAAATTCGGCGCTGAGCAGATAAAGGATGTAAGCCGCATATTCATAATCGCCTGCGGCTCGTCATATCATGTCGGTGTGGTAGGCAAGTATAATCTCGAACGGCTCATGCGCAAGCCGGTGGAGGTCTGCCTCGCCTCGGAATTCCGTTACTGCGACCCGCTTGTCGATGACAAGACCCTCGTGATCGTCATCAGCCAGTCGGGCGAAACGCTCGATACGATGGCGGCGCTGCGCGAGGCCAAGGCGCGGGGCGCGCATATACTTTCGATAGTGAACGTTGTCGGCAGCTCCATAGCAAGAGAATCCGACGATGTGCTCTACACATGGGCAGGCCCCGAGATCGCCGTTGCAACGACAAAGGCATACAGCACGCAGCTCGTGCTGCTGGATATGCTGGGGCTTTACTTTGCCGACGCTCTCGGCACGGTCAGTCAGAAGCAGTACGACGAGCTTATAGAGGAGATCCTGCGCCTGCCGGGTAAAATGGAGCAGATGCTTGAGAATATCGAGGATATAAAGCACTTTGCGTCCAATTACTTCAACCACAGCTCCGTGTTCTTCATAGGCCGCAACCTCGACTATGCCATGGGACTTGAGGGCTCGCTGAAGCTCAAGGAGATATCCTACATCCACTCCGAGGCCTACGCCTCGGGCGAGCTCAAGCACGGAACGATCTCGCTCATCGAGGACGGAACGCTCGTCATTGCCCTCGGCACCTACGAGCCGCTGTTCGATAAGGCAATGAGCAACGTCGTCGAGGTTCAGGCTCGCGGCGCGGATGTGCTCGCACTCACGACAGAGAACAATGTTTCCGAGATGAAAAAGACCGTGGCGAACGTCATAGCCGTTCCCGAGACACACACGATACTTCAGCCTTCTCTGGGTGTTGTGCCGCTCCAGCTTTTCGCGTACTATGTTGCGCTGCTGCGCGGCTGCGATATTGATAAGCCCAGAAATCTTGCAAAGTCGGTGACTGTCGAATAATTGAAAAAGCTCATGATATTTTTTGCGTGCGTGGTCTGTAAGGCCACGCACTGCTTGTTGCGCCTGCTCGGCTTTGGCGCGACCTCGCTCCCGGGAGCGCTGGCACTGAAGATATGCCCGGAGGCTCTCGCCTTTGCCGCAAAAAATGTCGATATTATCGCCGTTACGGGGACAAACGGCAAGACCACCTCCTGCCGCATGATAGAGCGTGCTCTGCAAAACGGGGGAGAGCGCGTGTGCTCGAACCGCTCGGGCGCAAATCTCATGCCGGGCATAACGGCGGCGCTCATCTTAAATCTCAGGCTCACGGGCGGCGTAAAATGCGCCCGCGCCGTCATAGAGTGCGACGAGGCCGCGTGCAGGCTCGCGCTCGGTGCGCTAAGGCCGCGTGTGCTGCTCGTGACGAACCTCTTCCGCGACCAGCTCGACCGCTACGGCACGCTCACTCGCCCGCGTGACTGCATAGCCGAGGGACTGCGCGATACGCCGGAGACGGCGGCGGTCATAAACGCCGACTGCCCGATGGCGGCGAGCATTGTGCGCCTGTGTCCGAACAAAGCCGTGTACTACGGCCTGTCAGAGCATAAAAAGCAGCGCGTCGGCAGCGGCGAGGACGACCGCTGTCCGGTCTGCGGCAGAGCTCTGCGCTACAGAGGCGTGAGCTACGCGAGCCTCGGCGATTTTTCCTGCGCCTGCGGCTTTGCCCGCCGCCAGCCCGAATTTTACGCGGGCTCAGTTCTGCCCGACGGGAGCTTCGTGCTCTGCACGGGCGGGGAGAAAACGCTCTGCACTCCCGCGCTGCCGGGGCTTTATAACGTGTATAACGCCGTCGGAGCTGCCGCCGCAGCGATGACGGACGGAGCAGCGCTCTCCGCCGCTGCGGAGGCTGCCGGCAGCTTTGAGCGCGGCTTCGGCAGAATGGAGAGCTTCCCGCTCGGCAGGCGCGGAGCGAGGATGATACTCATAAAAAACACGGCTGCCGCCGATCAGACGATAGCTGAGGTCTGCCGCGAAGGCGGCGATAAGACCCTCGTTCTGGCGGTCAACGACCGCACGGCAGACGGGACGGATATCTCATGGCTCGACGAGGCCGATTTCGGCATGCTCTCCCGCCGTGGCCGCGTAAGGCGGGCCTTCGTCTGCGGCGACCGCGCCGAGACCGCCGAAAAAAGGCTCGTGCGCGAAAATATACCCTGTAAATCCTGCGAAAACTATGGTAAACTTATAGCGGCCTTGCGGGATGAGGAGAACAGCATTTTCATCCTGCCGACCTACACCGCCATGCTGGAGCTCAGAGCAGAGCTCGTAAAGAGGCTCGGCGGCAAAAACTTCTGGGAATAGAGGAGGATAAACGAATGATACGTTTTTATAACGGCAGGGTGCTCTGCTTCACGCCGGAGGCCGAGATATACGAGACCGAGGTGTGGACAGACGGCGGAGAGATCTGCCATGTGGGCGCAGCGCCCGACAGACTGCCGGAGTTTGAGCGCGAGCTCGACCTTCACGGCGACCTGCTCATCCCGGGGTTTAAAAATGCACACACGCACTCGGGAATGACCTTCCTGCGCTCGCTTGCCGACGATATGCCGCTGGATAAATGGCTCAGCGAGCAGGTCTGGCCGAGGGAGGCGCGCCTGAGCCCCGACGGGCAGTACGTCATGACGCGCCTTGCCGTCATGGAATACCTTTCAAGCGGCATAACGAGCTGCTTTGATATGTATTTTCACAACGACGCTTTTATCTCCGCCTGCATCGACTCCGGCTTCCGTGCGGTGCTCTGCGGCGACATGAACAACTTCGACAGCGACTATACGCTGCTGGAGGATAAATTCCTGCGCTACAACAAAACGCACGAGCTCATCTCGTACCGCCTCGGCTTCCACGCCGAGTACACCACGAGCATGGAGCGTATGCAGTTCGTCGCGGAGCTCGTGCAGAAATATAAGGAGCCGATGTTCGTCCACTCCTCGGAGACGGCCTCCGAGGTGCGCGGCTGCATCGAGCGCCACGGCACAACGCCGACGGTGCTTTTCGACCGGCTCGGTATGTACGACTACGGCGGCGGCGCGTTCCACTGCGTTCACATGAGCGATGAGGACATTGAGATATTCAAAAGCCGCGGCCTGACGGCGGTTCTGAACCCCGCCTCGAACCTGAAGCTTGCAAGCGGCATAGCGCCGGTAAAGCGTTTTCTTGACGAGGGCATAGCCCTTGCCATAGGCACCGACGGCGCGGGCTCGAATAACGCGCTGGACATGTTCCGCGAGATGTACCTCGTGAGCGTGCTCGCAAAATACCGCGAGAGCGATGCCTCGGCGGTGGATGCAGGCAGCGTATTAAAGGCCGCCTGCGCCGGCGGCGCAAGGGCGATGGGGCTTGAGCGCTGCGACGGTATCGCCGTCGGGAAAAAGGCGGATCTTGCCGTTATCGACCTCAGCCGCCCGAATATGCGCCCGATAAACAACATCGCAAAGAACCTCGTCTATGCCGGAAGCAAGGAAAATGTGCGCCTTACGATGGTAAACGGGCGCATCCTGTACGAAAACGGCGAGTTCTTCGTCGGCGAGGATGCGCGGAAAATATACGATGAAGCAGAAAAAATAATGGAGACGATAAAAACGTGAGAGAAATTGACCTTCATGTTCATACGAACATATCCGACGGCTCGGAAACGCCGGCGGACACAGTGCGGTATGCCCGCGAGCTCGGCCTTCGCGCCATTGCGATCACCGACCATGACAGCGTAAACGGAGTTGCCGAGGCGAGTAGGGCGGGGCAGGAGTACGGAGTTGAGATCGTCCCGGGCATCGAGCTCGGCTGCGGCTGGTACGGCAGAGAGGTGCATATGCTCGGCTACGACCTCGACATAAACTCGAAGAAGCTGCCGCCGGTGCTCGACTGGATAGTGCGCGACCGCGACGAGCGCAACAGAAAAATGGCGGACATGCTCGCCGGCGACGGGCTGAGGATCGACCTTGACGAGCTTCAGGCAAAGCACCCGGGCTCTACCATCGGCAGGCCGCACTTTGCGCTGTGCCTTGTCGAGCAGGGCTTTGCCGAAAGCGTGCAGGATGCCTTCGAGCACCTGCTCGACCCGGGCTGCAAGTATTACATCCGCCGCCATTTTCTGAGTGTCGAGGAAGCGGCGGAGCTCATCCGCTCAGCCGGCGGCAGACCCGTCATCGCGCACCCGAGGCAGTACAAGCTCACGCCCGAGCGCTTTACCGAGCTCATGGAGCGTGCCGTAGCCTGCGGAGTCGCGGGGCTTGAGTGCTATTACTCCGGCTACTCGCCCGAGGTCGTCGCGCAGTATCTTGCAGCCGCGGAGAAATACGGCCTTTGCCCCACCGCCGGCAGCGACTGGCACGGAAAAAACAAGCCCCATATCCACCTCGGCACCGGCGTGAACGGCGAGCTCGCCGCCCCCTACGAGCTGCTCGAAAACCTGAGAAAAAGATAAAAAAAGCACCCAAAAGGCCGGTTGAGATAAGAAAACATACGCCCGAAACGGCACAGCAGGCACGAATGTCTGCGTTGCTGCGGCTTGGTATACACAAAGTATGCCTGCGCCGCCGCGCCTTGACCCCGCACCTGCTGAGCCCTTTCGGGTGCTTGCAGTTTTGAGCGAGGGATTTTTCGTTCAGACAAAATAACAAAATCTCGGCAATACTTTGCGTATTACCGAGATTTTTTATGCAGTATGGGCGGAAAAGAGCCGCTCAAAACCGTGTGCTTTCTTGTCTCAGCCGGCCTAACGGGTGCCTTTTTTCATTAGCCGAGTATCTTTCTTGCGAGCTTGGCCTTCTTTTTTGAATAGGGGAAGTATCTTATGGGCACGTCGGCGGGGAAGTGCTTTTCGAGCACCGTTCTGTAATGCGAGAAGGTGTCGAAGCTCTGCTTTCCGTGATACGAGCCCATTCCGGACGCGCCGACGCCGCCGAAGGCCGCGTTGGAGTTTGCCAGATGCATTATCGTGTCGTTTATGCAGCCGCCGCCGAAGGAGCAGGAGTCAAGCAGCTTTTTCTGCGCCGCCGCGCTCTGCGAGAAGAAGTACAGCGCCAGCGGCTTGGGGCGGGCTCTGATATATTCTATGCACTCGTCAAGCTCCGAGTAGCCTATAACGGGCAGGATCGGGCCGAATATCTCGCGGCTCATGGCGGGAGAATCGGGAGCAAGCTCGGTAAGCAGCGTCGGCTCTATGAAGCGACTTTCGGGATCGACCGCGCCGCCGAGCACGGCGTGACCGCTCTTCAGCACGCCGCACAGACGCTCGAAATGCTTTGCATTGACTATGTGCACCATGTCCGACATGTCGCCGTTGGGGAAGAACTCGCCCAGCGCCCTTTTATATTCGCCTATAAAGCGCTCCTTCACGCTCTCGTGTATGAGCAGATAGTCCGGCGCGACGCAGGTCTGTCCGGCATTGAGCACCTTGCCGAAGGCGATCTTCCTTGCGGCAAGGCGGATATCGGCGGTCTCATCGACGATAACGGGGCTTTTGCCGCCGAGCTCCAGCGTGACGGGTATGAGCCGTCTTGCCGCCGACTCCATGACGCTCCTGCCGACACCGGCGCTGCCGGTGAAGAATATATAGTCAAAGTCGGCCTCGAGCAGCGCCTTGTTCTCCTCGCGTCCGCCCTCGACGACGGCGACATATTCGCGGGGGAACACGCTTTCCACTATCGTGCGCACGGCATGCGAGCTGTTGGGCGCATAGGCCGAGGGCTTTATGACAGCGCAGTTGCCGGAGGATATCGCGCCTATGAGCGGCATGAAGCAGAGCTGGATGGGATAGTTCCACGGAGCCATTATGAGCACCGAGCCGTAGGGCTCTGGAGCTGAAAAGCAGATGCCCGGCAGCTGCGCCATGGACGGCATGACCGGCCGTCTTGCGCTCCAGCGCGACAGATGGCGCAGGTGATGCTCGATCTCCTCGAGCACGAGCCCTGTCTCGCACATATACGTCTCATACGGGTGCTTGTGCAGATCGGCCATGAGTGCGCTGCATATGAGCTCGTCGTTTTTTACGATAGCCTTTTTGAGCTCCCTGAGCATTTTCTTCCTGAAGGCTACGGGCCGCGTCGCGCCGGAGGCATAGTATTCCTTCTGCGCGGCAAGTATGTCGAACGCACGGCTTTCCTCCGAGGTCTGCGGGCTTCTTGCGGTCTGTGCTGCTGTCGAATAAAGATGTATCTCTGACATTTCCTGCGCTTCCTTTCTGCGTTTTTTTTAACGCTTATTTAAAAAATTTAAATATTTTTCAGTGAGTATATCACCAAAAAACGGGCAGCGCAATACAAAACGCAGAGATAAAAAATTAACTTTTGCCGCCTCAGCTTTTGCTATTAAGAAAAACGTGAGAGAGGCATACGCAAGGCCGCGAAAATTCTAAAAATAAATTTTTTCTGAAAAAAAGTTTAGCTCAGGTGAAATATTACGGCTTGTTCTGCGTCTATATAGTCAGAGGGTCGCAAGACCCACACCCCCCTTGAAAAATTTGCGGAAGGAGAACTACTATGACCGACATGATGCAGGCTATGCCCGAAATCGATTTTGAGAAGATCGGTAAGCTGGCAATGATTTGGCTCTTTATCAAATGGATCATTTTCTAATCTGAATCCCCCCCAATTAATGAAAAATGCACCGTCAAAGCAGACGGTGCATTTTTCATGCAGCTTGTCAAAAAAGTCCCCCGAGGGACTTTTTTGACTGCACTTTTCCGCCGAG
>CAVFCI010000030.1:0-22300 GCA_963620985.1 Hallerella sp. | reverse complement strand
TTGCAGGCGAATTAAGGCTTTAAAAAGTCTCTATTGCGGTGCCCGACCGGTGATGCTGTACCGTATTTGGATGCATCACCCTAAATGAGACAGGAAGAAGCCGCGCTCTGAAAATATTTCTTCGACCTATACAGGCGCCAACAGATCTGATGGATCGAACTGTTTGGCATCAATAACAGCTCAAAAAGGAGAAACGCTAATGTGCAATTTCTGCAAAAAGTCCGTTAAGCTGTTCAGCATGGTAGTCGGCGTTCTGTTCGTAGTTTATTTCTGGAACCTCGATCAGAAAGTGCTCGGCTGGGCATACAAGCAGGTTAACACCATGTTCGACAGAAAGCCTGTTGACATTAAGTTCTGATTTCTTAAAACGTACCGGCGCATGCCCCACATCATGCGCCGGTATGCCAAAAACCGCGGAGCTGAAGGCTTCCGCGGTTTTTCGGTTTGCGGCATCCGGTGAAAAAAATTGCTTTACACCGGCTGTACTATTTGTTATAATATTTGGGCATAAATGCGCCCGTAGCTCAGCTGGATAGAGTGTCAGACTCCGACTCTGAAGGTCGTGGGTTCGAATCCCGTCGGGCGTACCATAAAGAAAAGCCAGTGTTATCAATGCTTTGCGGCATTTTAACACTGGCTTTTTATTATTTTGTCAGGCGGAGATAGAGGCTGTCAGTCAATCCTCGATAAGCTCGCCAGCCTCGTTCAGACTGAGCAGATCAATGTTGAGGTTTTCCTTGACCCAGGAGATGCAGCTCGTGCAGCCGGTGCTTATCTCGCAGGTGAGACTCGTGTAGTTGGGATAGCCCGGCTTTGCGTCGTCATCGGCAAGCTCGAGCGTTATGGTCGCAAGATAGTACGGACCCGAGCCTGTGATATAGCGTCCGGCCTTAATGTCCGGAATGAGCGCGTTGTGGTAAAAATCAACGGCCTGTTCGGGAGTGAGAGGGAACTGCCCAGTCTCATAATCCGGCGTCCGGAACACCGAGTAAACGCAGTGGTCGGTCTCGACAGGGATGGTCGGCGTGAAGCGCTCAAGCAGGATGTAGTAGGAATTGAGCAGCTCGTAATATTTTTCATAGTTTTCGTCGCCGTTGAGAATATCATACGCCCTTGTTATCACCTGCCCGTTCTTGAGCACATATCGGAAGCTGATATTTTCGGAGTTTTCGTAGTTGAGGTCAAGAGACTTGTATCTGTCCATGTCCTTTATGATGCTCTCATGCAGTGCACGGAACTCGGCGATGCCGTCTCTGCTGCGGACCTCTCCGCCGTCAGTCGTTGTTGTGTAGCTTATATATTCGATCCTGCTCTCATCGGGGATGTATCGGCCGATGCCGAACACGTCGAGGTCGCAGCCGAGCGTGAACACCGCGCACAGGCAGCACACGACGATGAAGCCGGCCCAGCCGTCACGGAAAACATGGAAGCTCTTTTCCAGCAGCATCTTTGCGCCGAAGTAGCCGACAAGGGCGAAGATAATGAGGCTCGGTATCATGATGACGACCGACAGCGAGGGCTTGTTGAATATTGCGTACAGCAGGGTATACAGCAGCAGACCGCCGCACAGCGCGGAGCAGACCGCGACGCCGTATTTGAACACGGGTCTCAGGCAGCGCACGGCGACAACGTCTCCGGCAGACTCCATCCTGCGCTTTCTGTAGACCAGCAGCGCAGCGGAGGAGAAAAGAAGCCCCGCGGCGCAGTAGATGATCGTTGCGGTCCAGTGAGTGTAGCTGACTGAAACAAGGGTGCGCAGGCCGTTGAGCATGTCATAGTCATATACATGCTCAAGCTCGAAGCTTCCGAGCATATAGACGACGGGGGAGAGGAAGTCGAGCACGCAGTTAAACGAATATGACTCCATGCCCCAGATAAGGAGCGAAAAATGCGCCCTTACGATGCACTCCATGCCGACAGCGAAGAAGTTGAAGATGAAAAACAGCACAGGGAGCACGACGATGCTGCCGGTCATGACGGCGGTTATCGCTGCTATGCCGAAAAAGAGCAGGAACTGCATCGAGTACGCGCCCAGCCATGACATAACGGCCTTAAACGCAAACGCCGTGTCCGATACCGCACCGAGAGAGAACACGAAGGTCAGCAGCGCGATAATAATGTTCGATCCGATAATGGGAGCTACACCGCCGAGCCAGACAGAGCCGAACACCGTCTCGCGGCGAAGCGGCAGGGAGGCTATGAGCCCCGTGCTGCGGGAGTTATACATGAAGCTGAACACGGCCATCGCGGTGATTATCGCCATCAGGCACGAGACGATAGGGGAGGCAAACACGGCGCTGTGCGCTATGTCGAGCACAAAATCGGATGTCCTGTTCTGTCCTATACCGTTAAAGAGCGTCAGCATCGGCATGAACAGGAACCAGCCGCCGAAGTGGACAAACCACAGCGGCCAGAAGCGCCGGAGCGTGCTTTTGAAAAGCCCTGCGTTAAAGAACGATATCTTTGACTTCATAGTCTGCACCTCCCAGCTCGTAAATAAATATCTCCTCAAGCGTAAGCGGAATAAAGTCCATAAACAGCGGCCTGCACACAGCGAGCCTTTCCTCAAGCTCCGCCGTCGTGCCGTGCAGTATCATCGTCTGCAATCTGCCTGTTGCCGTCCTGTGCAGAATATCGAGCCCCTCGGGGAGCTCCGTGCCGTCCGGCAGCGCAAGCTGCATCTTGACGATGCCCTCCTGAAGCTCGCTGAGGCTGCGCTCTATCATTATCCTGCCCCTGTTCATTATGCCGACGTGGTCGCAGACATCCTCCAGCTCGCGCAGATTGTGCGAGGAAACGAGTACCGTCGTCCCGTTCTCGGCAACGTCAGCCATGACGATGCTCCATATCTGCCGCCGCATCACGGGGTCGAGCCCGTCCACCGGCTCGTCGAGCACGAGTATATCGGGTCTGAGCGCCATCATCATCCAGAACGCTGCCTGCTTCTGCATGCCCTTTGACAGCTTGCGCATCTGCCGCTTGCGGTCAAGGCCGAACACCTCGCCGAGCTTATCAAAGCGCTCATTGTCAAACTGCGGGTAAATGCTGCGGTAGAAGTTTGCCATCTCGCCGATGCTGGCGTTTGCAAAGAAGAATATATCGTCGGGGATATACGCTATGCGGCTTTTGACCGGCGGGTTTTCAAACACCGGCTGCCCGTCAACGAGCACATCGCCCGAGTCCTGCTTATATATGCCGGTCAGGTGACGGATTATCGTGCTCTTTCCCGCGCCGTTGGGGCCTACAAGGCCGTACACCGAGCCCTTGGGAACGCTCATGCTCAGCTCGTCGAGTGCGCGGAAGCCGTCAAATTCCTTGACGACGTTTCTTATCTCAATCATGGTCAAGCTCTCCTTTCAGGCGCTGCGAAAGCATCTGCTTTGTAACGCCGACATAGCCAAGTTCCGTGACGAGCTCGTCGAATTTGCCGAGGAGTTCTGTGCGGCGCAGAGCCTCGGCCTCGTCATTGGAGCAGACGAAGCTGCCCTTTCCGGGCACGGAACAGATATAGCCCTCGGCCTCCAGCTCCCTGTAAGCGCGCTGGATCGTGCTGGGGTTGATGGCAAGTCCGGTAGCCATCTCGCGCACGGAGCTTATCTTGCTGCCGGCAGGCAGCGCTCCGGATACGATCAGGCGGCGCATCCCGTCCTTTATCTGCTCATATATAGGACGCGGATCCCGGAAGTTTATGCTGATCACTGTTCGATCCCTCCATAGTAACTGTGTGGTTCGTTCTCATACACTTAATATACACACGCTCAGAGCGCTTGTCAAGCGCTTTTTGAAAAAATGCCTAAAAATATATATGTATGCAGCTGCAAAATTGTGAACGGTTTTTTCTTGCTTATGCAGCTGAAAAATGCTAAAATATAATGCTATAATTTATAATGGGTTAGGTATATGTATGTGGATATCGGATAAATGGCAGGACTTTGAGCTCATCGACTGCTCAAAGGGCGAAAAGCTTGAGCGCTGGGGCAGGTTTTACCTCGTCCGTCCCGACCCGCAGGCCATATGGGATACGCCGCGCAGCAATGCCGGATGGAGCATGCGCGATGCACGCTACCGCAGAAGTCAGACCGGCGGCGGCGCGTGGGACAAGGGCGGCCTTCCGGCAAGCTGGCGGATAAATTACGGCGAGCTCAGCTTCAACGTAAAGCCCATGAACTTCAAGCACACCGGCCTTTTTCCCGAGCAGGCCTGCAACTGGGACTATGCAATGAAAAAGATACGCTCCGCCGGCAGGCCGATAAGCGTTCTGAACCTTTTTGCGTATACGGGCGCTGCTACGGTAGCCTGTGCCAAGGCCGGAGCGAGCGTGTGCCATGTGGACGCTGCCAAGGGCATGGTCGCATGGGGAAAGGAAAACGCCGCCGCATCGGGGCTTTCAGAGGCTCCTATACGCTGGATAGTCGATGACTGCGCGAAGTTTGTCGAGCGCGAGATACGCAGAGGCAGGCGCTACGACGCGATCATCATGGATCCTCCGTCCTACGGACGCGGACCCGGCGGCGAGGTATGGAAGCTTGAGCAGAACCTCTGGCCCTTCGTGTCGCTGTGCGCGGGCGTGCTGTCCGACGATCCGCTGTTTGTTATAATAAATTCCTACACCACGGGTCTGTCGCCCTCGGTGCTGTCGTATGTAACCGAGAGCATATTTACCAAAAAATTCGGCGGACGCTCGGAGAGCCGCGAGCTTGGCCTGCCCGTCACCGATTCCGGCCTCGTGCTGCCCTGCGGCGCGACCTGCCGGTGGGAAAGGGACTGAAATGAGCAGTATAATCAGCATAAAAAACCTGCATTACACATACCCCGGCGACGAGCTTGAGAGCCTGTGCGGAGTGTCGCTTGAGATAGAAAAGGGAAGCTTCGTCGCGGTGCTGGGGCATAACGGCTCGGGTAAGAGTACGCTGGCAAAGCATTTGAATGCCATCCTCACGCCCTCCGAGGGCGAGGTGCTCGTCAACGGCATGAGCACCGCCGATGAGGACAGGCTTCTCGATATCCGCCGCACGGTCGGCATGGTATTTCAAAACCCCGATAATCAAATAGTCGCAAACGTCGTCGAGGACGACGTTGCCTTTGCGCCCGAAAACCTCGGTGTTGCGCCGGAGGAGATACGGCAGCGCGTGGATACGGCCTTAAGGCAGGTGGATATGTATGAATTCCGCCTGCACGCGCCGCACCTGCTGTCCGGCGGTCAGAAGCAGCGCGTTGCGATAGCGGGAGTTATCGCGATGGAGCCCGAGGTCGTCGTGCTCGATGAGCCGACGGCGATGCTCGACCCCAAGGGCAGGGCGGAGGTCATAGATACCGTCACGAAGCTCTGCCGCGAAAAGGGCATAACGGTGGTGCTCATAACGCATCATATGTCCGAGTGCATAGGAGCGGATCGCGTCATCGTCATGTCAAACGGTCACGTCATTGCCGACGACAGTCCAGAGGCGGTGTTTTCTCAGGTCGAGCTCATGAAAAGCGAGGGACTCACCGTGCCCGCAACGACGCAGCTTATGTATGAGCTCAATAAAAACGGCTTTGATCTGCCGCTGACGGCGCTCGGAGTTCCCGAATGCGCAAAGGAAATCGCAAAGGAATTTAAATAATATGTCAGAGATAAAAGTAAGCGGTCTGAGCCATGTTTACAGCGCGGACACGCCCTTTGAAAAGATAGCGATCAACGATGTCAACGTCGAGATACCGCACGGTCAGCTCGTCGGCCTGATAGGTCACACGGGCTCGGGCAAGAGCACATTCATCCAGCATCTGAACGGGCTGCTCGTCCCGACGGAGGGCTCGGTGCTCGTTGACAATGTGAATATCAACGGCGATAAGGCCGCCTCACGCGACGTGAGGTTCAAGGTCGGCCTCGTGTTCCAGTATCCGGAGTACCAGCTTTTTGAGGAGACCGTGTACGCCGACATCGCCTTCGGCCCTAAGAATATGAAGCTTTCCGAAGGCGAGATAGACGAGTGTGTGCGCGAGGCCGCGGCTCTCGTCGGTGTGGACGAGGGGCTTTTCGAGCGCTCTCCGCTGGAGCTCTCGGGTGGACAGAAGCGCAGGGTAGCCATAGCGGGAGTTATCGCAATGCGCCCGGGAGTGCTCATCCTCGACGAGCCGACGGCGGGTCTCGACCCCGCCGGCTGCCGCAGGATACTCCGAACCATCTGCGACTACCGCGAGAAAACGGGCTCGACCGTCGTTATCGTAAGCCACAGCATGGACGACGTCGCCAAGATAGCCGACAGGCTGATCGTATTCAACCACGGCGGGATACGCTTTGACGGCACGCCCGAAGAGGTGTTCTCAAACCCGAAGGAGCTTTCGGATATCGGCCTGTCCGTTCCCGCGCCGACGCAGATAGCCGCCGCGCTGCGCGAGCAGGGCGTTAGGATAGAGGGCTCGATCTATACAAACGAGCAGCTTCTGGCGGCGCTCCTGAAGCTTAAAAAGGAGGCCGGACGCGATGCTTAAAGACATAACCCTCGGCCAGTATTTCCCCGGCGATACCGTCGCGCACAGGCTCGACCCCAGAACGAAGCTGCTGCTGGTCGTAATATATATAGTAGGGCTTTTTAACTGCGCAGGCTTTGCAGGCTACGCCTTTGTCATACTCGTAACGGCGCTGAGCATGGCGGTGGCCAGAATAAAGCCCAAGTCGGCGCTGAAGGGGCTCAAGCCCGTTATCATAATCATCATCCTCACCGCGGTGCTAAATATCTTCTACACCGGCGGCACGCCCGTGATAGAGGGCTGGATAATAACCTGGGAGGGCATAGAGCGCGCCGTGATGATGTCGCTGCGCATAATCCTCCTGATCGTCGGAACGTTCATGCTGACGTACACGACAAGCCCCATAGCTCTCACCGACGGCCTTGAGACAATGATGGGACCGCTCAAAAAAATAAAGATACCCGTACACGAGATGAGTATGATGATGAGCATGGCGCTCAGATTCATCCCAACGCTCATCGAGGAGACGGACAAGATCATGTCCGCGCAGAAGGCTCGCGGCGCTGACTTCGACAGCGGCAATCTGTTTCAGCGCGCAAAGGCGCTGCTGCCGATACTCGTTCCGCTGTTCGTCTCGGCCTTCCGCCGTGCCGATGAGCTGGCTGTTGCCATGGAAAGCCGCTGCTATCACGGCGGCAAGGGCAGAACGAGGATGAAGCAGCTCAGGCTGCAGGGCATCGACGCGGCGGCTCTTGCGCTCGGCGCAGTGTTCCTCGCAGCAATTTTCGTCATGAAGCACTTCGGACTTTGAGGGCTGAGCGATGAGAAACATTGCCTTGCGCCTGCGCTATGACGGCAGCCGCTACCACGGCTGGCAGGTGCAGAAAAACGACGTTTCCGTGTGCAGCACGGTGCAGGACGCGCTCTCAAAGATATGCGAGCACCCCGTGAAGCTCACCGGCTGCGGACGCACCGATGCCGGAGTTCACGCCCTGCGCTACTGTGCAAACCTCCGCACCGACTGCCGCATACCGATAGACCGCTTCCCGCTGGCTGCAAATTCGCGCCTGCCGGACGATATCGCGGTCGTGGACGCAGTGGAGGTGGACGAGCGCTTCAACGCCATATCTTCCTGCGTAAAAAAAGAGTATATATATAAGATACACAATTCAAACATCCGCGATCCCTTCCTTGAAAAGCGAGCCTGCTTCTATCCGCAGGAGCTTGACATGGAAAGAATGCAGGCGGCGGCGCGAGCCTTTGAGGGCACTCATGACTTTGCCGCCGTGCGCTCACTCGGAACAGTGACTAAAACCACCGTCCGCACGGTATACAGCTGCACTGCCGAGAAAACGGATGAGCTCATCACCGTTTCCGTCTGTGCCAACGGCTTTTTGTACAACATGTGCCGTGCCATAGTCGGAACGCTGGTGTATGCATCCTACGGGAAGATAGAGCCCGAGGATATCCCCAAGCTGCTCGCGCTCGGCGACAGGAGGCTCACAGGGCCTACGATGCCGCCGCAGGGCTTGTATTTAAACAGAGTGTGGTATGAAGGTCCGGCCGGTATCATGATGCTGAAGGACTGAATACTTAATGAAAAAAACACTGATCTCAGCCGTTGTGCTGTGTCTTGCGCTGTGCTCCTGCACCGGAAAAGCGGAGCTGTCGGAGCCGTTTATCTGCGGCGAGGCAGACGCTGCCGCCCTGTGCGATGCGGGACTGCTCACGGCCTCCCGCGGCACTGTCAAATGCTTTGACGGCGCGGGAGAGCTCCTTTTCGAGCGTGAGCTTGAGCTCGGCACCGTGCACATAACGCGAAACGACTCGCTTGCCGCGGCCTATGCCGAGGGCGGGCAGAGCATTGTGTTCTCCGACGGAGAGTTCATAGGCTCAGCCAACACTGTCATAAGCGCAGGGCTTTCCGAAACGGGATACCTTGCCCTGTGTACGCAGGAGCCCGGCTATATGGGCAGCGTAACGGTGTACTCGCCCGATAAAAGGGCAGTGTACAAATGGTACAGTGCGCATCAGGCTCTCATCTCCGCCGCCGTATCGCCCGACGGAACGCGCCTTGCCGTGCTCACGGACGAGGCGGTGCGCCTTTTCCGGCTCGACAGCGAAGCAGAGCTCGGCTCGTTTGAATGCGCCGGTCTGCGCGATATCGCATGGCTCGGTGAGCGCGTGTGCTGCATAGGCGGGGACAGCGTGTACGTCTGCAATGACGAGGGCGGCTTCAAGGGAAAACGCGGATTTTCCGGCGGCTCGACCGGCGCATTCGGGGTACTTGACAGAAAGCTCATAATAGAGGTGAGAGAAAATGACGGCGGCGAAAAGACCGACGTGTATATTCTCGGCGACGGCCTCGACATTAAAAGCAGGATATCCGCCGATGGCGTGATATGGGATCTCGACTGCCGGAACGGCAGGATAGCGCTGCTCACGCAGAACGAGGTGAGCGTGTACAGCGATGACGGAAAGCTCCTGTGCTCGGAAAGCGCATCGGGAGCGGGTAAGGTGCTGCTTTCCGACAACGGCGGCATAGCTGCTGCCGGAGGAGGCAACCTGTGGGTGATAAAGAAATGAAGAACTCATGAGATTTGTAATTGAACTGAGTCTGCTGCTAATAATATTCTATTGCACATGGAGCGGCTACAGACGAGGAGCGATAAACGCGGCGATAAGCCTTGCCGCCGTGCTCGTCAGCGTTTTTGCGGCACTGCTGATCGCATCGAGCGCCGCGCCGTCAATGGCGTATCCGCTGCGCCCGCTTGTCGCGGGATATATAGACTCGCAGCTTGAGGAGGAGGCCGCGCGCCACGCCGGAATCGACGAAACGCGCATCGAGGACAGCATAAGAGAGGCACCCGAGCTTTTGGCGCCCTATACCGAAAGCTGCCTTGAAAGCCTCGGCTTTGACGCGCAGCGCGCCGCAGACTGGTGCGGAAACGCGCAGAGGATATACGCAGAATACGACATAGACGCGACGACGGCGGCGGCTCACGCGGGAAGCGAGGCGCTTGCCTACGCAATATGCTCGCTTATATTTTTTCCGCTGATAATGCTTTTCATATCTCTTATAAAGCAGATATTTGCCCTGCGCTTTCGCATACGCGATAACGAGGAGCTTGACCTCTACGGAGGCGCCGCATTCGGCTTCCTGCGCGGCTTTGCATACTGCATATGCCTGTGCTGGCTTTTGAGCTTCTGCGGCAATATAATAGGAAAAACGACATTGGACGACGGCCTGTTCAGCAGACTTTTCCTCGTGCTGAGCAACGTGGCCGACAAAATATTTTAGTAATTGGGGGATAAACAATGCAGGCAAAAATGTGTTCACGCTGCGGCAAAAACGTCGCTGTCGTGTTTATTACCAAGCTTGAAAACGGGACGCAGAAGAACGAGGGGCTGTGCCTTAAATGCGCACGCGAGCTCCACATAAAGCCCGTTGACGATATGATCGAAAAAATGGGCATATCCGACGAGGACCTCGATAACCTCAGCGGTGAGATGATGAATGCCCTAAACGGCGTTGAGAGCCTTATGGATATGAGCCTCGAGCCCGACAGCGGCGAGGACTCGGAGGGAGACGACGACGGCAAGACCGCGACCTTCCCGTTTTTGAACAGGCTTTTCGGCAATGGCAGCGGCACTCCGGCTGAGAGCGGCAGTACCGCCGCGCAGCAGCCGCCTAAGGAGGGCGCAAAGCCGCCCAAGCGCAAGTTTCTGGATAATTACTGCATAAACCTCACAGACCGCGCCAGAGCGGGGAAGCTCGACAACATGATAGGCCGCGCCGAGGAGCTTGAGCGCGTTATCCAGATCCTCAACCGCCGACAGAAGAACAATCCCTGTCTCATCGGCGAGCCCGGCGTCGGCAAAACTGCCGTCGCGGAGGGGCTTGCCCAGCGCATAGCTCTGGATCAGGTGCCGTATAAGCTGCGCGGCAAGGAGGTATATCTTCTCGACCTGACGGCGCTCGTGGCCGGAACGCAGTTCAGAGGCCAGTTTGAGAGCCGCATGAAGGGTCTCATCGAGGAGGTGCGCAAGCAGGGAAATATAATCCTTGTCATCGACGAGGTACACAACATCGTCGGCGCGGGCGACGCGGAGGGCAGCATGAACGCGGCCAATATCTTAAAGCCGGCGCTCTCACGCGGCGAGATACAGGTTATCGGCGCTACCACCTTCACCGAGTACCGCAAGCATATCGAAAAGGACTCCGCGCTTGAGCGCAGGTTCCAGCCTGTTACGATAAACGAGCCCTCGGTCGCCGACAGCATTGAGATACTAAAGGGCATCAGAAAATACTATGAGGACTACCACGGTGTCAGGATCAGTGACGAGATGTGCGCCGAGGCCGTCAAAATGTCCGAACGCTATATAACCGACCGCTTCCTGCCGGATAAGGCAATAGACCTCATAGACGAGGCCTGCTCGGACGTAAACCTGAAGGATAAGAGCATCATCCGCCGAGCCGAGCTTCAGAAGGACCTTGAGGATCTGCGCTACGAGCGCGAGGCGCTCATGAACGCCGGCGAGACCGGCGGCGAGGAGCTTACGGATGCGGCGCTCGATAAGCGCTACGAGCGCATAGCCGAGCTTCGCAGCAAGGAGATGCAGCGCGAGCAGGAGCTGGCCTCGATAGAGCTTCAGGGCGTTCCGGAGCTGACGGTGGATAACCTCGCCCGAATAATCGAGCTGTGGACAAAGATACCGGCCTCGTCGATACGCGAGGATGAGTTTGAGCGCCTTGCGGGGCTCGATGAGCGCCTGAAGGAGCACATCGTCGGTCAGGATGAGGCTGTTGCCGCCGTGTGCGCGGCGATAAAGCGCTCGCGGGTCGGCCTGAAGGCAAAGCGCAAGCCGACGAGCTTCATCTTCGTCGGCGGCACGGGCGTAGGCAAAACAGAGCTCGTAAAGCGGCTGGCAGCCGACCTCTTCGACTCGCCCGAGTCGCTCATTCGCCTTGACATGTCCGAGTTCATGGAAAAATTCAGCGTCTCGCGCATCATCGGCTCGCCTCCGGGCTATGTCGGCTACGACGAGGCAGGCCAGCTCACCGAGAAGATACGCCGCAAGCCATACTCGGTCGTACTGTTTGACGAGATAGAAAAGGCGCACCCCGACGTGCTGAACATTCTTTTGCAGATCCTTGACGACGGCAGGATAACCGACGCGCAGGGCAGGACGGTCAATTTTGAAAACACCGTCATCGTCATGACGACGAACGCAGGCTCAAATACCAAGGGCGGCGCTATGGGCTTCGGCGGCACGGTCAGCGATATGGGGCGTGAGCGAGCACTAAAGGCGCTCAACGATTTCCTGCGTCCCGAGTTTATAAACCGCGTAGACGAGATAGTTTACTTCAACAGCCTCTCCGAGGAAAACTTCCGCAGCATAGCAGGGCTCATGCTCGGAGAAACGCGCGATGCCATCGCGGAGCGCGGCATAAGCCTGACGTGGAGTCCGGAGCTCATAGACTACCTCGTTAAAAAGAGCTACTCCGTCGTGTACGGTGCCCGCAACCTGCGCCGCACGATACAGAAGGATATTGAGGATGCCATCGCACAGAAGATAATCGACTGCCGCGGCGAGAGGGCGCAGAGGATATACCTTAGCGCCGGCGACAGCGGAGTTACCGTGGAGGTGAGCGAATGATAAGATTTGAAAGCGACTATCTTGAAGGCGCAGTGCCCGAGATCATGAGCAGGCTCATCGAAACCAACTACGAGCAGACCTCGGGCTACGGCACGGATCCCTACTGCCGTGCTGCGCGTGAAAAAATAAGGCTGGAGTGCAATGCCTTTGACGCTGACGTTCATTTCCTCGTCGGCGGAACTCAGGCAAACCTCACGGTCATTTCCGCAGCGCTGCGCCCGCATCAGGGCGTTATGGCAGCCGAGACCGCGCACATTGAGGTGCACGAAACCGGAGCGATCGAGGCCGCCGGTCACAAGGTCATAACTCTGCCGACCTGCGATGGCAAGATAAACGCCGCCGATGTCCGCAGCTGCGTGCTGCGCCACAGAGCCGACGAATCGTTTGAGCATATCGTCCAGCCCGCAATGGTGTATATCTCGCAGCCTACGGAAACGGGCACGGTGTATACGCTGCCGGAGCTTGAGGAAATGAGCGGGGTCTGCCGTGAGCTCGGCGTACTGCTGTTTGTTGACGGTGCGCGTATGTCCTGCGCACTGGCCTGCGAGGGTACTCCCACGCTGCCGGAGCTTGCACGGCTGTGCGATGTGTTCTACATCGGCGGAACAAAGCACGGAGCGCTCTTCGGCGAAGCTGTCGTTATAAAAAACGAGGCGATAAAAAAGGACTTCCGCTATATCATAAAGCAGCGCGGCGGCATGTTCGCCAAGGGCAGGCTGCTCGGCCTGCAATTTGACACGCTCTTCACCGACGGCCTGTATTACAGGATAGGCCGCCGCGAGGTGGAGCAGGCTTCACGGCTCGGCGCGGCGTTTGCTGCTAAGGGCATAGAGCTTGCCTATCCCTCGCCGACAAATCAGATATTCCCGATACTCAGCAAGCGGCAGCTTGAGGCTCTGCGCGAAAAGTACAGTTTTTTCATCCAAACTCCGCTGCCCGACGGCGGCGCGGTCACACGCTTCTGCACGAGCTGGGCAAGCAAGGAGAGCGACATTGACGCGCTCATTTCCGATATAAATAACTTTTGAGGTGCGATATGGCTAAGATAGAGATAATTCAGGGCGATATAACAAAGCAGGCGGTCGATGCCATCGTAAACGCGGCAAACTGCTCGCTGCTCGGCGGCGGCGGAGTTGACGGCGCAATACACCGTGCGGCAGGCCCCGAGCTTCTGGCCGAGTGCCGTACGCTGGGCGGCTGCAAGACCGGCGAGGCGAAGCTCACCCGAGGCTATAAGCTTCCGGCAAAGTACGTTATCCACACGCCCGGTCCCGTCTGGAACGGCGGCAACAACGGCGAGGAGGACAAGCTCCGCTCCTGCTACCGAAATTGCCTCGTGCTCGCGTCGGAAAACGGCTGCAAGACCGTGGACTTCCCGTCGATATCCACAGGCGTTTATCACTTCCCGCTCTCCAAAGCGTCCGAGATAGCAATAAAAACGATCTCCGAGTACCTGTTTGAGCATCCGGAGATAGAGCGCGTGCGCATGGTCTGCTTTGATGAGCGCACGAAGGAGTATTACGAAAAGGCGCTGGAGAAGCTTAAATGAAAAGACTGTTCCGACTGCAATATAACGCCCCCGTGACGCTGACCTTCGCGCTCATATCGCTTATAGCGCTGCTGCTCGGCAGAGTCACCGACGGCTGGACGGACACATATCTGTTCAGCGTCTGGCGCTCGTCGCTGTCAGATATCCTGACCTACCCGCGCTTTTTCCTGCATGTTCTGGGGCATGTTGACTATGACCATTACATAGGCAATATGATGATGATCCTCGTCGTCGGCCCGGGACTTGAGGAGAAGTACGGCAGCCGCAATCTTTTGAGCGCCATCGTCATAACCGCGCTCGTGTCCGGCCTTGTGTACTGGTTTCTGTTTCCGGGCTCAATGCTCATGGGCGCGTCTGGCATCGTGTTCATGATGATAGTCATGGCATCCCTTGCCGGAATGCGCGACGGCTGCATACCGATAACGCTCATCCTCGTGCTGGTGCTCTACCTCGGCAGCGAGGTCGTAAACGGCGTTATGCTGAAGGATAACGTGTCGCAGCTTACGCATATCATAGGCGGCGTGTGCGGCGCTGTGCTGGGGCTGAGAAGACGATGAGAGAAAGAGTCATAATATCGGCATGCCTGCTCGGCCTTGATTGCAGGTACGACGGCGGCAATAACCGTCTGCCGGAGGAAAAGCTCAAAATGCTCACGGAAAAATACGAGCTGATCCCCGTGTGCCCCGAGTGCTACGGCGGGCTGACAACGCCGCGCACTCCGTCGGAGCGCTTGGGAGACAGGGTCGTATCAAAAGCCGGAGCGGACGTTACGGCGCAGTTTCAGAAAGGCGCTCAGGCGGCGCTGTATCTTGCACGGCTCTGCGGCGCAAGGCTTGCGATACTCAAGGCAAACAGCCCCTCCTGCGGCAGCGGCACGGTCTACGACGGCACCTTCACGGGAACGCTCGTCTCCGGCGACGGAGTTGCCGCCGAGCTTTTGAAAGCTGACGGCATAAGAGTTATAAACGAAAATGCACTCTGAAAGGAGTGCATTTTTTGCGTCTGAGGCTCATATGCTTGTACAAAAAAGGGGGACTTGCACATGGCATACGAGGAAAAGCAGCCGCAGGCGGCAAAGACGCACGGCATAAGCCTTGAGGACAGGACGCGGCTCAATGTAACGGGCGTTGAGGATGTCGAGAGCTTTGACGAGAGCCTTATCGTCATGAACACGAGCAGCGGCGATCTCATCGTGCGCGGCAGCGGACTGCATATAGGCAGGATAAGCCTCGATACGGGGCAGCTGAGCGTCGAGGGCAGCATAAGCGAGCTCAGCTACGAGGACAAAGCTCCGGCGGGCGGCTTCTGGCAGAAGCTTTTCGGATAGATGCATCTTGCGGTGTCGCTCCAGCTTGCGCAGCTGGCAGCCTCCGTGCTGACCGGCTTTGCCCTCGGCACGGCTTACGATATCCTGCGGGCTCTGCGCCGCCTGCTGCGCAGAAATACGGCGCTCGATGCGATGTTCTGCGCACTGCTGCTGTTTGCGCTGTTTACCCTCGGCATGGACGCGGGGCAGGGCAGATTGCATGTGTTCATGCTCTGCGCCGCGGTCTGCGGCTTTGCCGCGTATATGGCGCTTTTAAGTCCTGTCTTCCTGCCTGCTTTTTCCCGTTTCGCGGTCTTTGTGAAGCGAATATTTGCTCCTATCGGGAAAACTTCAAAAAAACTTTGCGATTACATCAAAAAATGCTTTTCAAAAGCCTCCAACTGGTTTACAATGAAAAAAAGCAGCAAAGGGAGAGAGGAAAAGCGGGATGAAAAAATCGACGACGATCATCGGTCTGGCATTGACGATGCTTGCCGTATATGCTATTCTGAATCTGGTGAGCTTAAAGCGCGACCTTGCGGAGGTCATGGAGCAGTCAATGGCTCTGCAGGCAGAAATTCAGCAGGCGCAGGAGGACGGCGCGTATCTTGAAGCCCAGCTTGCGGATGTTGATACGGACGACGGCATAGAAAGTCTGGCAAAATACCGGCTGAGACTCATCGGCTCGGATGAAAAGATATTTAGAGATATAAGGGGATAAAATATGCAGCCTGAAGTGGGAGCGGTGCTGGAGGGCAAGGTGAGCGGCGTAACGAAGTTCGGCGCTTTCGTGAGCCTGCCCGGAGGCAAGAGCGGTCTTGTGCATATTTCCGAGATCGCAAACACCTTTGTAAGCGACGTTGCGCAGTTCGTCAGCGTCGGTCAGACTGTCAAGGTCAAGGTCATCGGCATAAACGGGGATAAGATCAATCTCTCGATAAAGCGCGCCGAGGAATCGGATAACGCGCCGCGAAAGCGCGCCCCGCAGCAGCCGCGCCCCGCCGCGCAAAAACAGCAGCAGCCCCGGCAGCCGAGCGGTCAGGTCGCAGCGCCCACCGACGATCAGGACTTTGAGGATAAGCTGAAGCAGTTCATGAAGGACTCGGACAGCCGCATTGCGGATAACCGAATGTATGCCGACCGTGGCCGGTCCCGCAGAAGAAAATGACATGTTGATGTATTGAAAAAGCTACCCGTCGGGGTAGCTTTTTGTTCGTATTCTCAATATTCTTTTCTTGAGATCGCCAGAAATGAGCCTACGCTTGTCACAAGAAAATAGACCGGCGCTGCAAGCAGCGCTTTTTTCATGTCCTTATCCGTAACGTCAAACGAGCCGAGTGAGGCGTTTATGCGGTCGATCCAGTAGCCTGAGAGCTCTATCTCCTTTTCCGCGAGCGCAGTGTCCGCCAGCGTGAGGAGGATAGTCACGACCATCGGCAGCACGAGGCATATTGCGACAGCGCCGCCGGTTTTCTGCAAAACGCTGCTGACAGCGTAAAACAGCGCAGCCTCCGCGAGTATGACGGCGAGCTGGCACAGCAGCAGCTTCACGGTGTCCGCGTCAAAGGACTGCGCACCGCTGCCGGCGAATGCTGTTCCAATGAGATAGCCCGAGGCCATGCAGACGACCGTCATCAGCGTCGCGGCCAGCAAAACCGTGATGAGCTTTGCGCAAAAAATGCCGAGGCGCGTGTAGCCGCGGGTCACTATGTTCCTTATCGTGCCCGAGGCGTAATCCTCGCAGGTGAAAAGGGGAATGAACACGCCCATGACCATGACCAGCGTCCCGCCGGAGGCCGCGCCTAGCATGACCTCCATGCCGCATATGCCCATCTGACCGGCGTCAACGACGTCCTTGCTTATCAGATACGTCGTGTAGGTCGAAACAAACAGCATTGCCACAGCGACGGCAAGGCAGATATAAAAGCTCTTCTGACGCATGAGCTTGTGCAGCTCAAAACGCAACAGTCTTCCCATATCACTTGCCCATCCTTTCAAGAAAGTAATCCTCCAGCCCCGCGGTCTGGACAGCAAGCTCGCTGACCATTATCCCGTGGCGAACGAGCAGGCGGTTTATCCTGTCGCCTTTATCGAGCAGCTCGTACATATAAATGCAGCCGTCCCGGACCCTGACGGCATCGGGCTGACTGACAAGGCAGGATAAAAGCGCCTGCGCCTTGGGCACGTTGTCCACCCTGAGCTTCAGATGATGGCGGCAGCGGCTCTCAAGCTCACTTGCCGTTATCTGCTCGACGAGAACGCCGTCATTAACGATGCCGTAGGTCGTTACGATCTTTGACAGCTCATCGAGCAGATGACTCGATACAAGAAAGGTAACGCCCTTTTTCTGATTGAGCGTGAGTATAACGTCGCGTATCTCCTTGATACCGGCAGGGTCGAGGCCGTTTATCGGCTCGTCGAGCACGAGAAAGTCGGGATGACCGAGCAGGGCAATGCCGATGGCAAGGCGCTGCTTCATGCCGAGCGAAAACTGTCCGGCCTTTTTCCTGCCGACATTTCCGAGGCCGACGAGCGCCAGTATGTCCTCCAGCTCATCAATGTCACCGCCCGTCAGTATCGCAAAGCGGCGCAGATTCTCAAGCGCCGTGCAGTTTTTGTATATGCACGGGTATTCAAGCAGAGCGCCGACGCGGTGACGCGACTCGTTTTCGCTTTCACGCCCGTCAAACAGCTCGATGCTGCCGCCGGACGGCATGGCAGCGCCCAGCACAAGGCGCATAAGCGTGGTCTTGCCCGCACCGTTTTTGCCTATAAGACCGTAGATATCTCCCTTTTTTATCTGCATGCTGACATTTTTCACGGCCATTTTATCGCCGAACTGCTTTGTCAGTTTCTCCGTGCGCAGAACGTAGTTCAAATAATTCGCCTCCAGGTGAATTGACTTTTAGTTTATTAACTATATAATATATCATTAATCGGAAAAAATCAACGGGAGGGGATGCTTATATGTCTGAAATGAAGATAATAGCGCGAATACACACGCCTTTTAAGACTAAATTCGGCATTCCGCGGCAGAGCGGCGTTGCGGCCAAGGTGAAGGGCGAGATAGTCTTTGAGCCGGAGTACCGCTCGGCTGATGCAGTGCGCGGACTGGAGGGCTTTTCGCATATATGGCTGATCTGGTGCTTCTCGGAGTCGGAGGGAGCACAATGGTCGCCGACGGTGCGCCCGCCGCGTCTCGGCGGGAATACGCGCATGGGCGTATTTGCAACGCGCTCACCGTTCCGCCCGAACCCGATAGGCCTGTCCTCGGTCGAGCTGGAGTGCGTTGAGTTCAGCGCAGACCGCGGCCCCGTGCTGCATGTTCGCGGCGCGGATCTCATGGACGGAACGCCCATATTCGACATTAAGCCCTACGTTGCCTATGCAGACTCCCACCCTGCGGCCACGGGCGGCTTTACGGCTTCCGTGCAGTTTGAAAGGCTCCGCGTCGAGCTTTGCGACGGAGTGTCTGAGCCGCTGCCCGACGGCCTTGCCGAGGTGCTGGAAAACGATCCGCGCCCGCGCTATCACGACGATCCCGAGCGCGTGTACGGCATGGAGTATGACGGCAGGGAGGTCAAATTCAGGGTCTGCGGAGATACATTGTATGTTATTACCGTCGATTGACAAGAGTATAGAGAAGTGATATATTAATATTACCAAATGGTCAATAAAAAGCAGGTTCTGTGCTATGGCTGAAGTTTCGCTTAAAATAAACGGTATAGACTGCGCCGCCTGCGTAAGGCGCCTCAGCCGCGCCCTGAGCGCTCAGGACGGCGTTATATCCGCGCAGGTGAGCTATGCGGCGGGCAGGGCGGAGATATGCTACGACGCTGCGAGGGTCGATGTCGGAGGGCTTGCCCGATGCATAAATAAGGCTGGCTACGAGATCCCGATGGATACGCTGCTTGTAAAATGCGAAAACGTCGGGGAGGCGCTTGATGCGCTGGCGCAGCTCGACTGCGTTGCGCAGCTTGACTGCGGCGAGCAGAGCGGCATTATAAAGGCGCAGCTCTGGCCGGTGGGAACAGATGCAGAGCATATAAGCCGCCTGCTCGGACAGAGCGCCGAGATAGAGCTAACAAGCCCCGATACCGGCAGCGTAGGCATGGCGGCGCAGCCGGAGCTCGTGCGCGGCATTTTTGCGGCGCTGTTCTTTTCTCTGCCGCAGCTTTGGGACATATCGTCTGCCGCACGCATGGTCTTCGGCGCTCTTGCGCTTTCGGGCGGCGGGTATTTTTTCCGCACGTCGCTCAGGGCGATAAAAAGAAGGGTACTCAGCCCCGATATCGCGGCGGCTGCTATCTTAACGGCGCTGTTTGTCCTTTGCGCGGCAGGCAGAGTGCGTTTCCTGCTGCTGACGGCGGCGACGGTGCTGCTGCTGATCTGCCGTCTGGCGGAGAGCCGTGCGGTGTACGTTCTCGGAGCATCGGCACGCAGGCTTTCGCATATGCAGCCGAAAACGGCGCGGGTCGTGCAGAACGGAGAAGCTGCGGATAAAAGCACCGGTGAGCTGCGCACAGGCGATGTGCTCACCGTCCTGCCGGGCGAGCGCTTTGCCGCCGACGGAGTGGTGATATCCGGCGAGTGCAGGGTCGATGAATCGGCTGTGGCCGGCGCAGAGGAGCTCAGAGCTAAGCGCGAGGGCGACACCGTGCTGTGCGGGACGCTTCTGCGCAGCGGAAGGGCGCAGGTAAAGGTCGAGCGGACAGGGAAGGACACTGTGCTGCAAAGAAAAATATCAGAGCTTGCCTCTGCCGGACTTCCGCCTGCGCTGTCGCTTATCTCATCAGTGCTCGGCATGAGAGCCGTATTCACGCTGCTTTTGCGGGGGAGGGACTGAGAAACATGAAGACCTGCGAGACGGATATAAAAATTCGCGGCATGATCTGCCGCGCCTGCACGGACGCGGTCGAGTCCGCGCTCATGTCAAGGCGCGGAGTGATCTCCGCAAGGGCAAGCTATTTCAAGGGACTTGCGCATGTTGAATACGATCCGGACATAGTTGACGAGGCGGCGCTCTGCCGCAGCCTCGAGGCCGCCGGATACGAGACGGGCGAAAAGGGAAGGCTCGAATATGCGGTTGACATAATATGTGCTGCACTCACGGTGCTGCTGGTTTGGCTCCTCATGAATCTGAAGCTCAACGCCGTGCCCGAGGCATATGACGGCGCTCCGCTCGGATATATATTCCTCATCGGGCTTCTCACCGGCACGCACTGCATCGCCATGTGCGGCGGCATCATGCTCAGTCAGACGGGCGCTGCCGCGTCGCCGCTGAGAGCCGCTGCCGGATATAACGCCGGCAGGCTCGTATCGTACACCGCCATGGGCGCGGTGTTCGGAGCACTCGGCACGGTCATAAGCTACACCGTGCAGACAAAGAGCATTGCCTTTACGATGATCGGCATCCTCGTTGCGCTCCTCGGCGTGAACATGTGGGGACTGCTGCCCGGACTGCGCTCGCTCGTGCCGCAGCAGAGCAGCTTCTGCTCCGTCTCACAGGGAGCGCGGCGGCGCTTTGCCTCCCGCCCACTTGCTGTTGGACTGCTTACCGGCGTGATGCCCTGCGGCTCGATGTACGCCATGTGGCTGCTTGCGATGTCAGGCGGAAACGCGGGAAGGGGAGCTCTCGTCATGCTGGCCTTTGCGCTCGGAACGCTGCCGCTCATGCTGCTGTTCGGCTCGCTCGGCTCGATGCTGCCGCGAAAATACATGAAGTATATGATAAAGCTCAGCGCGGTGCTCGTCACGGCCTTCGGCATAAAGATGCTCATCGGCGGACTGCGAATGTCCGGTTTATTATAAGATTTCAACAAAATGAACGGTCCTGTACTGTGCATTTTTACTATTGAAATACTTAAAATTATTGATATAATATACTTGAATTTTTTGAAGCAAGGAGGCGCGGCAATGAAATATCTCATCATCGTGCTTATTGCATATCTTCTGGGCTCGTTTTGCGCGTCCATTCCGCTGTCAAAGCGTGTGTACGGCGGCGACGTGCGCGAAAAGGGCAGCGGCAACGCGGGAGCGACGAACATGGCGCGTGTGTACGGCATGAAGGCCGGCTTTGCGACCTTTGCGCTCGATGCCGTCAAGACCGTCGCCGCAATGCTCATAGGCGCATATCTCGGCGGAGAGAGCGGCGAGGCGCTTGCCGGAGCTGCCTGCATATTCGGCCACTGCTTCCCGATATATTTTGCCTTTCACGGCGGCAAGGGAGTGTCTGTCGGCGCGGCGCTCGGCATCATGACGGGGCTCGGGGTGTTTGCAATTATCATGGCCGTGTTTTTCGCCGTGAGCCTTTCAACGCGCAAGGTATCGCTCGGCTCGATGTGCGCCGCCGTTTCGTTGCCGATAGCCGCTGCGCTCACAGGCGCTGGAAAGCCGATGCTTCTTATGTGCATCTTCTCCGCGGCGCTCGTTGTTTTCATGCATCGGAGCAATATCAGGCGGCTCATTGACGGCACGGAGGGCGATTTTCACGCAAAAAAATAGTGCAGAAATTTCAAGCTCCAATTTGTTCAAAATGTCGAAATTGTTTGTCAATAGCTTCACGCACTTGACAAATACGACATGGTTGTTGTAACATGGTCATATCACCAAGGCGGACACAGGGAAGATCCGCGCATAAAAGAAAAGGAGAATTATATCATGCCTAAGTTTGATGAAGTAACCGGTAAGCAGTTTCTGGATGACTACAACGGAAAAGAGCTCTTCAAGGAGTTCATCCCCGTCATCGGCAAGATGCCCAGCATAGCATACGTTCCCTTCCACAAGAAGCAGGCGAAGGACGTTGTCGGCTATATCCTTGGCAAGGGCTACTGCGATCAGGCAGCTGCCGATGCACTTATTGCCAAGTTCAACGAGCTGTACGGCGATAAATAATCAGATCATAGGAATAGCCCTGCCCGAGGCAGGGCTATTAAAAAAGCTATCATAAAAGGAGGATAATCATGGATTTCAAAAGCATGACAGTTAAGGACTTTTTCGAGGTAAACGGCGGACGCGAGCTGTGCGAGCAGTACGCCCCCAATCTTCTGAAGTACCCCCTCAAGCTGTTTTATAAAAAGACCTGCGGCGAGATATTCGATCTCGTGACCAGCAAGGGTCTTGTTCCGGCTGACAAGGCTGCGGCGATCGAAGCCGCCATCAAGGCAAAATAAATATTGATATGAAAACTCCGAGGCGCAAGCCTCGGAGTTTTTTAACAGTCTGAACACGCTCCGCGGTAAAAGCCGCGGAGCGTGTCAGTTTGTCAAAAAAGTCCCTCGCGGGACTTTTTTGACTGCACTTTTCCGCCGAGCATTTTGAAAGTATTCAAAATG
>CAVFCI010000029.1:0-25040 GCA_963620985.1 Hallerella sp. | reverse complement strand
TGTAATCATGAGTATGAGTTTCGCCGCCGGATTCCTCTGCGTCGCAGCGGGTGCACTTGCCGTTCTTGTAGTTATGGCCGAGGGCATCGGTGTAGCTGTCCTTATAGCTGCTGCCGCAGGAACAGGTGTAGGTCGTGTAGCCTGCGCTGGTGCAGGTAGGAGCTGTTACGACGGCTTTGTAATCATGAGTATGAGTTTCGCCGCCGGATTCCTCTGCGTCGCAGCGGGTGCACTTGCCGTTCTTGTAGTTATGGCCGAGGGCATCGGTGTAGCTGTCCTTATAGCTGCTGCCGCAGGAACAGGTGTAGGTAGTGTAGCCCTTTTCCGTGCAGGTGGGAGCTGTTACGACTGCATTGTAGTCATGAGTATGCGGCGGAACGTAATTCGGGTCTTTTGCACCACAGATTGTGCATATTCCGTCAACGTAGCTGTGGTTTGTATACCAAGTATAGTTATCAATATAGCTAATGCCGCAGGTGCAGGTATGAGTGGTATAGCCTCTTTCTGTACAGGTCGGATCGGTAATAACGTCTGTATATATATGCGACTCCATCGTGCCGCCATAATGTATTCTCGCTCTCGTGAGAGAATAATTTGCAGATTGAATACTTACCTCTTTCCACTCGGCTTCACTGCCAGTGTAGTATACGTCTTTAATACTATCGCAGGAACCGAATGCATCGTCACCGATGCTCGTCACGCTGTTCGGGATTTCTACGCTCGTAAGGCTCCAGCAGTCGCGGAATGCCCAGCTGCCGATGCTCGTCACTCCGTCTGGGATCGTGACGCTCGTAAGGCTCCTGCAGTTGTAGAATGCCCAGCTGCCGATGCTCGTCACTCCGTCTGGGATTGTGACGCTCGTAAGGCTCCTGCAGTCGTAGAATGCATAGCTGCCGATGTGCGTCACACTGTTCGGGATATCAATGCTCGTAAGGCTCCTGCAGTTTTTGAATGCGCATTCGCCGATGCTTGTCACGCTATTCGCGATTTCTACACTTGCTAAACTCGTACAGTCTTCAAATATGCGATCGCTGATCATCATTACGCCGTTTGGAATCGTAATGCTCGTAAGACTTGAGCAGTTTTCAAATGCCGATTCACCAATACTCTTGACGCTATTCGCGATCGTGACGTTCGTAAGACTTGAACAGTCTTTGAATGCATTGTCACGTATTTCTGTTACAGTTTGAGGAATTGCGTATTCACCGCTTTTTCCTGCAGGACAATTTTTGAGCATCGTCTGTGTCTTGTTCAGCAGGACACCATCATCTGAACTGTAAGCGGAATTATCCGCTTCAACATTTATTTCCGTTAATTTCTTGCAGTATTGAAATACATGGTCTCCAATGTTCGTCACACTGCTTGGTATCGTGATACTCGTAAGCCCCTTACAGTCGGAGAACGCAAAGTTGCCGATGCTCGTCACGCTGTTCGGGATTGTAACGCTCGTAAGTCCCGTGCAGCCAGAGAATGCAGAATCGCGGATGCCTGTAACACTGTCCGGAATCGTGACGCTCGTCAAATTCGTACATTGGTAGAATGCACTGGTGCCAATATACCGCACATCAACTCCACCGATTTGTTCTGGAATGTCAGCCACCGTAACTGATTTATCGCAGTCTGTTATTTGTTTAAAATAACTATCAAAATAGATATTGCCGTTTGTTACGGGATAAGCAATATCATTGTCGCCTCTAGATGCCAGCGCTGCGGTCGGCACAAGCGTCATGATCATGAGCACTGCGAGCAGCAGGCTTAGTATTCGTTTTTTCATCATTTTCCTCCTCGTATTTTGAGTTTCACAACTATCAAATAGTGTACTTTTTGACAGTCAAGTATTTTGACAGTTTGCCTCGTCAAAATGCACAAAACAGAGGACATTTATTCGCTGTTATCAACAAAAAGAACGGCAAAGTCTTGCGATTTTGCCGTTTTTCGAGTATCATTACACATACAAGAGCTACTGTCAAAAAGTACACCTTTTGACAGTAGCTCGTTAATGTTTTGGCAGCAAAAAGCACCGCAGGAATCAACCTGCGGTGCTTGCGTTATATCGTTTATTCGGGTTTGTCCGTGTCGTCGGGAGCGTCGGCCATGCCTGCGGAGGCATCGCTCTCGGCGGGGGGATCGTCAAAGCGGGCGATCTTGCGCGCGGGGCGCTCGATGGTGTCGTCCTGCATGGCGGGCGCGGGCTTAGGCTCGGGGAAAACGCCGTTTTCGCAGTAGTAATCGAAGGTCTCGCGATCCATCGACTCGTTCTCAAGCAGGTATTCGGCAACACCGATGAGCGTATCGCGCTTCTCGGTGAGTATCTGCTCGCACAGAGCCGAGGCCTCGTCGAAGATGCGCTTTACCTCCTCGTCGATGAGGGCGGCGGTCTCCTCGGAGTAGCTCTTTGTTGTGCCGAAATCGCGGCCTATGAAGATGCTGTGGTCGGAGCTGTCGTACTGGATGGGGCCGAGCTTTTCGCTCATGCCGTAGCGCGTGACCATGTTGCGCGCTATGCTCGTGGCCTGCTGGATATCGCCGGATGCGCCGGTCGAGATATCGTCAAGGAACAGCTTCTCGGCAATGCGTCCGCCGAGGCAGGCGACGATGTGCTCGAACATCTGCGACTTGGAGGTGAAGTTCTCCGCGTCCTCGTCGGGACGGTAGAGCGTGAAGCCGCCGGCCATGCCGCGCGGGATGATGGTTATATAGTGCACAGGGTCGGTGTGCTTGAGGAATTTCGAGGCTATCGCGTGGCCGGACTCGTGGTAGGCCGTGAGGCGCTTTGCCTTGTCCGACATCTTGCGGCTCTTCTTCTCGGGTCCCATCTCGACCTTGAGTATGGCCTCGTCGCAGTCGTCCATCGTGATGAAGCGGTGCTTGCGGCGCACGGCCAGCAGTGCCGCCTCGTTCATGAGGTTTTCAAGGTCAGCGCCGGAGAAGCCTGGCGTGCCCTTGGCAAGGGACTTGAGATCGACATCGTCAGCAAGAGGCTTGCCGCGTGAATGTATCTTCAGTATCGCCTCCCTGCCCTTTATATCGGGCATTCCGACATAGACCTGACGGTCAAAGCGGCCGGGACGCAGCAGCGCGTTATCGAGGATATCCGCACGGTTCGTGGCCGCCATGACGATAACGCCCTCGTTGTTGCCGAAGCCGTCCATCTCGACGAGCAGCTGGTTGAGGGTCTGCTCGCGCTCGTCGTGACCGCCGCCGAGGCCGGAGCCGCGCTGACGGCCTACCGCGTCGATCTCGTCGATGAATATGATGGCCGGAGCGACCTTCTTGGCCTGATCGAACAGGTCGCGCACACGCGATGCGCCGACACCGACATAGAGCTCCACGAAGTCAGAGCCGGAAATGGACAGAAACTGCACTCCCGCCTCGCCGGCAACAGCCTTGGCAAGCAGGGTCTTGCCCGTTCCCGGGGGGCCTACGAGCAGAACGCCCTTGGGTATCCTTGCGCCCATTTTCGTGAACGATTTCGGATCCTTCAGGAACTCGACCAGCTCCTGAAGCTCGGCCTTTTCCTCGTCCGCACCGGCAACGTCGTTGAAGGTCTTGCGGTTTTTCTCCTCGCTGCCGAGGCGCGTTCTGGCCTTGCCGAACTTCATCGCGCCGCCTGCTCCGCCGCCGCCCTGCGCGCGCTGCATCATGACGATCCAGAACACCATGAAGCCGATGAACAGGACATAGGGTATCAGCTGGAGCCACCACGTTGACTGCACGGGCTCGATCTGATAATCCTTGATTATGCCGCTGTCGTACTGCTGGTCGATGAGCTCGCCGAACTCCTCATAAAACAGCGAAAAGCTGTACATCTTATAATAAACGGTTTTTGTTCCGCCCTGGGCGCTTGAGTCCCTGACCTTCATCTCGAGGATGTTTTTTGAACCGTTATAGGTGAACTCCTGAACCTTTTCCTCCTTGAAAAGATCCTTTACCTGAGCATAGCTGAGCTCATTCTCGGGTTCCTGATTGAGCAGAGTGAACAGAGTGCATGCAAGCAGCACCAGTATCAGGACATAAAAGCCTATATCTCTCGCTCTGTTGCGCTGAGGTTTCAATTAATCACGTCCTTTTAGACAGGAAGCATTTCATCCGTGCCTGAATTATTTCGTATATATCTCCGGCTTGAGCACGCCGATAAAGGGTAGGTTGCGGTACTGCTCGTCATAATCGAGACCGTAGCCGACAACAAATTCATCGGGCACCTCAAAGCATGAATATTTTGCATAAACGGGGGCGACTCTGCGCGAGGGCTTATCCATAAGCGCAGCAATGGTTATCGACGCGGGCTTTCTCGTCATGAGATAGCTTTGCAGATAGTTCAGGGTGTTGCCGCTGTCGAGGATATCCTCGATGATTATGATATGGCGGCCTTCGATGTTCTGCCCGAGATCCTTGTGTATCTCGACCGCGCCCGTGGAGCTCGTGCCGCCCTTGTAGGACGAAACGGCCATGAAGTCCATCGAGCAGGGAATGCTGACATGGCGCATGAGATCGGCCATGAACACGAAGCAGCCCTTCAGAACGCCGACAAACAGCGGATTCTTACCGTCGAAGTCGCTGGATATCTGCTCGCCGAGGGCAGCTACCTTCTCCTCGATCTCATCCGCTGTGAAGAACACTCTCTCTATATCGTTATTCATCTTTTAATTGTCCCCCGTACGGTTTGTTTTATTTATTGTCACCCGAAGGACCTTGTCCCCGGGGCGTGCAATACATCTTTCAGCAGCGCCGAAGCCGTAAACGGCTATGACGCCCTTTTCGTCGCGCAGCACCGGCCTCGTCTCGCGCTCGCGGCGGCTGAGCCTTGCCTCGGAGAAAAGATCCTTCAGGCTTTTCGTGCAGCCTCTGCCGGCAAGGCGTATCCTGTCGCCTGCTCTTCGTGACGTAAAGGATATGCTACCACAAATATTGTCGTAATTAAAGTATAAAATATTAAATGATCGGAAAATTTCGCTGCATGAGTCGATTATTTCGCTTTTTACCTCAAATTCACCGCCCATAACGGTCTGTACGGAGCCTATCTTGAGCAAAACCGGCTCGACAGCGGTCTGTCCGCCGTCTCCGAAGCGGAGCACTCCCCTGTCGCAGGCAACGCGCATTCCGTTTATATCGGCGCATTTATATTCGCTTGACGAGGCAATGCCGTACACAGCCTGCGCGTGGGCAAAGCTCAGCGACCTGCCGCAGATAAGGCGCAGGACGCGCATAGCAACAGGCTTTGGAAGCGCCAGCAGCTCGTCTGCCGGAAACGTTCCGGCGCTGTAATGCTCATCATAGGCCTTCTGAGCCATTGCGCCGAGGCATTCCTCATCCTCCCGCAGGAGCCGGCTCGTGCGGGAGCAGGCCGCGAAGAACGCGGGGTTTATGCGCTCGAGCACCGGCGTTACATGGTGGCGCAGGACATTGCGCGTATAATCGTCGCTGAAATTGGTCTTATCGCTCACATGCTCTATGCCGTGAGCCGCATTATATTCCTCGATCTCGCGCCGCGTCGAGCCAAGCAGCGGACGGACGATGCTGCCGCGCCTCGGCGGTATGCCGCACAGCCCCTTCAGGCCGCCGCCTCGCGTTAAATTGAACAGCAGCGTTTCGGCGTTGTCGTTTGCGTTATGCGCCGTGGCGATGACATTGCAGCCGAGGCTTTTTGCGGCAGTCTCCAGAAACTCATACCTGAGCTTCCGCGCCGCCTCCTCCTCGCTCATGCCGCTGCTTTGCGCAAGCTCGCGCACATCGCCGCTGCCGGTGATGCACTCTATGCCGCGCTCTGCGCAGAACCTTGCTACGAAGCGGCAGTCGGAGGCCGACTCCTCGCCGCGCATCATATGGTCAAAGCTTGCAGCGCACACGGTGATGCCGAGCGCTCCGGCGTTTTCCGATAGATAGTGCAGCAGACACATGGAGTCCGCGCCGCCGGACACCGCGCACAGGACGCGGTCGCCGGACGCTATCAGCGCGTTTTCCCTAACAAAATCAATAATCGTCATCGGTTTTTGCCGAGCGGTTGCCGAAGCTCGTAAACTCTGGCAGCCATTGCAGATACACCGTACCCGTCTGACCCTTGCGGTTTTTGAGAACTATGGCCTCCGCCAGATACGGGTCGGAGCTTTCCTGATCGTAATAGCCCTCGCGGTGCAGGCCGATGACAACGTCGGCATCCTGCTCGATAGCTCCGGAATCGCGCAGGTCGTTGAGCATGGGGCGCTTATCACTCCTGCCGACGGCGGCGCGGTTGAGCTGGCTGAGGCATATTACGGGAACGTTGAGCTCCTTTGCCATTATCTTGAGCATGCGGCTTATATCGCTGACCGCTTGCTGGCGGTTCTCGTTATAGCTGCTCTTGCCGCCTGCCGACTGCATTAGCTGAAGATAGTCGATGACGACAAGGCCGAGATTTGAAAGTCTGCGGCACTGGGCGTTCATGTCGGCGACGGTGAGCATGGAGTTGTCGTCGATGCGCATGTCCGTCGCGCTGACCATCTGCGCCGCCGAAGCAAGACGGCGCCACTCGTCGGGGCTCAGCTGCCCCGTGAGCATATTCTGCGACGGGACTGATGCCTCGCGTGCAAGAAGGCGGCTGACGAGCTGCTCGCGGCTCATCTCAAGCGAGAACACGGCTACGGTCTTGTCCGAATTTTTGGCAACGTCCATGGCTATGTTGAGCGCGATGCTCGTTTTACCCATTGCAGGGCGCGCGGCTATGAGTATAAGCTCGCCCCTGTTCAGGCCGAGGATGAATTTATCGAGATCCTTCAGGCCCGTGGACAGACCCGGGATGGTCTTGCCGCTGGACGCGGCCTCGGATATATTCTCGTACACGGTCTGCACGACGGTCGATATCGGCATAAGTCCGCCGATATTGCGTCCCTGACGCAGGGCATAGATCTTGCTCTCTGCCGCTTCAAGGATGTTCTCCGCCTCGCCCGAGCCCTCATAGACGAGATTGTTTATCTCGTCTGCTGCCGAGGCAAGGTTTCGCAGCAGCGCCCTGTCGCGCACGATGGCGGCGTATTCGAGCACGTTTGCCGCCGTCGGCGTTATGCGCATGAGCTCGGCGATATATGCCGGACTTGCCTCGGAATACACGCCGCGCACCTTCATCTGGTCGAGCACCGTGACGGGGTCTATCGTCTGCCCGTAGGAGAACATGGCATAGACAGTCTCAAATATATCTCTGTTCTGTTTTATATAGAACTCCGCACCGTGCAGCCGCTCGATAACGTCGGGGATGCAGCGCGTGTCTATCAGCATCGAGCCTATGACCGCCTGCTCAGCCGCTGCCGAGTGCGGCGCTTGTCTGCCCAATAATTCTTCCATGCTTCAACTCCTGCTGCCGCTTACTTATTTCTTATGCTTCGATGACGAGCACGTTTATCGTGCCGGATATCTCATAGCCGAGCTTTGCCTTGACCTGAAACGCTCCGAAGGTCTTGATGGGCTCGGGCTGGACTATCTTGTTCTTCTCTATCTCGATGCCGTGCTGCTCGCGCAGTGCGTCGCTTATCTCCTGCGAGGTGACCGAGCCGAAGAGCTTGCCCTTATCGCCGGCTCTTGCGCGTACCGTGACGGTGATCTCGCCGAGCTTCTTTGCATTCGCCTCGGCCTCGGCCTTTTCACGCGCTATCTGAGCTGCCTTCGCCTTTTCCTTGAGCTTGAGCGCGTTTATATTATCGACCGTAGCCTCGCTTGCGAGCTTTCTCGGCAGAAGGTAGTTGCGTGCGTAGCCGTCGGATACCTCCTTGAGCTCGCCCTTCTTGCCCTGACCTCTGACATCAACGTTGAATATGACTTTCATGTTTTATTCCTTTCCCGTGAAATATCACGAATCAATATACTCATCAATGGCGGCGTACAGCTTTTCCACCGCCTCCTGGAGCGTCAGCCCGCTTATCTGCGCCGCGGCAGCCGCGCGGTTTCCGCCGCCGCCGAGCTTTTCCATTATAAGCTGCACGTTCACATCGCCGATCGAGCGCGCCGAGACGAACACGCCGCCGTCCTCGGTCGGATACATGACCATGGAGGCATCAACTCCCGCGACGTTCAGCAGCTCGTCCGCCGCCTGCGCCGCGACTATCCTGTTCTGCGGCGTTTCGGGCACGGCAATGGCCATTACGCTGCGGTAAAGCTGCGCCCGCTGGAGGATCTTATATTTTGCGACTGTCTGCTCCATGCCGTTCTGCATAAGCTTTTTGACGGCCACGGTGTCCGCTCCGGCGCGGCGAAGATAGGCCGCAGCGTCAAAGGTACGGTCGCCCGTGCGTATGGTGAAGCTTTTCGTATCGAGAACGATGCCTGCCAGTATCGCCTCAGCCTCGCAGCGCAGAAGCTTAGGCTCGTCGCTGCACATCTCGACTATCTCAGTCATGAGCTCACACACAGACGAAGCATAGGGCTCTATGAAGCTGAGGTCGGCTCTGTCTATGTAAGTCGCGGCGCGGCGGTGATGGTCGATGACCGCAACATGGTTGCACGACTGCAGAAGGCGCAGATCCTCGACCTGCTCGGGGCGGTTTGTATCGACCACGACGAGCAGCGTCTTGCCGTCGGCTATCATGATGGCCTCCTGAGCGCTTATGAAGGCCTCCTTATATTCGGGGCTTTCGCGCAGCAGCTTTATCAGCGGCTTTGCCGAGCTCTTCTCCGTGTCGGCAACGATAAGCGCGCTCTTGCCGTTTTTGCGGGCAAGGCTGCACACGCCGACTGCGCCGCCGATGCTGTCCATATCGCTGAACTTATGCCCCATGACGAGCACACGCGAGGCATCCTTTATGAGCGATTCGAGCGCGTTTGCCATAACACGCGAGCGCACCTTGTTGCTCGACTCGACCTCTCCGGCCTTGCCGCCGATGAAGTCAAAGCTGAATTTGTTTTTTATAACGGCCTGATCGCCGCCGCGAGAGAGCGCCATCTCGACGGCAAGGGACGCAAATTGCAGCGCCTCGTTGACGCTTTCGGCGTTGCGCCCTATGCCTATGGACAGTGTCGCGTGGATACCGCTGGGGCTCACGACCTGATGCACCTCGCTGAGTATGTCGCACTTTTTATCGAGGATTCCCTGCATGTAGCGATCCTCGAACAGAAACAGATATCTGTCGCGGTCATATCTTATGATGATGCCGTTGGTGTCCGCTCCCCACTGGTCAAGCTTATCGCCGACAGCGTCGCGCAGGTCGTTCCTGACGCGCTCGGGCTGGTTTTTCATCAGCTCCTCGTAGTTGTCGATCGTCAGTATCGCGGCGACGGGCTTTGACCTTTCGTACTCATCGCGGATATTTTCGTACTCTGTAACGTCGATCCAGTAGGCTATGGCCATAAAGTGCTGGTCATTGTCTCCGCCTGAGCGGACGATATTGCCGCATATCTGATATTTTCTGTCCTTGAGCTCGAAAAGGTCGGGGCTTTTCGTCTTGCCCTCCATGAGCCACTTGCCGGAGAACTCTGGAATGAGCTCGGCAAGGCTTATGTCCGTGCGCGAGCCGGACAGTCCGCTTATGGAAAAGAACATCTCGTTGCCCCAGATGATGCGCGAGTCGTCAAGCCTGAACACGACGATGGGCAGCGGAAAGTTGAGCAGCGTGTTGTTCTTTGCCGTTTCCGCGTCGTAGGTGACAGACTCGATATACGCAAGCAGCGCCTTGCGGCGGCGCGAGCGCGTTATCACCGAGTAGATGATAAGCGCAAGGATAACGACGCCCTCCGCCGCGGCGAGGTAGAAGTTTTTCGTGACGAGCGACGCTATGGCGAACACTATCAGGAAAAACACGAACGGTCTTGTATTCGGTTCAAATATTCTCTGTGAGTTTTTCATTTTCCGTTTCCTACAGCAATACTTATAGATATTAAATTATAACAAAGTATCCGCCCGATTACAACTGTAAAATTTTCTGCCGCAGATAAGCGCAGCAAAAATGCCCGGAACGAGTCCGGGCATTTCCGATATCTGCTGTCTGCAATTTATTTACCTTGCCTGCGAGGAGGCAAATACCCGCACGGAGGCGGCAGCACAGGCGGCGCTGAGCACAGCCGCAGCCGCAAGGGCGAGGTACTGCCTCGGTACAACGCTGCCGAAGAGCTTCGACGGAAGATAGCTCGACCATATCGCCACGCCGCGCATGATAAAGGTCGGCAGAAACACCGCCGTTTTCGCTGTCAGGTCGAGAAACATCGGCGTTAGCAGCAGTGTGGCCGCGAGTATTACCGCAAGGAACATGCTGCGCGAAAGCTCCGAGATGAGCATCACGGCGAAGGCGAAAAACAGCGTGCCGGCAAGACAGGTAAGCAGTTCTATCACGACCGCCTGCCCGACCGTCCATAGCTGCGGCGATGTTATGTCCGTGAACGACTGCCACAGTCCGCCGTAGCCCTGCGTGCCGAAGAACAGCAGCGCATAGATCGTGACGGATGCCGCCATTATCAGCCACACGAGAGCTGCAAACAGCGCTCCGGCGCAGATCTTTGCCCGTGCAAGCTCGTGCCTGCCTCTCTTTGACGACAGCAGCAGCGCGTCGGTCCTGCGCGCCCGCTCGCGGGCAAACAGCGGTGCAAGGCCGACGAGCACCGGTATGCCTATCGTGAGATGGAGCATATTCGCTGCGGCGTACTGAATATTTTCGTAGGCAAGAGAGTAGTCGTAAAAGGCCGTGAAGTCGTTTATGAGCCGGTCGTAGCGCTCCGTTATGTCCGTGCACACGGCCTCGTCACCGGCGTATTCCTCAAGGAGATCCTGCTTTTTACTCTCTGCATGATTATAAAAATTCGCGGCAACGATATACGGCTCTGTCTGTTCGTATTTGCCGATTCCCTCGGCGTTCAGGCGATTATACGGCACTGCAAGCTGCTCCTCGATCAGTGCTTCGGATAAGCCCTCCTCGCGCATATGGCGGCGAAGCTCCTCGAGCTCCTCCTCGTTTTTCTGATACTCCGGAGCGCTCAGGACAGCCTGCACCTCGGCATTGCGTGCGGCTATCCACTCATCGTCTATCGCGCCGCGCATTTCGCTCCCTCTCGCCTTCAATTCGTAAAGCTCCGACCGCCGTTCTCCTGCGTAAAACACGCCCTGATGCGTGAACGCCGCGTACATATTCACCGTCAGCATTACCGCGAGCACAACGACCGTAAGCGGAGTGAACAGCTTTTTAAATTCAAGCTTTATCAGATCCATTTTCAATCTCCTGCCTGAAATAATAGAGGTACAGATCCTCAAGCTTCGGCTCTACGGGCACGGCATCCGCCGTTGGGCGTGTTTCCGATACCAGACGCAGATGCACTCCGTCGTGCATGTTATGCAGATTTGTGACGACATACGCCGATGCGAGCCTGTCTGCCTCCTGCTGTTCAGTGCAGCACTCCCACACCATACCGGAGATACCGCTGCATATATCTTCGCCCGTGTCCTCAAGGGCGGCCTGTCCGTTTTTCATGAGCACGATACGGTCGGCGATATACTCCACATCAGAGACGATGTGCGTCGATAATAAAATTATGCGTTCTTTTGACAGACTGCTTATTAGATTGCGGAATTTTGCGCGCTCTGCGGGATCGAGGCCGCTCGTCGGCTCGTCGAGAATGAGTATTTTCGGATCGTTTATGAGCGCCTGAGCAATGCCGATGCGCTGACGCATGCCGCCCGAATAGCTGCGCAGCTTTTTATCCGCAGCAGTACCGAGACCCGTGAGCTCCAGAAGCTGTGCGCACTTTTCCTCGGCCTGATACCTTGTCAGTCCCTTGAGCGAAGCAATGTACATGAGGAAATCACGTCCTGTGAAGCTCGGATAATAGCCAAAATCCTGCGGCAGATAGCCGAGCTTGTCGCGGTAGCCCGCGCCGAGTTCGCGGATATCCTCGCCGTCAAGCGTGATGCTGCCGCCGCTCGGCCGCAGGATAGTGCAGATCATACGCATGAGCGTCGTCTTTCCCGAGCCGTTCGGTCCGAGCAGCCCGTAGACGCCCTCGCGCAGAGTGAGCGTCAGCGAGTTGACGGCAAGCTTGTCCTTATACTGCTTTGATACGTTATTCAGGCACAGCTCCATATACCGTTCCCCCTTCCCGTTTTTACGTTTCCGAGCTCGCGCCGGAGCTCCGCTGCCAGAAGCACAAAGCTGACGGCGCATAAAACAGACCATGCATGCATGCTCCACGGTACAGACGTGCACACAATGTCCACGGCGGCAGAGACTGTCAGCGACAGCGACAGCGCGGCTGCGCGGCTGCGGATAACGGGCAGAGCGCGCAGTACGATAAGCGTTATGAAGGCTGACGAGAACAGCAGCGCCGCACCGGTCACGAGCGTAAGGGCAAGCGCCGTTTGAAATTTTGCCGCAGCGATCACCGCCGCTGCCGTGACTCCGGCGAGGTCTGCCGCCCCTATTATCAGCATGCGTGCAGCCAGAAGCTCTGCTCCGCTTATGCGGCAGCTCAGCTCTATCTCGCTCATCCGGCAGAAAATATTGCGCATGAGCTCGGGGCAGGCCAGTGTGCTTATAGCTCCTGCATAAACCATCATCGTAAGCTGCGCCGACGCAGTGTCCGCCGTGCCGCCCGAGTGCAGGCAGAGCATGGCGATAAGCGCCATTAGCTGTGCTGTCCAGTACAGCGGAGAGAAGTTGCCCATTTGCAGCCCGCACAGCCTTGCAAGCGGCATTTTCGCCGGCCGGCAAATGCGCATACGCCGAATACCCGACGCTATTGTTCGCTCCACAGCGCCCTCCGGCGGTGAAGGAACGTCATATTCAAGTCTCATCGTATTCACCCTCCATGAGTATTTTCCGCATCCGCGCCATGCCCAGCCGCAGGCGCGATTTTGCCGTTGCAAGTGGGACGCCCGTCACCGCAGCGATATCGCGCAGCTTCATATCGTGCCAGTAACGCAGTATCACCGCGTCACGCTGCCCGTCGGGAAGCTCGTCCAGTGCGCGGCGCACGGCGTCGGCGCTGTCGTTTTCGAGTATCCGCTCCTCCGCGTCGGGCGCTGCGGTCAAGTTCTCCGAAAGCTCTGCGTCGGCTGGTCTTCTGCGCCTGTAATAGTCGTTGCAGACGTTGACGGCAATGGTCAGCAGATAGTTTGTGAACCTTCCCGTCACCGAATATCCGTAAACGGCTGTGACGAGCCTGAGGAACACCTCCTGCGTAAGGTCGGCGGCCAGCTCCCTGTCGCCGCAGCGGCGGAAGCAGAAGGCGTAGACGTTCTCGTAATGCCGCCGCACGAGAGTTTCAAACGCCGCCTCGTCGCCCTGCTTTATCCAATGTATAAGTAGTGCGTCCTCCACCTGCTCACCTCTTTTCATATATATAAACGCAGGAATCGCCGAAAAAGATCAAAAAATCGCAGCATATTTTATAGCCGCAGCTTCTGTTTGCAGCTCATCTTTCAAATTGTTGTAATAATTAATTCCATGTGGTATAATTTTAATTATCATCGCACAAGGAGACGCGCCGTGAGACTTTATTTTTACGGACATGATTATAAATACGCAGCCGAGCAGATGCTGCTGTCGCTCTATCCCGCCGAGAGGCCGGAATACCCCGAGGGCAGGCCGGATGGAGACAGGGTCGAGCTGAGGCTCTCGCAGGGTGAGCGCTTCACGACGGCAAGCTGCCGCCTTGTCATAAGCGGCGCGGAATACAGAGCCAAAGGCTCCGTTAAGACCGCTCTCATGACAGACGGTATAGCGCGGGATAAGCTTTGCAGCCGCATAATAAAAACAGCGTTTTACCGTGCCGCCCTGAGAGCAGGGCACGAAAAGCCTGCATGGGGCATGCTCACGGGCGTGAGGCCGGGAAAGCTCTTCCGCGAGGAGCTGAATGGGAAAAGCCCGGATGCGGCGCTGAAAAAATTCATCGCCGACTATGACGTTACCGAACAGCGCGCCGTTCTCTGCCGCGATACGGCGATGGTGACCGAGAGCGTTATAAAAAGCCTTGACGCACGCGATATCTGCCTGTACGTCGGCATCCCCTTCTGCCCGACAAGGTGCTCGTATTGCAGCTTTGTGAGCCAGTCGGTCGAAAAGAGCATGAAGCTCATCTCCCCGTTCATGGACGCGCTCATGCAGGAGCTCGACGCGGCTGCCGAGGCCGTGAGCAGGCTCGGGCTTTCGGTCATATCCGTTTACATGGGCGGCGGAACGCCAACTACGCTAAGCGCACAGCAGCTCGATAGACTGTGCTCGAAGATAGAGCAGTGCTTTGACCTTTCGCGCCTGCGCGAATACACCGTCGAGGCCGGCAGACCCGACACGATAACGGAGGATAAGCTGCGCACCCTGCGTGCGCACGGCGTTGACAGGATAAGCGTAAACCCGCAGACGATGAGCGACAGAGTGCTCGAGGTCATAGGCCGCAGGCACTCGGCTAAGGATATACTCGACGCGCTGGACACGGTGCGCAGGGTCGGCGGCATGGCGGTGAACATGGATCTCATCGCAGGACTTCCCGCCGACAGCGCCGAGGGCTTCGAGAAAACGCTCGACACCGTCATAGGGCTCGAGCCTGAGAATATAACGGTACACACGCTCTCGCTCAAAAAGGGCTCGCGCATAACGCTTGAGGGCAGTCCCGTCCCCTCCGATGCCGAGGTCGGGAAAATGCTCGATATTGCGGGCGAAAAGCTGCGGCGCGGCGGCTGGGCTCCGTATTATCTGTACAGGCAGAAGTTCATGTCCGGCGGCTTCGAAAATGTCGGCTGGGCAAGACCGGGCAGCGAGAACATATACAACGTTTGCATCATGGAGGAGCTGTGCTCCATCGTCGCGCTCGGCGGCGGAGGCTCGACAAAGCTCATCTCCCCCTCCGGCGGGCGGAACATCCGCTTTTTCGCGCCGAAATATCCGAGCGAATACATATCAGGTATACAAAAGACCTGCCGCGATAAGCAGGGTATAATAGACTTTTACAGTAAGGAGAGCGAAAAATAATGGCATTTGATCTCAAAGATATAAACTTCCGCACGGTCGCCGATCCCAAGGGCTTTATCGAGGAGTGCGACGAGGTGTACGCAAAGCGCGTGAAGACCGCGGCGGATAAGATAATTGAAAACAGCCGCCGCAGTCCGATCGTTCTGATGTCCGGTCCCTCCGGCTCGGGCAAGACGACGACCGCGCGCAAGATAAGCGAGGAGCTTGAGCGCCGCGGCGTTCACGCCCACTATGTCGGCATGGACGACTATTTCAAGACCGTCGATCCCGCGACAGCTCCGCGAACTCCCGAGGGCGACATTGATCTGGAGTCTCCTCTGTGCCTCGACATGGAGCTTTTGAACGAGCACTTCACCATGCTGGCCGAGGGCAAGCGCATATTCATACCGAAATACGAGTTTTCCCGCCAGATGCGCGTGCTCGAGCCGTCAAAGTCGATAAAGCTCAAAAAGGACGAGATAGTCGTTTTCGAGGGCATACACGCCTTAAATGACATGATAACCGAAAAGCACCCCGATGCCTTCAAGCTCTACATCTCCGCGCGCAGCAATGTTGAGTTCAACGGGCAGGTCTGCTTCAAGGGCACATGGTTCAGGCTCGTGCGGCGCACGGTGCGCGACTATAACTTCCGCGGCGCAGACCCCGCAATGACGCTCAAGATGTGGGCAAACGTCCGCAGAGGCGAAAAAAACTATATCTCGCCGTTCAAGAACAAGGCAAACTTCCTGTTCGACTCGGCCTTTCCCTATGAGATGGCCGTCATGAACGAAACGGCGACACAGCTGTTCTCCTCCATTCCCGAGGGCATAGAGCGCTATGACGAGCTGCGCACGGTGCTCCCCGCGCTTCAGCTCTTCGGCGTTATAGACGAAAAGCTCGTCGCTCCCGACGCGCTGATACGCGAGTTCATCGGCGGCGGAGAATACGAATAAGCCGGTCTGATGCCGGAAGCATGCAAAAATGACCTGCCTGAGGACAGGTCATTTTTGCATTTTATGGCTTTTTTCATTTGCAAGAGGCATTCTGCTCCGGCACTATCGCCGTATTTCCAAACAATAGAACGACGGTCTGCCGGGATACATTTTATCGGGAGTGTTCCAGAGCTCTGCCTCATCAATTTTCCTGATATGTTCTGCCGCAAGCCCGGCAACGGATATCGTCTGCCGATGAACAACAGGTCTTACCTCAAATTCATCGCCCGTCCCTAACCACACATGCCAAAGCTCCACAGAAGCCGTGTTCTGCAGGGCGTTTTTAAGATACTCAACGATCCGACCCGCTCTGCCCTCCGTGCAGTAGTTCCATTGCAGACATACTCCATGCTTTTTGCTGCTGTATTCCCATACCTCCGTAAACGGAAGCAGAAAAAAGTTGTCGTCTGCATCTCCGTCGTATATCGTACCGTTATCGACGTTTATCTCGATCGGATAGTCGCGCTCCGGCGCGGCTTCCGCTAAAGGGAAGTCAGACGCAATAAATGTGCATACGCTCATAAAATTCCTCCGTTGAAAGCTTCCGTTATTCCCGCTTCTCCAGCGGCCTGAGCTTTTTAAGCTCCGTTACAGCGGCTGCTTTTTTATCTGCGCCCATTTGCGCGGATATTTCGGGTGCGTGGGCTTTGTCTTTTCGATGACGACGGCGGCGTGGATGATATCCGTTCCCGGGACGGTGTAGCGGACGATGTCTTTAAGCTGCGCGCCGAGCAGCTGCATGGCGCTTTCCGCCTCCGCGGCCTCCCCGTCGCAGTCGGGGCCCTTCATCGCGATAAACCTCCCGCCTGTGCGCAGATAGGGCAGGCACAGCTCGCAGAGCGTGCCGAGACGCGCAACGGCGCGTGATACGGCGATATCATAGGCCGCACGGCGCTTCTCCGGCAGCTCCTCGGCGCGGGCGTGAACACATTCGATGCCCGTGAGCGAGAGCTTATCGCTCAGCTCAGAGAGAAAATCAATGCGCTTATTGAGACTGTCGAGCAGCGTTATATCCATATCCGGCTGCACTATCTTGAGCACCATGCCCGGAAAGCCCGCTCCCGTTCCGACATCGACTACTCTTTTGCCGGAAAAATCGCAGACCGTGAGCAGTGCCGCGCAGTCGAGAAAATGCAGCCGTGCAACATCCTCCTGCCCGCTTATGGCGGTCAGGTTCATGACGCGGTTGCGCTCCTCGAGATATTCGTAATATGTCCTGAGCCTGCCGAGCGCTCCGGCATCGGGCGTGATGCCGAGCTGCGCAAAGCCCTCGTTCAATATCTTGTCCATGTGCTCTCCAATGAAAATCGAAAAAATGAGTTGGGTTTTTGCCCAACTCATTTTAGCATAAGTAATTTCTTTTAGCAATCACATAAAGAAATTGTGGTCGGCTATCTGACACAGCCACGTCGTTTCTATCATGCCGCTGCCCCAGTACCGTCCGGTCTGGAAAAACAGCGCGTCGCCGACCGTGTTGTAGCCCTCGTACACAAGTTTTGCGCTGACAACGCTTATCTCATACGGCTCGCCGTAGATAGCGCCGCTTGATACGACGCTGAACTGCCCGGCCTGAAAGATAACATCCTTGATGGTCTCGCCGAAGCGTGCGTCTCCTGCGCGGTTGAGGATAACGTTTCCGACACCGATCTGACCCGCGACGGGCTGGTTGCCGGACTCCCATGTGATGATCCTGCTCATCCAGTAGATATCATCCTCATTGTAATACTCGTCCCCGCTTTGGAGGATCTGTTCTTCTGCCGTGCTGAAGTTGATCGCGCCGAGCTCCTCGTCCTGCGCAAGCTCAAGCGTGAATATCTTCGCCAGAGCATCCGTCGGGATTATGAAGCAGCCGTCGATCTCCATATAGCCGTCGGGAAGATAGAGGTATCTGCCGTTTGCGCACAGATAGTAGTCCTCAAAGCCGGCTTCGATGCTTATGCCGGCGACCTCGACGGTCAGCTTATTTATCTCTTTGTCATAGTTAACATCGGCATCATAGCCCAGAACGGCGCAGGCGGCCTCCAGCGAAACATAGGAATTGTCGCCGATCATATAGCCGCGGCAGGAAAGCAGTCCGTCCACATATACCGGAGCTTCGGTATAGCTGACACCGTTGTCAGTTTCCTCAGCCAGCGCAGAGCCGCAGAGGAAAATGCACAGCAGACAGATAACGAACACGAGTGCGAGACTGTTCTTTTTCAGTTTACTCATATAACGCTCCTGTCATAAAAAATATATTCGGCAAAACACCGAATGCCACCCGTATAACTCTCGGGCATATTTATTATAACGGAACTTTTGCAAACGAGTAAATAGTTATATTGCACAAATTGACCCGTGTCGAATTGTGCATATTTCACATAAGAGCTTCAAAAACCGCAAGATTTAGGAGCTTTCAGGGCTTAAAGCACATCATTTTGTGCCTTAGTCAGCTTGCACAAAAGCCGAATTTCGACAACAAATTCTTAAAAAACCGTAAAAATTATTACAAATATTAATCATGTGTATAACGTTATGTAAATCAATCGCGTTATGAAAAAATATTATGTAAACTAAATCGCCGTTTTTATATGCAGTTTTTCAGCGCCCTCGAAAGCTGATCGGGGCAGGCGGTGCTCTTACAGCCGCACCTTATACCCGCAAGCCGCTCTGCCGCATCCTCGACCTTCATCCCCACCAGCAGCCGCGAAATGCCCTGCAAATTGCCGTCGCAGCCGCCCTTGACCTCCACTTTTTCTATGCGTCCGTCCTCAACGTCGATCTCGAAAAGCTGCGAGCATACGCCCTTGGGCCGGTAAGTAATATGCATACTCTCACCTCGTATTTTGAATATTGCAGGTTTACATAACGCAGCATACCGCTGCACATAGATCATACCACAGCGCGATCTATATGTACAGCATATTTTGTTCCGCACGGCAATAGAATTATCCGAGGGAGGGCTCGGTATGCTGAAAAAACTCAAAGTGATCCTTGCGGGCGGACTTGCCCTGTGCTGCCTGCTTCTTTTCGCGGTGTATCTGCGCACCGGCGGCGGCGAGAGCGCAAAAAGCACGGTCTTGCCGGCAGAAAGCGTACAGGAGAGCGCAGCTCCCTCCGCCGCACCTGTGGACACGCCCGCACCGGTATCGAGCGCCGCGCCCGCGCCGACGATAATACCGACGACGATATCCGGCGGACTATCTATAAAAAACGGCTCGGGCTACGATATCGACATAAACGCCATACTCGCCGAGGGCTGCCCGCTGCGCCTCGAGGCCGGACAGCCGCAGATACTCATCATACACACCCATTCCAGCGAGGCCTACTCCCCCGCCGGACTGGACAAATACGACGATCTCGGCACGAACCGCACGCTCGACCAGAGTCTCAACGTCATCCGCGTCGGCACGGAGCTTGCGCAGATATTTGAAGACTGCGGCCTGAACGTCATCCATGACACACAGGTGTTCGACTACCCGAGCTACACCGGCTCGTATAACCGCAGCTGCGAGGCGACAGAAAAATATCTCGCCGACTATCCGAGCATCAGGATAGTCATCGACCTGCACCGCGACGCGCTGTGCTCGGACACTGTGACGTACAAGACCACCGCCACCGAGCAGGGCGTATGCGCAAGTCAGGTGATGCTGTTTGTCGGCAGCAGTGCAAGCGGTCTGGAGCACCCGAACTGGCGGCAGAATCTGAGCCTTGCGGTGTATCTGCAAAACGCGGTGTGTCAGGCTTACCCCAGCCTCATGCGCCCCATAACGCTCAGTCAGTACCGGTACAATCAGCAGCTCACGCCGGGCTCGATGATACTTGAGGTCGGCAGCAACGGCAACACCCTGCAGGAGGCGCTGGCCGCGATACGGCTGTTCGGCAAGGCCGCAGGTCCGGCGATAGCCGCGCTCGTCGAGTAGTATTATAATGTATGACTCTGTGTGAAATTTCTAAAAACATTGTTGTTCTGTAGTATATGCTACAGTTGTACAACTTGTCTCCTATTATAATAAGTACAGAAAGACGAAACACGTCGTTCAATATTTAAAGTAAAGTGTAAAGTGTATTTATTTCAGGAGGTAAAATATTATGGCAAAATGGGTATGCCCCGTATGCGGCTATGTTCACGAAGGCGACACTCCCCCCGAGAAGTGCCCGATCTGCAACGTTCCCGGCAGTAAGTTCACCATGCAGTCCGAGGAAAAGACCTGGGCGGCAGAGCATGTGGTCGGCGTCGGCAAGACCTTCGGCGCAGACGTTCCCGAAAATGTCCGCGAGGAGATCATCAGCGGACTGCGCGCAAACTTCGAGGGCGAGTGCTCCGAGGTCGGCATGTACCTTGCGATGGCGCGTGTTGCCCACCGCGAGGGCTATCCCGAGATCGGCCTTTACTGGGAGAAGGCAGCTTACGAGGAGGCCGAGCACGCGGCAAAGTTTGCTGAGCTCCTCGGCGAGGTTATCACCGATTCCACCAAAAAGAATCTCGAGATGCGCGTTGACGCGGAAAACGGCGCGACCGCCGGCAAGTTCGAGCTTGCAAAGCTTGCAAAGCAGTATAACCTCGACGCTATCCACGACACCGTCCATGAGATGGCTCGCGACGAGGCTCGCCACGGCAAGGCTTTCGAGGGTCTGCTGGCAAGATACTTTAAGTAAGAAGCAAAATTTTAAGGGGAAGCTGGCCGGCTTCCCCTTTGTTTTTTCTTATGGTCTTATTTTTTGCAGTCGCGGCAGTTTTGCGAGCAGCCGGAGCATTTGCCTGCGCAGCAGCCTCTGCCCTTTTTCATGCTGCGCACGGCGAGCACGAGCCACACCGCGAGCACCGCTATTATGATGACTTCCATATCAGAGCATCACTCCCATGAGCGTATACACGCAAAAGGCCGCAAGCCACGCCACGCAGCACTGCGAGAGCATGACGAGCAGCGTTTTCACTCCGCTGCCGAGCTCGCGCCGGAGAGCCGCAAGCGCGGCCACGCAGGGCGTATACAGCAGGCAGAAGACCAGAAAGCTCACCGCCGAGGGCAGCGTGAACAGGCTTCCCAGCGCCGCACTGCCGAGGTTTGCGCCGACTCCCATAAGAACGCCGAGCGTGCTTATGACCGCCTCCTTTGCCATGAGGCCGGTCACGAGCGCTGTTGCCACACGCCAGTCGCCGAAGCCAAGGGGCGCAAACACGGGTGCGAGCCACGTTCCGAGTATGGCAAGCAGGCTGTCGCCGCTGCCCTGCCCCACAACGTTGAGGCGAACGTCGAAGTTCTGCAAAAACCATATCACGATGGTCGCCGCGAATATGACCGTGAAGGCGCGGCGGATAAAGTCCCATGCCTTTTCCCACATGAGCAGCAGCACGGTTTTGAGCGACGGCATGCGGTAATTCGGAAGCTCCATGACGAAGGGCACGGGCTTGCCCGTAAAGGCCGTTTTGCTCAGGACCTTTGCCGCTATGATGCCGACGAGCATTCCGAAAACATACAGGCAGGTCATTACCAGACCGCCGTTATTCGGGAAAAACGCCGCCGTAAACACCGCGTAGATCGGTATCTTCGCAGAGCAGCTCATAAACGGGATGAGCAGCATCGTCATTTTGCGGTCGCGCTCGGACGAGAGGGTGCGCGTCGCCATTATCGCGGGCACCGAGCAGCCGAAGCCGATTAGCATCGGCACAAAGCTGCGGCCTGACAGTCCGATGCGGCGCAGCAGCTTATCCATAACGAAGGCCACACGCGACATATAGCCGCTGTCCTCCAGAATGGCGAGGAAGAAAAACAGCACAACGATAAGCGGCAGGAAGCTGAGCATGCTGCCCACACCGGCAAACACGCCGTCAATGACAAGGCTGTGTACGACCGGATTTAAGCCGTAGGCCGTCAGCGCATTATCGACAAGCTCCGTCACGCTGTCGATGCCCAGTGCCAGAATATCCGACAGCCACTTGCCCAGCACGCTGAAGGTCATCCAGAATATGAAGCCCATGATGGCTATAAACGTCGGTATGGCAAGGTATTTGTTCGTGAGTACCTTGTCTATCTTTATGCTGCGCAGCATTTCCCTGCTCTCGCGCGCCTTTGTGACGCACTCGGAGCACACGGCCTCTATGAAGCGGTAGCGCATCTCGGCAAGGGCTGCGTTGCGGTCAAGTCCGCCCTCGTTTTCCATTTCGAGCACGGCGTGCCCGACGAGCTCAAGCTCGTTTTCGCTGAGCTTCAGAGCGGAAATGATATCCGTGTCCTCCTCGATGACCCGTGTCGCGGCAAAGCGCGGTGGCACACCTATCTTTTCGGCGTGATCCTCTACGACGTGGCTGACGGTATGTATGCAGCGGTGCACGGGGCCTGCCGAGCAGAAGTCTATCCTGCGCGGTTTGTGCGCATTCTCGGCAGTCTCGGCGACGACGCGCATGAGCTCCTCAACGCCGTCGTTCTTCGCCGCCGCTATCGGTACGACCGGTATGCCCAGCCGGTCGGACAGCTTTTGTATATCAACGCTGCCGTGGTTGCCCAAAAGCTCATCCATCATGTTGAGCGCGAGCACCATTGGCTTGCCCATTTCGATGAGCTGGAGCGTCAGATAGAGGTTGCGCTCAATGTTCGTCGCATCGACGATGTTTATTATCGCGTCCGGCCTGCGGTCGATTATGAAATCGCGCGTCACCTTTTCCTCACCGGAGTACGGGCGGATGGAGTAGATGCCCGGCAGATCGACAAGCTCGTAGTTTTTCCAGCCGATTACCTGTCCGAGCTTGTGCTCTATCGTAACGCCGGGGAAGTTGCCGACGTGCTGGTTCGAGCCGGTGAGCTGATTGAAAAGCGTTGTTTTTCCGCAGTTCTGATTTCCCACAAGAGCAAGGAGCATGGTCAGATATCCTCCTTGGCTCTGACCTCTATGCGCGCGGCATCCTCCTTGCGCAGGGTCATAGTATAGCCCCGAAGATACAGCTCCATGGGGTCGCCCAGCGGCGCTACCTTGCGCACCGTCACCTCCGTGTGCGGTATCAGTCCCATATCAAGCAGATGGCAGCGCAGATCCCCTTCTCCGCCGACCGTGAGAATTATTGCGGGTTTGCCTATCGGCAGCTTATCAAGTGTCATAAAATACCTCCGCGGCAGTGCTAAGACGTTAGTCTCGCCTAACGTATGTTAGTTTACGCTAACGCGGAGGTTTTGTCAATGCTCAAACAGTCGCTGTCAGCTTATATCCAGCACCCTCATGCCGCTGCCGGAGACGATATAGGCGTATTCTCCGACATATGCCGCGCGCATAGACGCATCATTATCGCCAAGAGCCGTCTCGCTGCGCTTTTCAAAGCCGTTTTCGTCGCTGTAGGAAAACAGCAGATAGCTCTCGTTCGTGCAGAAGCCTATGATATTGCGCTCGGGCGATATCAGCAGCGCAGTGTGGTCATAAAGCGCACAGGTATAGCTGTCCTCGGCGAGGTTCAGGGTGTTTTTCACAGTGACGTTTGCCTTATCCGAGGTGTCGAACATCACAAGCTTCAGCCCCTCGGTCACGCCGCTGTCCTCATCGGCCTCGCTGCCAAGGCCGAAAAGCCTGTCATCCGACCACTTGTGCAGGTATTCGGAAAAGCCGCTGAGCTTCAGCTCGCTGAGTATCTTCGGCGCTTTGGGATCGGACACGTCGGCGGCAAAGAGCGGATCGACCTGACGGAAGGTGCAAAAATACACAAAGTCTTCGTCAAAGCGCACGGAGTATACAGTTTCGTTCTCGGCAAGCCCCTCCACCGAGGAAAGCATATTCAGCTGCCCGTCGAGAATATACAGATTGCTTGACATCATGCTGCGCTCGGTATCGTATTTATAGCTTTCCAGCCCGCGCTCGGCATCCGTGTATACGCTCCAATAGCTCGGCGTTGAGGTCGTTACGACGCGCACACTTCCCTTGTACTCGTCTATTGAAAACTGACTGTCGAGATAGCCCTCGACCGTGCCCGAGGCCGCCAAGGACAGGTCGGAGACATTCAGCCTCATAATGTCCGTATACTGTCCGGAGGCACACTCGGAAACGTCGTACACGCTCTCCTTATAGGCTCTGAGCGTCTCCTGCTCTGCCCTCGACGCGCTCAGATACAGGCTCGTTTTGTTCATATAGACCGTGCCGTCAGCACCGAGGACGGCTCTGTGCGCCGCAAGTGCGCCGCTTTTCATGTCATAGGCCGCCGCAACGGTATAGCAGGTCGAGGCCGGCTCGGGCATGATGCTTATGCAGGAGCCGTCGGCAAGCCTGGATGCACCGTTGAGATAAAGCTGCGGGACATAGGTCTCGGGCTTTGATCGCACGGTCTCGTCCTCGACATAATAGCTCGTGACGAGATACAGCCTGCCGTCATATAGCCTGCTTGTCATGAGCCAGCCGTCCTGCCCTGTTGATGTCGTGAGCCTTGCGTTTGCCGGATCGGAGACATCGTAGTAATACACCGTCGTACACGAGCGGTCGGAATCATCCGCTCCGTACGAGCCCGCTATCAGCGCCAGAACACCGTCCTCGACATACATATTATATGCGAAGACATCCTCGCCGAGCGTTACCGAGCCGGTTCGGCGGCTGTTCTCCCCCGCCGCCTCATAGATAACAAGGCTTTTGCCATCGAGATAGTAGATATAGCTTCCGTCTGTCTTGATAAGGTCGCCCTCGTCGATGCCGTCCACCTGCACGTTGGTCTGCGAGTGACTGCCCTGTGCCTGAGAGAACGCTTCCACCTCATAGTCAGCGGCATCGTTGCGTATCGTAGTCTGATTTTCGCTCTGACACTTCTTTATCGCCGCATAGACCGCGGAGTAGTCCCCTGCCGCGCTCTGCGAAGCCCTGCATGCGCACAGGCCAAGCGCAAGGGCAATGCACAGCGAAGCTGCAATAAGCTTTTTCATCCTTCCTTACCTCCCTGCTTAGTATTTGTTCTTTTGACGCTGTGCAATACAAAAATGTTTCGTAAAAAAGCAAGCTCCCTGCAATATCCTGCGTATTGCCGAGAGCCCTATGCAGCTTAAGCTGACGGGAGTTGAACCCTGCCGGTTTTGACAGGCTGATTTTCGCCCATGCTTCGTTAAAGCCCTTGAAAATACGACAGTATTCCCTGCGGGCTTTGCCTTGCCTGCGCAAAAATCGGCTCTGTCAAAACTGCTTGCACCTGTCAGCTGACAATTTTCGTGTGATTTTCGGC
>CAVFCI010000028.1:0-25637 GCA_963620985.1 Hallerella sp. | reverse complement strand
CTGCAACGATCTATTCTTTTACCGCCGAGCCTGAAGTAATTGAGCTGTAAGGATATATCAAAAAGAGAGTAGCGGTGATAAATTCCGCAGTATCGTTTTTCTTTGTGACAAAAAGCAATATGAAAATAGCAAGGCCAGCCGAGCCTGTCTTTGCTGTTCGGTAGTCAATAGGGCGGCAACACAAAATGCTGCCGCCCTCAGCGTGTCAAAAAAGTCCCTCACGGGACTTTTTTGACAAGCTGAGCCTGCTCCGAAGAGCAGGCTCATATCATTTTATTTTGATTCTATCTTGCGCGGGTGGAGACTTCCTCCCTGAGCTTTGCTATGAAGTTCTCGACCTGCATGCTGCCCTCGTCGCCGCCGGCGCGGGTGCGCACGGAGATAGTGCCGTTTTCGGCCTCCTTGTCGCCGACGATTATCATGTAGGGTATCTTCTGGGTCTGAGCCTCGCGGATCTTGTAGCCGATCTTCTCATTGCGCAGATCGGTCTCGACGCGGAAGCCCTGCTTATCAAGGCGCTTTGCAATGTACTTTGCATAGTCGTCAACTCGGTCGGTTATCGGCATGACCTTGACCTGAACGGGAGCCAGCCAGGTCGGGAACGCGCCGCCGAAATGCTCGGTGATAACGCCGATGAAGCGCTCTATCGAGCCGAACACGACGCGGTGGATCATGACGGGGCGGTGCTTCTCGCCGTCGGCTCCGACATATTCGAGCTCAAATCTTTCGGGCAGCTGCATATCGAGCTGGATGGTGCCGCACTGCCATGTACGTCCGAGGCTGTCCTCCAGATGGAAGTCGAGCTTCGGACCGTAGAATGCGCCGTCGCCCTCGTTTATGACAAAGCTCTTGCCCATCTCGGTGATGGCCTCCTTGAGGGTGTTCTGCGCAAACTCCCAGTCCTTCTCGTCACCCATGTGATCGTCGGGCATGGTGCTCAGCTCGATCTCGTAGGGCAGGCCGAAGAGCGAGTAGACCTCGTCAAAGAGCTTGACAACGTTCTTTATCTCGTCCTTCATCTGATCCCATGTCATAAAGATATGCGCATCGTCCTGCGTGAAGCATCTTACGCGGAACAGGCCGTGCAGAGCGCCGGAGAGCTCGTGGCGGTGGACAAGGCCGAGCTCGCCCACGCGCAGGGGCAGGTCGCGGTAGGAGTGCGGCTCGGATTTATACACCAGCATGCCGCCCGGGCAGTTCATGGGCTTTATCGCAAAGTCCTCGCCGTCGATGACGGTGGTGTACATATTCTCCTTATAATGGAACCAGTGGCCGGAGGTCTCCCAGAGCTGGCGGTTGAGGATCATCGGGGTCGAGACCTCAACATAGCCGTACTTCTTGTGTATCTCGCGCCAGTAGTCGATAAGCGTGTTTTTCAGCACCATGCCCTTTGGCAGGAAGAAGGGGAAGCCGGGACCCTCCTCGGTGAGCATGAACAGGCCGAGCTCCTTGCCGAGCTTGCGGTGGTCGCGCTTCTTGGCCTCTTCGATGCGGGCAAGGTACTCGTCGAGCTCGTCCTTTTTCATAAAGCAGATGCCATAGACGCGCTGGAGCATCTTGCGGTTGGAGTCGCCGCGCCAGTATGCGCCGGTGCAGGAGGTGAGCTTGATGGCGTTGCCCTTGACCCTGCCGGTGGAATCGAGATGCGGGCCTGCACACAGGTCGGTGAAGTCGCCCTGCTTATAGAAGGAAATGACCGCGTCCTCGGGCAGATCGTTTATGAGCTCGACCTTGTAGGGCTCCTCGCGCTCCTCCATGAGCTTTATTGCCTCCTCACGCGGAAGCTCAAATCTTTCAAGCTTTATCTTCTCCTTGCATATCTTGCGCATCTCGCTCTCGATCTTCTCGAGGATCTCGGGAGTTATGGCAAAGGGAGCGTCAAAGTCATAGTAAAAGCCGTTTTCGATAGCCGGACCTATGGCCAGCTTCACCTCGGGGTACAGGCGCTTTACTGCCTGCGCGAGGATATGGCTCGTGGTATGACGGTAAGTGTCTTTAAATTCGGGGTTTTCAAAAGTGTACTTATTTTCTTCCATGATATCTACTCCTTTATCAAAAAATGCCCCTGACGCAATGCGTCAAGGGCGTAGTATTTACGCGGTCCCACCTTGATAAGACTCATCATGCGCTTAACGGGCGCGGTGCGGAAGCATATTCCCCTGCTTCGGCTCGGGAGCGGTCTCCGGCGTTGTCTCCGAAAGGGCTTGCAGCCTGCGGCCCTTCTCTCTGTGCGGATATTCCGTCATCGTTCTCCGTCATCGCTGATTGTTAGATAATATCACCCAATCGCGCCCGTGTCAACCGAAAATCAAAGGATCTCTCCTCTTTTTCTCATGCTCTTACGCTGGAGGGTCTTGACGAGCTCGACTATGACCATGCCGACCATGCCGATGCCCATTGCAATGACGTACTCACCGAGGGATACGGGCGTGAAGCCAAAGGCGTTTGCAAGGAAGGGCACCTCGCACACGAGCGTCGTTGCGCCGATGCTGCCGATGGCCGCCCATGTGAGCGCCATGTTCTTTGTGCCCATGGTGAAGATGCAGCCGCGCAGGGAGCGCATATTGAAGCTGTGGCATATCTCGGCCATGGACATCGTGAGAAATGCCATTGTCGTTCCGTCGGCAGAGTCTGTTATCGTCCACACGCCGGTCTCGATATAGTGGCCGACGAAGTAGGCCGCCAGCACGAGTGCGGAGATCAGAACGCCCTGATAGGCTATATCAAAACCCATGCCGCCTGCAAATATGCCGTCCTTTGCCGGACGCGGCCTGCGGCGCATGATATCGCCCTCGGCCTTTTCCATGCCCAGCGCCAGCGCCGGAAAGCAGTCAGTCACAAGGTTTATCCACAGCAGGTGAACGGGCTTTAGGATCGTAAAGCCGAGGAGCGTAGCCACGAAAATGCTTATGACCTCGCTCATGTTCGAGCCGAGCAGGAACTGGATCGCCTTGCGGATATTGTCGTATATCCGTCGTCCCTCCTCTACGGCTCCGACGATGGTGGCAAAGTTATCGTCGGCAAGCACCATATCGGCGACGTTCTTTGTAACGTCGGTGCCGGTTATGCCCATGCCCACGCCGATATCGGCGCTTTTTATCGACGGTGCGTCGTTTACGCCGTCGCCGGTCATGGCGGTGACGTAGCCTGCCTTGCGCCATGCCGAGACTATGCGGGTCTTGTGCTCGGGCTGGACGCGGGCGTAGACGCTGATGCTTTGGAATTCGCGTTCGAACTCCTCGTCGCTCATCTCGGAAAGCTGAGCGCCCGTTATGGCCTTATCGCCCTCGCGCAGTATACCGAGCTCCCTTGCTATGGCGACGGCGGTGTCGATATGGTCGCCCGTTATCATGATGGCGCGGATGCCGGCCTCGACGCACTCGTCGATTGCGTCCTTTACCTCCGGACGCACCGGATCTATCATGCCGGTAAGACCGACGAAGCAGAGATCATGCTCCAGATCCCCTGCCTCGCAGCTGTCGGGCTGCTTATCCCAGACGCGCAGGGCGCAGGCCAGAACGCGCAGAGCCTTATCCGCCATGGTCTTGTTGCTTTTGAGTATCTCCTCGCGGTAGGCCTCCGTCATCGGTACGGCCTGACCGTCATGCAGATAGTGCGTGCATTTTCCGATTATGACGTCAGGCGCGCCCTTGGTGTACTGCACAACGCCGTTCGGAGCAAGGTGCAGGGTGCTCATCATCTTTCTGCCGGAGTCGAAGGGCGCTTCGCCGCAGCGTGGGAAGGAGGCCTTGAGCTCGGTCTTGTTGAGACCCAGCTTATTTGCCCAAGCGACGAGCGCGGCCTCTGTCGGCTCGCCGGTGACGGCGCCGCTTTCGTCTATCTCCGCGTCGCAGCACAGAGCCATTGCCTGAGCAAGCTCGCGCTCGTTTTCGCCGAAGCTGTCAACGACGGTCATCTTGTTCTGCGTCAGGGTGCCGGTCTTATCCGAGCATATTACCTGCGCGCAGCCGAGGGTCTCGACAGCGGTCAGGCGGCGGATGATGGCGTTGCGCTTTGACATATTGGTAACGCCGATCGACAGCACCACCGTCACGACGGCGGCAAGTCCCTCGGGTATGGCCGCGACCGCAAGCGATACGGCTATCATGAAGGAGTTGAGCACGACCTCAAAATTAAGTCCGCCCGCTCTGAGCAGCTGCACGGCAAATATGACCACGCAGATACCGAGCACGAGCCATGTGAGTATCTTGCTCAGCTGCGTGAGCTTTATCTGCAAGGGGGTCTGACCGTCGGAGGCCTGCGCGAGCGCGTCGGCTATCTTACCCATCTCGGTATCCATGCCCGTTGCGCACACGATCATAGCGCCGCGGCCATAGACGACTGTCGAGCCCATATAGGCCATGTTGCGGCGGTCGCCGAGTGGAACGTCGCGCTCGTTATCCGAGAGGTTTATGATGTCAATGAACTTGCTGACAGGCACGGACTCGCCGGTGAGGGCGGCCTCCTCTATTTTGAGGCTTGCGTTGTCGATTATTCTGCCGTCAGCCGGAACAGCGTCGCCTGCCTCGAGCAGCACAACGTCGCCTACAACGAGCTCCTCGCTGTGCACCGTCACTATCCTGCCGCCGCGCAGCACCTTTGAGGTCGCCGCCGACATCTCCTGCAGAGCCTCTATCGCCTTTTCGGCCTTGTTTTCCTGATAAACGCCCAGAACAGCGTTGACAACGACGACGAACAGGATGATGATAACGTCGGCAAAGCTCTCGCCCTGCGTTACCGCCAGCACGCCGCTTATCGCCGCGGCTACGAGCAGTATGATTATCATGGGGTCTGCAAGCTGCTTTAAAAACTGCTTTATGATAGAGTCCTTTTTTGCAGCTGCAAGCTTGTTCGGTCCGTTTTCGGCGAGCCTTTTTGCAGCCTCGGCCTCGCTCAGACCGTTTTCGCTGCTGTCAAGCTGCGCTATCACGCGCTCCTTTTCTTCGCAATAATACTTCACTTATGCTCCTCCTTTAAAAATAGCAAAAGCAAGACTCCTACGGCTTGATTGCTTGCCGTAAAAGTCTTGCAAATACAATACATATGTACTCGGCACACCGAACCTGACGGTTGAGATGGCGGCATACCGAACGCCGCATGGCGCACGCTACTCCCTTTTATCTATATTACAATACCATAAGCTGCGCTGCGCGTCAACTGTTTTTTTCACGCAGCAGCGCAAACTTTTTGACAGTCTCATTTTTTGCTTTACTGTATATCCACCGACGGAAGGTTCCACTTATATATCGTCGCAAAAACGCGCAGCGCGAAAATAAGCAGCATGCCGCAGACGACGGACAAAAGCTGATCCGCGCCGAGCATATACATCACATAGTACAGCCCGCCGCCGAGCAGCGATGCGACAGCGTACACGCGCTTTCTGAGAACCTTCGGCATGGTGTTGGTCATAACGTCGCGCAGCATACCGCCGCCCACGCCCGTGCACATGCCGACGAACAGAACCAGAATGACGTTATCGCTCACGGGCATGGCCGCGTTCATTCCGGACACGGTGAACACCGCAAGGCCGACAGCGTCAAAGATGTTGTTGACTGCGTCGAGCTTGTCCAGATGCAGCTTATACTTCTCGCTCCTGAGATAGGCATCTATGAACACGGCCAGCGCCGCGACGACCGAGATGAGCAGATACCAGTAGCTCACAAACATCACCGGCGGTATCCTGCCTATTAGCACATCGCGCATAACGCCGCCGCCGAGCGCCGTCGTCACCGCGAGAAACAGTACGCCGAACACATCGGCCTTTTTCTTGATGGCGGCCATTGCTCCCGACACGGCGAAGGCCGCCGCGCCGATGAGCTCAAGCACGAACATTATCTCATCCATCAGACATTGAATCTGAACAGCGTAACGTCGCCGTCATGCATAACGTAGTCCTTACCCTCGGAGCGCACCAGTCCCTTTTCCTTTGCCGCCGCCATGCTGCCGCAGGCCTTGAGATCGTCAAAGGCGACTATCTCGGCGCGTATAAAGCCTCGCTCGAAGTCGGTATGTATCTTGCCGGCGGCCTGAGGCGCTTTAGTTCCGCGGCGGATCGTCCATGCCCTGCACTCGTCGCTGCCGCAGGTGAGGAAGGATATCAGCCCCAGCAGCGAGTACGAGGTCTTTATCATGCGGTCAAGACCCGACTGGCTCATGCCGAGCTCCTCAAGGAACATCTCGCGCTCATCCGGCTCGAGCGCCGCTATCTCGGCCTCAAGCTTTGCGCAGATGGGCAGAACCTCCGCGCCCTCCCTTGCGGCGATATCGCAAAGCTGCTTGTAATATGCGTTGCTTTCGTAATCGGCAACGCCGTCCTCATCCATGTTCGCGGCGTAGATAACGGGCTTGATGGTAAGCAGGTCGCTCGTTGCGATAAGCTCCATATCGTCCGGCTCGCACTCGTAGCTGCGCACGCTCTTGCCCTCGTTCAGGTGCTCCAGCAGTCCCTTGAACACCTCGGCCTCGTGCAGATATTTCTTATCGCCCTTGGCGTTCTTGTTGGCCTTTTCTATCCTGCGCTCGACCATCTCCATGTCGGCCATGATGAGCTCGAGGTCAATGATGTCAACATCTCGCGCAGGGTCGGTGCCGCCCTCGACGTGGATGACGTTTTCATCGTCAAAGCATCTGACGACGTGGACTATGGCATCGGTGTTGCGGATATTCGAGAGGAACTTGTTGCCCAGTCCCTCGCCCTTGGACGCGCCCTTGACCAGTCCCGCGATATCGACAAACTCGATGACCGCCGGAGTGTACTTCTTCGGCTCGTATATCGACGCGAGAAAGTCAAGGCGCTCATCCGGCACAGTGACCATGCCGACGTTCGGCTCTATCGTGCAGAACGGATAGTTCGCGCTCTCCGCTCCCGCGTTTGTAATTGCATTGAACAGTGTGGACTTACCGACATTCGGCAGCCCGACGATACCTAATTTCATAAAGGAAAGCCTCCTTTTTATTTTCAACAAGATATTGTAACATCCGCGCAGGCAAAGTGCAAGCACGATTATGCGGCAAAAGGCCGTCTGCCTGAATATCTGCGCCAGCGGCGGGGAAAATAGGCTGTGGGAGGGCGATGTTTATGAAGGCTATAATCATGGCGGGCGGCGAGGGAAAACGCTTAAAGCCCGTGACGGGCAGCACACCCAAACCGCTTGTTCCGCTTTGCGGCAGGCCGGTCATGGAGCACATAATACTGCTGCTTAAAAGGCACGGCATCACGGATATCTGCGCGGCGCTCAAATACCGTCCGGACGATATAAAAAATTACTTTGGCAGCGGCGAAGAGCTCGGCGTGAGGCTGAGCTACCGCATTGAAACGCAGGCGCTCGGCACGGCGGGCGGCGTTAAAAACTGCGGTGATTTCTGCGGAAGCGACGATTTTCTCGTCATATCCGGCGACGCGGCCTGCGACATTGACTTATCCGCGCTCATATCCGAGCACGAAAAGCGTCGGCCTGCCGTCACCGTCGCACTGTGCCCCGAGTCCGAGCCGCTGCGCTACGGTCTTGCCCTGTGCGGACGCGACGGCTTTATACGCTCGTTTGTCGAAAAACCCGACTGGAGGCACGTCGTGACGAATCTCGTAAACACCGGCATTTATGTGATCTCGCCGCGTGCGATGGAGCTCGTTCCCGAAAAACGCGAGTTTGATTTTGCAAGAGATCTGTTCCCCACGCTTCTTGACAGAGGTGAAAGGCTTCTGGGTCTCCCCTGCGGCGGCTACTGGCGCGATATCGGAACGCCGAAAAGCTACTACGAGTGCTGCGCCGACGCGCTCTCCGGCAAGCTGCGGCTTGAGCTCTCTGGCGGCTTTGAGCTTGAGCCGGAGGACAAATGCTCCGACCCTGAATGTGAGTGCATGCACAGCGTCGACTGCCGCTGCGCAGACCGTGCGCGGCTCATGGACAGCGTGAGCTCGGCCTTTATCGAGCTCGGTGCCGACTGCTCCGACGGCTTCTGTCTGCGCGGCGAGGACTATGAGCTGCACATCTGTCCCCTGTCGGGCAGCAGGGCTGTGCGAATAGCGGCAAACGCGCAGGATACCGAAACGGCAAGGGCGCTTGTCGGTTCCGCCCGTGTGCTTGTGTCCGAGCTTGAAAAGCGGCTTGATTAATTATTGCGCTTATTATATAATATCCGTCAGAAGATAATTTGACGGAGGTATATTAATGGACATTGAAAAAACGATAAAAAACCTCACGGCACGTCATTTTTCGGTGCAGCATTTTGCAAGCGGCGAGGAGGCGTGCAGCTACCTGCTGGGCGAGATAAAGGACACGAGCGTCGGCATCGGCGGCTCAAAAACGGTCGATCAGCTCGGCCTGTATGACAAGCTCGTCTCCGGCGGCAACGAGGTGTTCTGGCACTGGCGCGAGCCCGGCTTTGACACGCTTTATAAGGAAAACGCAGCCGAGGTATTCATCACGAGCGCAAATGCCATCGCCGAGACGGGCGAGATCATAAACATCGATGGGCGCGGCAACCGACTTGCCGGTCAGGTCTTCGGCGAAAAGACCGTTTATATCATCGCCGGAACAAATAAGCTCTGCCCCGACTTTGAGTCGGCGGTGTACCGTGCGCGCAACACGGCGGCAGTTCAAAACTGCAAGCGCTTTCCGGCAAAAACGCCCTGCAAGCTCGACGACAGGTGCCACGACTGCCGCTCGCCCGAGCGTGTGTGCAACGCGATGCTCGTCCTGTGGGGCCCGATGATGGACATGAAAAAAGTCGAGGTAATACTTATCGACGAAGAGCTTGGGATGTAAATTATGTATATTGATTGGACATATATAGTTCTTGTGCTGCCCGCGATGCTGTTTGCTATGTGGGCAAGCGCAAGAGTAAACTCGACCTTTAGCCGCTATAAAAACACACGCAACTCACGCGGGCTTACAGGAGCGCAGGCTGCCCGCTGGGTGCTCGACCGCAACGGACTGACCAATGTGCCGATAGAGCACATATCGGGCTCGCTGACCGATCACTATGACCCCTCGGCAAACGTCGTGCGCCTGTCGGACGATGTGTACGGCAGTACCTCGACCGCTGCCATAGGCGTTGCCTGCCACGAGGTCGGTCACGCGATACAGCACGCGACGAACTACGCGCCCGTTAAGATACGCACGGCGATAGTTCCGATAACGAACATCGGCGCAAAGCTCTCGGTGCCGCTGATAATCATCGGGCTTCTGCTCTCGTCGCTCGGCGAGGTGTTCGTGATGCTCGCTTATCTCGGCTGTGCGCTGTTCGGCCTTGTGACGGTATTCCAACTCGTCACCCTGCCGACGGAGTTCAACGCCTCGTCAAGGGCGCTGAAGACCATCGAGGAGACCAATCTCCTGCAGGGCGAAGAATTCAGACAGGCAAAGCAGGTGCTTTCGGCGGCGGCTATGACCTATGTCGCGGCGCTGGCCGTATCGCTTGCTCAGCTTTTAAGATTTTTAATTATTGTCGGCGGAAGGAGAAATGACTGATGATCATCCGAAATGAAGACCACAAGCGTGAAACGATCGAAAATGTACGCGGCGGCAGCGGAAGCGTACACTTCAAGCGCATAATCGAAGCTCCCGAGCAGCTTTACAATAAGGGGCGCGTTTTCTCGATCATGACGCTCGAACAGGGCTGCGAGGTCGGCTGGCACATACATAAGGGCGACGGAGAATACTACTGCGTGCTCTCCGGCGAGGGTGAATACAGCGACAACGGCAATATCGTAACGCTGCATGAGGGCGACACGGCCTTCTGTCCCGACGGCGAGGGGCACTATGTGGCAAACCGCGGCACAGAGCCGCTGGTGATCCTGGCACTTGTTATCTGCAATTAAGTAAACCAAGTAAAAAAACGGAGGTTCAACACCTCCGTTTTTTCTTATGCTTCCTGCGATTCCTGCTCTGCGCGCCAGACGCGGTAGCGGTCAAGCTCCTTGTCGATGCACAGCTGGATGACAATATTGATGATGAGCGCATCGTCTATAAAGCCCAGAAGCGGTATATTATCCGGAACAAGATCCAGCGGGCTTACGAGATACGCTACGATCACCGTCGTTCCGAGCATGACTACTGCGGGCACCTTTTTGTATCTGCCGTGATAATAGTCGTGCAGCATGGACACAAGATCCTGCACATCGCCGATGGTATCGCCTATAATGGGTATGCGTGAGAGCGGACGGAGCTTTGTTCCCGTTTTATCGAGAAAGTCAAGCAGCACGCCCGTGTATTTTGCAACGGCTCTCGCGCCGGTTTTTAATGAAACTGCCATATTTGTCCCCTCCTGATGTTACAATAATAACACATACCGCCGGATTTTCAAGCACAAACAGCATATAGTACAAATTTTATACACGGGCTGTTTGCGCTATTTGGACAAAAAACGCAAATCGTAATTTTAACTGGATTTTACCTCGTCTTTAATATATAATTACACTATATAAATATCGACAATGGGAGATATGTTAATTTGGGGATTTCAAATGTGCTTGAGCTTTTAGGCGGCGTTGCGCTGTTCCTTTTCGGCATGGCTCTTATGGGCGACAGTCTGAAAAAGGTCGCGGGCAACAAGCTCGAGCTTATCCTGTTCCGCCTTTCGAGCACGCCGCTCAAGGGCATCCTGCTCGGCACCGGCGTTACGGCTGTCATACAGTCGTCGTCGGCGACCTCCGTAATGGTCGTAGGCTTTGTAAACTCCGGCATGATGAAGGTGCGTCAGGCCATCGGCGTAGTAATGGGCGCCATCATCGGCACGAGCGTCACCGGCTGGATAATCTGTCTGTCAGACATCGGAGGCGGCTCCTCCGGCTGGCTTGAGCTTTTATCAACCGATACTCTGACTGCCGTTATCGCCGTCATCGGCATCGCCCTGCGCATGTTCTGCGCAGCGCCCGAGAAAAAGCATGTGGGCGAGATCATGCTCGGCTTTGCCGTCCTTATGTACGGCATGAAGGCAATGAGCAGCGCGGTGTACGACCTGCGTTCGAGCGAGGCGTTCATAAACACGCTCACGACCTTCTCAAACCCCATTCTTGGCATCGCCATCGGCATAGCCTTCACGAGCATCATCCAGAGCGCATCGGCTGCCGTCGGTATTCTTCAGGCGCTGGCCGTGACCGGCGCTATCCGCTTTGATATCGCGCTGCCTATCACCATGGGCATTGCCATAGGCGCTGCCGTTCCCGTCCTGCTGTCCGCCCTCGGCGCGAGCGCAGACGGCAAGCGCACGGCGCTTTCGTACCTGATGGTCGATACCATCGGCGTTATCCTGTTCAGCATAATTTTCTACACGCTCAATGCGATAGTCGATTTTCCCTTCATGTCCGTGACCATGACTGCGGTGAGCCTTGCGCTTATGAACACGGTCTTCCGCTTTATCATCGTCGTGATGCTCGCTCCGTTTATCTCTCTGCTTGAGAGGATATGCCGCGTCATCATCAAGGACAAGCCCCAGGATGCAGCCGTGCTCGAGGACTTCGACAGGCTCGAGGAGCGCTTCCTTGACCACCCCGCGCTCGCCGTCGAGCAGAGCCGTCTTACGGCAAACTCCATGGCAATGAGGGCGCGTGACAACCTCTTTGATGCGTTCCGGCTCATCACGAACTACTCCGACGAGGGCTTCCGCCATGTAAACGAGCTCGAGGATATCGTCGATAAATACGAGGATAAGCTCGGAACCTATCTCATCCACATAACCAGCCGCGAATTGAACTCCGAGCAGTACGAGTCTGTTGGCAAGTACCTGCACACGATAAACGACTTTGAAAGGATCTCCGACCATGCGCTCAACGTTGCCGAGTGCGCACAGGAGATGCACGAGAAGGAGATCGTCTTCTCCGCCGACGGCGAGCGTGAGCTGCGCGTGCTTTTCGCCGCCGTCACCGAGGTCACGAATATTGCGGTTGACTCCTTTATAAACAACGACCTCGACCTTGCCTACCGCGTCGAGCCGCTCGAGGAGCTTATAGATAACCTCTGCGACGAGCTGAAGCTGCACCACACCGACCGTCTGCAAAAGGGCATATGCACCCTCAACCACGGCTTTGTGTTCAACGACCTGCTGACCAATCTTGAGCGTATCTCCGACCACTGCTCAAATATTGCCGTTGCGAGCATAGAGCTTGAATCGGACAGCTTCGATACGCACGAATACATAAGCAGCCTCAAGGAGGTCCGCTCGCATTATTTCGACGAGTATTACTCCGAATACAGCAAAAAATTCGTTATTTGATATATGCAATTTGATATAAAAAGACAGACGAACCAAAATGATTCGTCTGTCTTTTTATAGTGTGTGGTGGAGAATAGCAGACTCGAACTGCTGACCTCTCGCGTGTGAGGCGAGCGCTCTAACCGGCTGAGCTAATTCTCCGCAGCTTTTGTATTATAGCATGATGCATCGAATAATTCAAGGAAAAATTTGCGCCGCAGCGCAAAAAGACGCTGCGGCGCGGTTTTCATCATATCAGTCGAACTTCGGCTGAGCCTCGTAATCGGTATACTGCCGGTCAAACTTCTTCTCCTCGGGCAGGAGATCAAGGCCGATGGTGCCGCCGGGATTCATGTTGTAATTCGGGTCAAAGTAGTTTTTGAGCACCTTGAACACGCCGTATTCCCGCTCGCCGATGTAGCCCTCGAGCCAGGGGGCAAACATCTTGCCGATGCCGTGGTGATGGCTTATCGACGCGCCGGAGCGCTGGATGGCATCGAGAATGGTCGTGTGGTATGCCTTGAACGCCTTCTCGTCCTGCATCTTGGTCAGAAAGATGAAGTACAGGTTCGCGCCCTGCGGATAGCAGTGCGACATATGGGTCGTGACCACGGTGTTGGGCAGTGCATGACAGACCTTGCGCACGTCAAGGTGTACCTGCTCCATGTTCGACCAGTTGACGGTGCATTCAAGCGTGTCGGTGGTGATGCCGAAGTCCATTAGTGTATCGCGCAGGTATGGGTCGTTGAAGCGTCCCTTTTCCCAGCTCTTTGTAACATAGCCCGTCAGCGGCAGGCCGCCGTGCCGGCGTGCTATCCTCGCTATGTTCCTTGCGACATTTTTGGAATAGCCCTTTTCGCCGTCGGTAAAGCCGAGGAACAGGCAGCGCTCCATGTCCTTATAGCCGAGCTTGTCGAGCAGCGGGTACAGCGGCGTGTCATCGACGTTGTAGAGCCTGAGCATCATGCTCGTCTCCTCCTGATCGGACAGGCGGAACACGGAGGAATAGCCGCACTCGTGCTGCATCATCTCGCGGGCGGCCTTCATTGCATCATCCCATGTCTTGAAGATGTAGGAGAATCTTTTTCTGTTTTCCGGCATCCAGCGGAATATCTTCAGCGTGACCTCGGTCAGTACGCCGAAGGTGCCCTCCGAGCCCATCATGATCTGGTTCAGATCGGGGCCGCAGGCCTCACGCGGATAGTGGCTGGTGGTGATCGTTCCTATGGGGGTCGCGTACTTCTGGCTGAGGACTATATCCGCGATGCAGCCGTAATAGGTGCTGTTCTGCCCCGCGCCGCGTGTTACCGTCCAGCCGCCGACGGAGGAATACTCAAAGCTCTGCGGAAAATGTCCGCAGGTGTACTGCCTCTTTGCGCCGAAGAGCTCGGGTGCAGACTGGAGAGTTTTTTCAAGGTCAGGGCCGGACATGCCCGCCTGAACGGTTATGGTCTGGTCTATCTCGTTAAAGGACAGCACCTTATTAAAGCGCTTTCTCATATCCAGCGAGATGCCGCCCTTTACGGGCTCAACGCCGCGTGTTACGGAGCTGCCGCCGCCGTAGACGTACAGCGGGATATCGTGCTGCGTTGAATATTCAACTATTTTTTCGACCTGCTCTGTCGTGTCGGGATAGAGCACAACGTCGGGCACGGAGTCGATGATCTTATGGCGCAGGCGGAGGATATCGTAGGCCGTAAAGCCGTAGGCAACTGCAAGGCGGTCGTAGTCGGAGACGGAAAAGCCATCCTCGCCGACTATCTCTCTGAGCGCCGTCAGGTGCTCCTGCGCAAGCTTCACGGGGTGGTCTGAAAGGTCTACGGGGTCAAAGCCGATATCGTCGGAGTATTCCCTGAAGTCGTCGTCCGTGAGCTTGAAGACCTCCTTCATCATCTTGTACAGCGATTCCTTGGGAGTCTTGAAAAACTCCGGGTCGCCCCAGCGGAATATCGAGCGGTAGCTGTTTGCCGGTGCAGGGGTCCTTACCCATTTGGGCTCAAAGCCCTTGTACTGCTTATGACTCATCAGATCATGTTCCTTTCTTTGAGGTTGTTCATCGTGGCGTACAGGGGTCTTACGTTCTTGTAGATCTTGCGGTAGACCTTGTTGTACATGTTCATATAGGTCTCATGGTTCTTGGGATCGGGCGTGAACACGTCCTTTTCATGCACCATGCTCTTTATCGCCTCGTCAAAGCCGGAAAACTCGCCCTTGGCGACAAAGGCCACCATTGCAGCGCCCAGTGAGCAGGCCTCGTGAGTATGTATGCGCTTAACCGGCAGGCCGAAGGTATCGGCGAGTATCTGGCAGGCAAGCTCGCTCTTTGAGCCGCCGCCGCCGACATACAACTCCTTTATGTGCTTTTTGCCGCGCTTTTCCATGCTCTTCATGGACATGTAAAGCTCAAGGCAGATACCCTCGATGATGGCGCGGTAGATGTGATACTTCGTGTGGTAATCGGAAAAGCCGATGATCGCGCCGTAGGAATCGGGCTTGAGCACGTCGGGCGTCCAGTAGGGCTGGAGCATGAGTCCCTGACAGCCGGCGGGCACCTCGGCAGCCTTTTTGTTCAGAAGCTCCTCGGGCGATATGCCGAGCTTTTCGGCCTCCTCCCTGTCCTTGTCGCCGAACTCCTTTATAAACCAGCTGAGCATCCAGAAGCCGCGGAACACCTGTATCTCGGGATTCCACGCCTTGTTGATGACAGAGGGGTACGAGGGCAGGAAGGTCTGCGGCTCGAAATACTGCTCGGTGTACATCTCGATGGTCGAGCTTGTGCCGAAGGAAATGGATGCCTTGTCGTCGCTTGCGACCGAAAGGCCGAGCGTCTCGCAGGCCTTATCCGCGCCCGTTGCGATAAGCGGCAGACCCTCGGGCGCTCCGGTGAGCGCGGCGGCCTCCTTTGTTACATAGCCGAGCACCTCGCCGGAGGGGATAAGCTCATACAGTCTGTCCTGCGGAACGTCGTAAAAGCAGCGGGTGAGATCGTTTTCCTTCATCCAGCGCTTTTTCTTATAGTCCATGGGTATGTGCGCTATCGTGTTTGCCGGAGTGTCGGCAAGGCGGCCTGTCATGCAGTAGTTGAGATATGCCGGCAGGCAGGCTATCTTCTTCGTGCGCGCCCAGACCTTGGGCTGCTTCTGGCGCACCCAGTTGACCTTTGATGTGCGGTAGACTATCTTCGTGCCCTTGCCCATGCCGATGAGCTCGAACACGGCCTCCTTCCACAGCGGGAACGGGTCGTCGTAAACGCACTTGCGCGCATCGAGCCAGTGGATTATATCGCGCGTGGGCTTGTAGTTTTCGTCAAGGAACACGAGCGTATCGCGGATGACCGTGACCGCGCAGGCGATAATATCCGGCAGCTTGTCGGCATTGCGCGCCATGAGCGCCGTCGATGCCCTGCACATGCTGTCAAAATAAAAATCCGTTTTCTGCTCCGCCCAGCCCGGACGCTGACGGAAATATGGCTCGGCGTATTTCACCTGCTCCTTGTCCACGATATTGCCCTGCTTATCGACCAGTATGGCTCTCGTGCTCTGAGTGCCGACATCGTAAGTCAGGATGAGTGGATTATTCATCTTTCTCCCTCCGTCTGTATATATTTATCGTTTTAATAGATCACTTGTTGAAATGACGTCCACGCCGAGGCCGAGCACGTTTTTTATGACCGGCTCTCCCCTGCCGATGCGCTCTGTGAGCGTAAGGGCGTTTATCTCGCGCATGACATCGAATATCCTGTCCTTCGGGATATCGTCGGACACCCTGACCGGCAGCACCGGCACGTCAGGAAAAACGGTCCTGACCGTCGAGCATATCGTTCGCTTGGGCTCTGTCATCTCGCTTACGGCAAACTCGCGCCCTCTGGGGCAGCTGTTTCCGGTGACGGAAAGCTCTCCGTTTCTTTCCTCGACCGTGAGACAGCAGCCGCGCGGGCAGCCTATGCATACGAGCCTCTTCATTGTACCACCTCGATCTCAAAGCGCAGGTCGCTGTCCTCGTTTATATCAAGCTTCGTCATATCCAGCGTGAGCTGCTGCATCTCGGGCGGGCGCAGGAACGGATAGCTCCTTTTCCAGACCTCCCTGCCGTCAAGCACAAGGCGCAGAACGCTTTTTTCCGTGACCCTTTTGGAGCGGAAGTAAAACACCGTCCTCGAATTGTCGCTGTTAAGATCGAGCTGCTGCGGAACGAGGTAGAGAAATTCATCGCCTGTCTTTATATCCACCCTGCGCTGCGCCGCGCCGCAGTAGGCGGCGGCGTTTCTGCCCGCCTGCTCGCCGGACTCGGACACAAAATCAACAAGGTCGTTTACATGCAATGCGTTCCCGCACGAAAATATACCGGGAACCTTTGTCATGAGCTGAGCGTCACATACAGGGCCGCCGGTGTGACGGTCAAGCTCAACGCCCAGCGACAGGGCAAGCTCGTTTTCCGGAATGAGCCCGACGGACACGATGAGCGCATCGCACTCTATCCGCTCGGCGCTCTCCGCTATGGGCTTAAAGCTATCGTCCACCGCGCAGACCTCGACCGCCTCGAGACGGTCGGTGCCGAAAACGCGCGTGACCGTGTGGCTCAGGTACAGGGGGATATCATAGTCAGTAAGGCACTGATAGATATTTCTCGTAAGTCCCGAGGGCGTGGGGTTTATCTCGTACACACCGAGCACCTCCGCTCCCTCCAGCGTCAGTCGGCGAGCCATGATAAGTCCTATATCTCCCGAGCCGAGGATGATGCATTTTTTCGTCGGCATAACGCCAAGCCGGTTTACATAATGCTGTGCGGTTCCTGCGGTGAACACTCCCGCGGGGCGCGTACCGTGGATAAACACCTGCTTTGCGCTTCTCTCGCGGCAGCCCGTGGCAAGGATGAGGCTCTTTCCCGTGACCGTGCGCAGTCCCTCGCGGGAAACGAGCGTGACGGCAAAGCCGTCCCCTGCTTTCTCTGCGCGGGTGACGAAGGTGCTGCACGAGACGGATATATCCGACTGCGCGGCTTTGTCCATGTACCGCTCGACATACTCCGGTCCTGCAAGGCGCTCGCCGAAGGTACGCAGACCGAAGCCGTCGTGAATGCACTGCTTGAGCATTCCGCCGAGCCGCTCCTCGCGCTCGACGATGAGCGTTTTTGCTCCCTGCTCATCCGCTGCCACAGCCGCCGCAAGACCGGCAGGGCCGCCGCCTATCACGATAACATCATAATCATGCATTGCCGCGGCCTCCCTTTCTGCTCTCGAACACTATCGGCGACTGGGCGGAGCTCTTCCTTACCTCCGTGAGCGGAACGCCGAGGTATTCGGCTATTATCTTCGTAACGAGCGGCGAGCAGAAGCCGCCCTGACACCTGCCCATGCCCGGTCTTACGCGCTTTTTCACGCCGTCGAGCGTGGGTACGCATACGGGGCTTCGCAGCGCGTCAAGTATCTCGCCGCGGCTTATCTCCTCGCAGCGGCACACGATAAGGCCGTAATCGGGATCGCTTTTTATAAGCTCCGCTCTCTCGGCGTCATCCATCTCCGCAAGGCGCGGAGGAGCCTTGCGCACAGGGTCGAAGCTCTCGTTCCTTTCCGCTCCGAGGAGCTGCGCAACGGCGGCGGCAACGTCCTGCGCAACGGCGGGCGCGGTCGTAAGTCCCGGAGACTGTATGCCCGCGACATGGTAGATATTCTTCGTTTTTCTGCCGGGCTCGATGATGAAATCCTCCTCATAGGTCGGAGCGCGAACGCCGGTGAAATATGTTATTATGTCCTTCTCGCTGAGCGCGGGCATGGTTATCCTCTGCTTTGCAAAGACCCGTGCAATGCTCTCGGCGCTTGTGGCCGTGTTCTCGCGCTCGGGCGTTTCGACGGCATCTGGACCGACGAGCAGATTATCGTGCGCCGTGTGCAGTATGCCGCCGCCCTTGGTGTGCGTATGTCCCGGCGTTTTCGCGCCGACGACGGAGGCGATGGTCCTGAAGCTCCCGCCTGTTTTCTTATCGAGTATGGAGTTCGTGCCGCGGCGCGGGTGGATGCTGAAAAATCTGTCCTGCGCCATCTGCGCGACGGTGTCCGAATACACTCCGGCGCAGTTTATGACCTCCCGCGGATATATGCTCCCGCGATTTGTGTATACCTCTTTTATCTCGCCGCCCTCGACCCTCATGCCGGTGACAGCTGTGTTGAGCGAAACGCGAGCGCCGTTTTTAACGGCGTTTTCCGCGTAGGCAATGACGAGGTTATAGGGGCTCACGCTGCCGGACGAGGGGTTAGACAGCGCAAAGGCGACATCGGGCGATATCTTCGGCTCCTTTGCGCGTATCTCGTCACCCATGACTATGCGCGTATCCTCTATGCCGTCGTGATATCTGCGCCATTTGGCATACAGCCACACAAAGGGCAGCCAGCTTTTATGCGTAAAGCAGGCGTACTGCCCCGTGCGCTTGAAGGGAACGTCAAGCTCGCGGCAGATATCCCCGTACATGCGGTTTGCTCTTCGTATATATTTATGCTTGAGCGTGCCCCTTGAAAGATCCACGCCCGGGTGCACCTCGCCGTCGTTGCGTCCCGACGCGCCGAGGGCAAGATCCGCTTCCTTTTCTATGAGCAGGATATTGAGCTTATATCGTGAAAGCTCCCGCACAACGGAGCAGCCGGATATGCCGCCGCCGATGATGAGAACGTCGGGCTTATCACCGTCGAGCGCCTTGTCGCGTATATCGGGCATATGCATTTTCTCCGGCTGAATACCCGTGCAGACGATATCATTCACGACATGCGTATCCGAATGCGGCTTTGCCGCCGTCATACCGGCGGCCACAACATCGTTCCAGTCGGAAAGCTCACCCGTTAAAACGATGCAGTTATCCGAAAGCTCCGCCCTAACCGCAGCGCCGAAGCTCTTTTTGAGTTTTCTGTTTATGCTGTTAATGTTCATTTGTAATCCTCTTTCACCGTTAAAAAATTATACACTCATTCTACTTTTATGTCAATTTAAACTTAGTTTCACATAATCCTTGAAATTCCGCTCCCGATAGGATATTATGTTATAAGTTTGCTGATCATCTGGAGGCTCGCATGATAGAAAAACACTCGCCTGTACGCGGCTTTATTGAAAAGCTGCTGGTACTGTACATCATAATAAACCCGCTTATAGACTTCTGCACGGGACTGTATATAAAGGAGGTGCTCGGCGCAACGGAGCTTGACGTTGCAAATGCTGAATTTTCAAGCACTCCGAGCCTTTATATACGTCTTGCCATGCTTGCCGTGTTCGGCCTTTACATCCTCATGCGTCGTGAAAAGGTCGCAATAGGCACGCTGGTGATAATGGGTCTTGCCTTCTGCGCCTCGATAGGCGTGCTGCTCATGAGCGGCGCAAGGCTTTCTGTCGGCACCGATGTCAAGTACTTTATCAAGTACTGCTACAATATCGCCATGCTGTTTGCGTATATCTCGCTGTTTCGCAGTCTGTGCCGCGACAAGGCTGAATTTGTGGAGAAGCTGTTCGGCATAGTGCGCTACACCTGTATCGTATGTTCTCTCGGCATTCTCGTGCCCTATGTACTCAAGCTCGGCTATTACACCTACGCCGATCCGCTCGGCTACCGCGGATGCAGAGGCTATTTCTACTCCGGAAACGACATTACCGCGGTTCTGACCGTCACCCTGCCCATAGCCGTTGCAAGCTTTGTTGAGCTAAGAGACAGGCTTCTTTCCAAAAAGGCAGTCGTGGCCGTGCTCGCTCCGGCTCTTGCGATAGCGTCGCTGCTGCTGATAGGCTCGAAGACCGCGTTCATAGCCGCTATTGGCACCTGCCTGCTCATTCTCGGCTTTGCACTCGTAAGGCTTCGCCGTGACGGCGGCGGGCGCATAAAGCGTATGCTGTGGCTCCTCCTCGCGGTGCTGATAATTTTCGTGATCTTGGGCTGTCTCGTGGGCTTCGGCAGGCTCTACAGCGATATCTCGGTCTGCTTCGACGCTCCGTCCGCCGTTGCAGAGGACAAGGGACTTGAGGTCGCCGTTTTGAGCGGACGCAGCAGCAAGCTCGTCCAGCAATTCCACCGCTTCCAGTGGGGCGGACCGGCAACATGGCTGTTCGGTATTGGCCGCAGCTCGGTGGAATATATAATCGAAATGGATCTGTTCGAGGTCGTCATATATTACGGTGTCGTAGGCGCGGCGGCAATGCTCTGGCTCTATGTCTGGGCGGCGGTCGAATTTATAAAATCGCTGCTGAAGAAATTTGACCTCATCGGCTTTGCCTTCTTCATAGCCCTTGGCATGACCTTCGGCTATCTCACGCTTGCCGGGCACGTTCTGTTTACCGTCACGAGCGGTCAGTACTTCGTCCTCGCCATCGCCTTCAGCAGGCTCTACTTTGCCGGTGACGCGGAGGGCGCGGACATTAAGCCCAAGCTCCTCACAAGGCTTCTGAAAGCGTAAAAGCGTAAATAAGTGCAAAAAATCTCCCGTCCGTGGACGGGAGATTTTTTTCAGACTGTCAAAAAACCTATGCTGCTGCGTGAAGATGACCGCGCAGCGGGGGAGCTCGAGGGGTAGCGCAGCGTCGGCGCGGAAGTGAATGACATGCCGGTGGCATGTCAGAGCCGCGCCGTGACCGAGCCGCAGCGAGAAAAGACCCGCCTCGAGTTAGATAAACCGCCGTCGAAATCCTTGAAATTTCAAGGATTTCGGTAAAAGCATTTTGAATACTTTCAAAATGCTCGGCGGAAAAGTGCAGTCAAAAAAGTCCCGCGAGGGACTTTTTTGACAAGCTGCAAAAAATCTCCCATCTGTGGACGGGAGATTTTTTATATCTATTGACTTATCTTACTTCGTGCCGAAGATGCGGTCGCCGGCATCGCCGAGACCGGGTACGATGTAGCCGTGCTCGTTGAGGTGATCGTCGAGAGCTGCAACATAGATATCCACATCGGGATGATCCTTCTGCATACGCTCAACGCCCTCGGGAGCGCCGATGATGCACATGAGCTTTATATGCTTTACGCCGTCGTCCTTGAGGAACTTGATGGCTGCCGAGGCCGAGCCGCCGGTGGCGAGCATGGGGTCAACGACGATAACGTCTCTCTCCTCGATGTCGGGCGGCATCTTGAAGTAATACTTAACAGGCTCGAGGGTCTGAGGATCGCGGAACAGGCCGATATGACCGACCTTGACGTTGGGCATCATGCTGACCATGCCGTCTACCATGCCCAGACCTGCACGCAGGATGGGGACAATAGCAAGCTTTTTGCCGGCGATACGCTTTACGGTCGCCTTTGCCACGGGAGTTTCTACCTCGACCTCTTCAAGGGGAAGGTCTCTCGTTGCTTCATAGCACATGAGCATCGCTATCTCGGAAACGAGCTCTCTGAATTCCTTGACGGAGGTTCCCTTGTCTCTGAGGATCGACAGCTTGTGCTGGATGAGGGGGTGGTCAAATACGCATACCTTGCTCATTATAATTCTCCTTTGTTTAGTCCGCTCCCGAAAGGAGCCTATTTATATACACCGGCAAGCCGGTTTCTATACTACTTCATTCTCTCCTGCCGCTCGCGCTCGGCCTGACTCAGGCGCAGATACACCGGCAGAAGATCGTCGGCAGTGCCCGGAGTCTTGTCCAAGGCCGCCATGCCTACGCCCCAAGCGCTCTGGTACAGCAGATTCTGCGGAGCCATGCGGCAGCCGATACCGGCGCTGAGCATATATTTATAGGTAAGCTCCGCTCCGTCGCCGACGAGGAAGGCGTTCCTGCCGTGCAGCTGCTCTGCCAGCTCCTCCAGAGCTATCGCCCGATCCTCGCACAGGCGCTTCGGTCTCCCTCCGCTTATCTCAAACAGCGCGTTATAGACCTGGCTGCGCCTTGCATCCATCACGGGACAGATGAGCCCGCCGGCTGACACACCGTGCCATGCCATGGCCTCAAGCGTGGAAACGCCGACGCACATCTTATCTGCCGCCCACGCAAGACCCTTGACGGTGGAAACACCTATCCTGATACCGGTAAAGGAGCCCGGTCCGTGAGCAACGGCGATAAGATCGACGCCGGCGATCGTATTTTCGGTATTTTTGAGCATATCGTCAACCATCGGCAGAAGCGTGCGGCTGTGAGTAAGTCCGCTGCACTGGCTGTACTGCGCAATGAGCTTTTCATCCTCCATAAGTGCAGCTGACGCTGCCTTCGCGGAGGATTCAAGTGCAAGTATCAGCATTTTGCGTTCCCCTCCTCAATGGTGATCTTTCTTTCGTTATCGCTGAGCTTTTCTATGCGCAGGACGATCTCGTCGCCGAAGAATGCATCCTCGACCTTCTCGCTCCATTCGACGGCGCACACAGCGCCGCGGCGGAGATAATCCTCCCAGCCGATATCGAACAGCTCGTCCGCGCTTTCAAGGCGGTACATATCAAAATGGATGAGCTCGCGCTCACCTATGTATTCGTTGACGATGGTAAAGGTCGGGCTGGACACGCGGCAGGAAAGCCCCATGCCCCTTGCCATTCCGCGCACAAAGGCGGTTTTGCCCGCGCCGAGGTCGCCGTACATGGCAATGACCGTACCGTTGGGGAGATCCCTTGCAAAACGCTCGCCGATGCTCTCGGTCTCTGCCTCGCTGCGGCTTATATACGTCTGCACTGGTCTCACCTCTTTTTTAAACTTTTTCTGAATTTGAATTATACCACAAGATACCTCATTGCGTAAAGGGCAATATTATGCTAAAATGTAGCTTGTCCGATTGCGATAATTTGTGAAATCGAGCATTTTTGAAGGGCGGCGGCGGCAATTAAAATAGATTCCCGAAAAATTAAAGACTTTTTCAGACGAGCGGATATTTTCCTTCTCGTCGTCTGCACCGTGTGCACGGTCTTCGGCATAATCATGATCTACAGCATGACGCAGTCCTACGGCTGGACGAAATACGTTTTTGTGCAGACCTTTTCGATGTTTCTCGGCATCTTCGCGTTTGTCGTGTTCACGGTCATAGACCCAGACCTTATAGCCGACAAGTGGGTGTATCTTACGATATTCAACGTGCTGTTTATCGTCGGCCTCCTCTTCTTCGGCACGGAAGTCAACGGCTCGCGCGCATGGTACCGCTTTGCAGGCATCGGCGTTCAGCCCTCGGAGATCGTAAAGGTCATATTCATCGTCCTTTTGGCGCGGCAGATGGCGACCTACAGGGAGCAGAGAACACTCAACCAGTTTTCCTCCATAATAAAGCTCGGCCTGCACTGGGCGCTGTACTTCGGACTTATAGTCGTTATCCCGAACGACCTCGGCAGTGCGCTGATATTCATGGCCATATTCGTCGTCATGCTCATCTGCGCGGGCATCGCGTGGTACTGGATGGCGGCGGCTGCGGCGGCTGTTGCGGCGATGATACCTCTGTTCTGGAACTTCCTGCTCAAGGACTATCAGAAGAAGCGAATCCTCGCGCCGTACATCCCCGACGTGGTCGATCCCACGGGTCAGGGCATAACATGGCAGACCAATCACTGCAAGGACGCGCTGGCCTCGGGCCGCTGGACGGGCGTCGGCTTCGGTCAGGGCAGCTTCTCTCAGAGCAGCTACAATGCCCGCCACACCGACTGCGTCTTTGCCTCCATCGGCGAGGAGCTCGGCATGGTGGCCTGCCTTGCGATAATCATACTTCTCACAATAATAATCATCCGCTGCTGCGTCATCGGTCTGCGCTCAGGCAGTCCCTTCGGTATGCTCATATGCTTCGGCGTTGCGGCATCGCTGGCGTTTCAGGCCTTTGTCAACATCGGCATGTGCATCGGCATAACCCCCGTTGTCGGCATAACGCTGCCGTTTTTCAGCTACGGCGGCTCGTCGATCGTTGCGATGTACGCCTGCATCGGACTTGTCTCGGGCGTAAAATACCGGCCAAAGCCGCGGCAGAACTTCCTGCAATATTAGTGATAAAAAACCCCGTCCGATGGACGGGATTTTTTATTCCTCATCGCCGTAGGTCTGGATCGCCTTGAAGCTGTCCGCAACGCTTTCATAGACCTCGACAAGGTGCTTTACCTTTTTAAAGCCGTCGCAATCGGCGTTTATGTAATAAAAATTTTTCGTACCTATGCGGTTGCACAGCACGATGCCCGTGTCCTTCAGGATGCGGATATGATGCGTGACCGTCGGCTCGGAAAGATGGATGCGCCTTGCTATCTCGCCGATGCGGCTGCCGCCGAACTCACCCTGCATGATCGCAAGCAGAACAAGCTGCCTGCTCGCATCCCCTATCGCCTGCATGAACTCCGTAGACTCCGCGAAGAGCTCTCTCAGTCTCGCCAGCTCTTTTTTCTTATCAAAACCGTCCATATTCCACATCCTCTGATTTTTAATTTTTATCAAGTATATCACAACTGCCCATATAATGCGATCGATTTTCTTTGTGAATGCGCTTTTTACGTGCAAAGCATGCTATAATGTCGTAAAAAACAAGGAGTAATGCTTATGAAGGTCACAAATCGCTATCCCGCACAGATCGACGCTCAGCTTTGCGTCGGCTGCGGAACTTGTGTGAAGATCTGTCCGCGGCATATCCTGGTACAGACGGAGGGTCAGAAGGAGCCGGCCGTGCGTCAGGACATGGCCTGCTTCAACTGCGCACAGTGCGTCGCGGTCTGCCCGCGTGCCGCCATCTCCCTGCCGGACATAAAGCCGGAGGAGCTTGAAGCGGCAAAGCCCGAACTGAAGGTATCCGAGGAGCAAATAACGCAGTTTTTCAAAACCCGCCGTTCCTGCCGAAACTATACGGACGTGCCGCTGACGAAGGACGAGATAGAAAAGCTCATGGACATCGCCGCCTATGCCCCCACGGGCAAAAACTGGCGTCTGGTAAAGTGGGTCGTCGTCTCCGATCCCGAGCAGGTGCGCACCTATGCAGAGGAATGTGCCAAAATGCTCGGCATGATCGGCCCCGTTCTGTTCTCGGGCGGGCAGTTTTTCAGCCCCACAGCAAGCCGCATGATGCGTTACAGCAAGCAGCAGTGCGCGGATATTCAGAACCAGTGCAGCGAAATGTTCCGCGAGGTCAGCTCCGGTCAGGACACCATACTCTGCGGCGCACCCGCTCTGCTGTTTGCCTGCGCAGACACGCGCAACATTCTCGCCCACGACGCGTGCATAACCGCCATGAGCCATCTTGAGCTCGCCGCGCACGGCCTGGGACTCGGCGCATGCTGGGTCGGCACCTTTGCCATGTTCGCGCAGAGCGCGCCCGGCTTTGAAAAGCGCCTCGGCCTGCCGAAGCATGTGCATATCGTATCGGCCATGATTGTCGGCCACCCGAAGTATCGCCTTAAAAAGATACCGAAGCGCAGCAGCGACATTACATGGTTATGAAAAAAGCTCCCCTGCCGGGGAACTTTTTTCACCAGCTTGTCAAAAAAGTCCCTCGATGGACTTTTTTGACTGCACTTTTCCGCCGAGCATTTTGAAAGTATTCAAAATGCT
>CAVFCI010000027.1:0-25994 GCA_963620985.1 Hallerella sp. | reverse complement strand
GCGAAACGTTACGGTTTATTCCAATGTTTCGACACCGTGCACCTGCAATATGCGTATAGGTGCAGACTAAAAGCGCCAGTAAAAAAGAGCGAAACGTATCGGTTTGTTCCATTGCTTCAGGTCGGGCACCTTCAATATAAGTATAGGAGAAGCGTTAATTCGCTATCAAAAAAATGATTGGATTACTCGCTAAGATGTTTATAAAGGATCCGGCGGCGTATACCGACCCGACGGTGCGCAAGGCATACGGCACGCTGTGCAGCGTGCTGGGCATATGCCTGAACGTGCTGCTGTTTGCCGGCAAGTACGCTGCGGGCGTGATCTCGGGCTCGATCGCCGTCACCGCCGATGCGTTCAACAACCTCTCGGACGCGGGCGCGTCGGCGATATCGCTGCTGGGCTTCCGGCTCTCGGGCAAGAGGCCCGACCCCGACCACCCCTTCGGCCACGGCAGGATAGAGTATATATCCGGCCTCGCGGTCGCGGCGCTGATCATCGTCATGGGCGTTGAGCTGCTCATAAGCTCGGTCGAAAAGATCGTGAGCCCCGAGCCGGTCGAGGCCGGACTGCTTCCGGCGGCGATACTGCTCGTGTCGATCCTCGTCAAGCTCTACATGTTCGCGTACAACCGCGCAGTCGGGAAAAAGATATCCTCCTCCGCGATGGCCGCCACGGGCGCGGACAGCCTGTCCGACTCGGTAGCGACGGCGGTCGTCCTGCTGTCGATGGGCGTGAGCTGGGCGTTCGATGTCAATATCGACGGCTGGGCGGGCGCTGCGGTCGCGGTGTTTATACTGTTTGCCGGCTACGGCGTGGCCAAGGACACGCTCTCGCCGCTGCTCGGTCAGGCTCCCGATCCCGAGCTCGTGCAGAGCATCGAGGATATCGTCATGAGCTCGGACGCGGTGCTCGGCATGCACGACCTCGTGATCCACGACTACGGCCCGGGGCGCATGATGATCTCGCTGCACGCCGAGGTCGATGGCCGCGGCGACATTTTCGAGCTGCACGACAGCATCGACACCATCGAGCGCGGCCTCAAGCAGGCGCTCGGCTGCGACGCGACGATACACATGGACCCCGTCGAGACCGATAACGAGCAGGTCAAGGCCGAGCGCGAGGCGCTCGAAGCGGCGCTGTGCGATGTCGAGGGACTGCGCGGCATCCACGACTTCCGCGTGGTCGCGGGGCCGAGCCACACGAATCTCATCTTCGATGTCGTCATGGACACCGCCGTCGGCAAGACCCCCGAGGAGTTCCGGCGCATCATCTGCCGCACCGTCGAGCAGAAGCTCCCCGACCACTTCGCCGTCGTCACCGTCGATACCTCCTTTGTTTTTTGACGGCGCATTGGGGCTGCTGCGCACCATGCCTTCCCCTTACTACAATGGGACTGTGTCGGCGACAGCCGACGGATGAGGTGTTAATTAAATTGCGGCGATAGCCGCAGCATTATTGAGGTGCGGCAAAACCGCACAAATCAAATATCATTCGCTCAGAGAGCGAATACATTCAGCTATCAGCTCTCAGCTGTCAACTCTCAGCTTGCTGCGGTTTCCGCAGCACTTTCGATACCGTGCACCTGAAATATAAGTATAGGAGAAGCGCCAAAGCGCTATTGAAAAGATGGCAATTTTGATTGACGGAAAAAAGCTTTCGGAGAAGATCTGTGCGCAGGTCAGAGCGGAGGCGGAAGGACTGCGGCGCAGGCCGTGTCTCGCGGCGGTGCTCGTCGGCGAGGACCCCGCGTCGCAGATATATGTGCGCAACAAGGAGCGCGACTGCGCAAAATGCGGCATCGACAGCCGCCGCTTCGACCTGCCGGACACGCTGACGGAGCCGGAGCTCCTCGGTCTCATCGGCGAGCTCAACAGCGACGACGCGGTTGACGGCATTCTGGTGCAGCTCCCGCTGCCGGAGCAGATATCCGAGCGCGCGGTCATAAACGCGATAGCGCCGGACAAGGACGTGGATGCGTTCCACCCGATAAACGTGGGCCGCATGGTCACGGGCGAGGGTACGCTCACGCCGTGCACGCCCGCGGGCATCATGGAGATGCTGCGCGAATACGGCATCCCGATCGACGGCAGCCGCTGCGTCATGGTCGGACGCAGCAACATCGTAGGCCGCCCGATGGGTCTGATGCTGCTCAACGCCGACGCAACGGTGACCTACTGCCACCGGCACACGAAGGATCTCGCCGCCATTACGCGGCAGGCGGATATCCTCATCGTCGCCGCCGGCTCGCCTCGGCTCATCACCGGCGACATGGTCAGGGATGGCGCTGCGGTCATCGACGTTGCCATGAACCGCGACCCCGAAACGGGCAGGTTCTTCGGCGACGTGTGCTTTGACGAGGTCGAGAAAAAGGCGGCCTTCATCACGCCCGTGCCCGGCGGCGTGGGTCCCATGACCCGCGCAATGCTCATGAAAAACATCCTCACCGCCGCGAAGGCGAGGTCGGGCAATGGCTGACAAAAAAAAGGAATGCGGGTATAGATCTGTTCAAGGCGCTGGCCATGTTCCTTGTGGTGCTGCTGCATATAAATACGGCCGGCGGAGCGCTCTCCGGCAGTGTGCCTGGCAGCGCGCAGTGGTGGATAGCCGACCTTGCGCAGACGGCGGCGTACTGCTGCGTGGACTGCTTTGCGCTGGCGACGGGCTTTCTGATGGCCGGACGTGCATTCCGCCCTGGGCGCATAGTCTCGCTGTGGATGCAGGTCGCGTTTTACGCCGTGGCGACGGCTGCCGCGTGGTACATACTCGTGCCCGGGCAGATCGGCCTGAGGGTCGTGGCCTCGGCGTTTTTTCCTGTGCTGACATCTAAGTACTGGTACTTCACCGCGTACTTCATCATGTTTTTCTTCACGCCGTTTCTGAACGTGCTGCTCAATGCGCTCGACAGCTATGGCAGGAAAATGCTGCTGGCGGCGATCTTTGTTTTCATGTCGCTGCTGCCCACCTTCAGGCCGCTGGCGGTCATGCCGCTCGCGGCGGGCTACTGTGCCGTGTGGCTGGCGGCGCTGTATATTGCCGGCGCGTGTGTGAAGCTCGATAGACTGTACGAGCGGGCGGGCACAAAATTCTTCGTGCTCGCGTATTTTGCCTCGGTCGCGCTCATGCTGCTGTGGCAGGCGGTGTATAAGCGCGAGAGCATGCTGCTTGTCAGCTATCTTTCGCCGACCGTGCTCGTGTGCTCGGTCGCGCTGCTGTGCGCGTTCTGCCGCCTGCGCGTTCCCGACAGGTTCGCGGGCACGGCAAGGCTTTTGAGCTCGACCTCCTTCGGCGTGTATCTGCTGCATGTCAGCGGCTTTGTCTGGAGCTGCTTCATAACGGGCGGCTTTGCCTTCATCGGACGGCTGAGCCCTGCGCTCGTGCTCCCGTGCGAGCTCGGCTGCGCGGCGGCGATATACGCCGTGTGTACGCTCGCCGAATACCTGCGTCAGAGGCTGTTTGCGCTCTGCCGCCTCGACCGGCTTGCCGCCGTGCTCGCGGACAGGCTCGACAGGCTCGGCAGCACCGCCGCCGCACGATGACTTGAGGGAGGCGACAGTCTCACGGTTCAGCCGTCAGCCTCGACACCGTGCCGGCGCAATAAACGTATCGGTACAGACTAAATGCGCAGCAAAAAAAGCGCAGGCCGTAAAAAACGGCCTGCAAAAACAGGGTTGTGGGATAAAGATATGAGCCGCGGTCCCGCTTTGCAGGACCTATTGGATAAGCTGTGATCAGATAATACAATGCTTTTCCGGCTTTGTAAAGAGCGAAAAAGCACCAGTTTTGTCGAAGTGAAATTTTTCCGAAAATAATTCCTTCCGATTCGGGAATACTGAGCGGGAAAGGAGTGTTTTCAAGTGATAATCGACCGTATCGCGCTTATTCTGACCATCATCGGCGGCATCAACTGGGGCAGCGTCGGCCTGTTCAAGCTCGACCTCGTCGCGCAGCTCTGCGGCGGACAGACCGCCGCCCTGAGCCGCGTAATATACACGCTCGTGGCTCTCGCGGCGCTGTGGTGCATCTCCCTGCTCTTCCGCGACTCTTTGGAGGCGGATTGAGGCAGCTGCGGATACGCATATTGCGGTGTCACGACCGGAGAGTGCCGATGAAACAAAAACTCTGCCGCCTCCCGCAAGTGCGGAGTAATGTTTGTTGCAGCAACCCAAATACTGCGGCGCACCAAGCCTTCCCCTCGAATTGTAAGGGGAAGGCTTGGTGCGCCGATTTCGGTGCTGACAAAGCTTGCTCCGCACTCGCGGGAGGCGAAACGTTACGGTTTATGCCATTGTTTCCGGTCGGGACACCGCAATTACCGTATAGGTAGGTGCGTCAAAGCGCCTGTAAAATTACGGCTGGACAGAATTTTTGATGCTGCCGAGGTAGCCCTTGAGGCCGTTGACGAAGGTCTCGGGAGTCTTGAGGATACCCTCAACGTCGCCGCTGTCGTATGCCTGACCGATGCCCTCGAGCATTGCGACGAAATCGTCGGTAGAGGTCTCGACGCCGCTTTCGACCTTATCGCCGTAGGCCCACAGGGTCTCCAGCTTCGTAACGTCGCCGCCGACCTTCTCGCTGACGTTTGCCTTGATCTCGCCGAGCTTTGCAACAACGGTCGCCTGAGTCTTTTCAACGGCTGCTGCAAGGCCGTTATCCGCCGCGGCGCTGTCTGCAAGGCTTACGGGTGCAAATACGACGGCGAAGAGCATGACAGCCGCGAGAGCCGCAGCCAGTATCATAACAGCATTCTTTTTAAGAGTGTTGGACATTTAGTTACCTCCATTTTTGCGTTTTTTGTTTAAGTCTATACTTTTTCCCCTTGATAGTATATATTTAAGCATACCATTAGAAATAATGCAAGACTTTTTTGTTAATTTTAATAAAAATTTTCCACATCGGCAGCTTTTGCCCCAAAAGGTACGCGAGCTCGCCGAAAAACACGCCGCCGAGCACGTCCGCGACGACGTGCTGCTTGACAAGCAGCGTTGACAGGAACACCAGCAGCGTGAACACGCCGCAGAACACCCTGTACCCCGTTTTTGCGTCGGGTGCGCGCAGCGACTGGCGGAACACGAGGTAGGACAGCAGGCAGTGCATCGACGGGAAGCAGTTGGTCGGCGTATCGAGGGCGTAGACGACCGACAGCGCCCACGCAAAGCCGCCGCTCTGCGCTATCTCGGGGCGCTGGATGCAGCTGGGAAACGCGATGAAGATAAAGCCGCATATGAGCTCGGCGACAGCAACGCCCGCGGCAAAGCGGCAGCACAGCTCCTCGTCCTGCCGCGAGAGCATGTAAAGCCCCAGCAGCCAGAACGGGAAGGTCAGGACGTATATGACGACCCACTCCGGCCTGAGTGGGATGAGCGCGTCGATGCCGAGCGTCACGTCCCATGCGCGGTCAAGATCGGCAAGCGCTTTCGTGCCCAGCCACATGACCGCGTGCATGATACAGATGCACAGCAGCGGCGCGGCGGCATAGGCGTTCAGCTTATTTGTTTTGCTCTTTGTCATATCAGATAAGCGAGAGTGCGTGCTGCATTGCGATAGCAACGCCGGTGATGCCCAGCCAGCAGCAGAAGCCGAGCAGCAGGGGCTTGCCGCCGGTCTTTATGAGCTTGACGGGGTTGGTGTTCAGGCCGATGGCGGCCATGGCGAGGACTATCATGAACTTGCTCAGCTCCTTGAGCGGGTTGAACACGCTTGCGTCAACGCCCAGCGCCTGCGCGACGGTCGTGATGACCGAGGCGAGGATGAAATACAGGATGAACATCGGGAAAACGCTCTTTATGCTGACCTTCTTGCCCGTCTCGCCCGCCGACCTCTTCGAGCGTATGAGCGCGAGAACGAGGGTGATGGGGATGATGGCCAGAGTGCGCGTGAGCTTGACGGTGACGGCCTTATCGAGCGTCTGCGAGCCGAGCCCCCACATGCTGTCCCAGGTCGAGGCGGCGGCGGTGACGGAGGAGGTGTCGTTGACAGCCGTGCCCGCGAAAATGCCGAAGGCCTCGCCGGAGGTGGTGGAAAAGCCGATGAGCGTGCCCATGAGCGGGAAGATGAGCGCGGCGATGACGTTATAGAAGAATATGACGGATATCGCCTGCGCGACCTCCTCGTCGCTCGCGTCGATGACCGGCGCTGTCGCTGCGATGGCCGAGCCGCCGCAGATGGACGAGCCCACGCCGACAAGGGTGGATATCTTCGCGGGGATCTTCAGCGCCCTGCACATGATGAACGCTATCAGCAGCGAGGTCGTGATCGTGCTCAGTATGATCGGCAGCGACTGCACGCCCGTGCGGCCTATGACCGCAAGGTTCAGGCCGAAGCCGAGCAGTATGACCGCCCACTGGAGTATCTTTTTTGAGGTGAATTTGATCCCCGCCTCGAAGGGGGCGCGGTTTTTCAGAAGCAGACCGACGAGCATACCGAGCAGAATGGAGATAACGGGACCGCCCACGACGGCAAATTTGCGTCCGAGCAGCCATGCAGGGACCGCGATGGCAAGACACAGCAGCAGTCCCTTGAATTTTTCTTTCATGGGGTTTGTTCTTCTTTCTATGCGAATTTAATTATAAGGTAAGCGACGGCGGCAAGCTGCACGAGCGCCAGCAGCGGAAAGCCGATGGCAAAGCTCTTGTGCAGCGTCTTGTGCCGGAACGAATACATTCCGAGCGTACCGCCGAGAGCGCCGCCGAGGAAGGCGAACAGAAACAGCGTCCTTTCGGGGATGCGGCGCTTTTGCAGCTTTGCAAGCAGCTTGTCTATGCCCATGAGGGCGCACAGCAGCACGTTGACCGCTGCGAGATAATAGGCAAGATACTCCATCACAGCTTGAACAGGTTCAGTCCCACGTCGTCATCGTGGTATCTGTCGAGCTCGCCGTCGATGAGCGTGACGACCATTTCGCAGGTGGCGGAGACGACGGCGCGGTTCAGGTGACCGCCGAAGACCGCGCCGTTTTCACCGGCTGCCGACATATGTATATGCGTGTAGAACCCGCCGTCCATTGTGTTTATCGTGCCCGTGAGGGAGACTATCTCGAACGCGCCCTTGAACTCGTTTGAGTAGTATTTTTTCTCCGCGGTGTTGAAAACGCCGACGGTGAAGTCATTCGTTGCGCCCAGAGCGGAGACGGAGGCGAGCCTTATGCTTTCCTTTTCCGCAAGCTCGCGTATCTTGTCGAGTATCTCCTCGCCGCGGTCGATGCGCACAAGTATGGTCTTGTCAAATCTTTTGTACTTCATGGCTTATCTTCCTTTCTTTTTTGAAGCCGGCTTTGCGGTCTTTTTGGACTTGGGCTTTGCCCAGCCCTTGGCGTAGCCTGCCTTTTTGCTTATCTGCGGCTTTTCCGGCTCCTTGGGCTTTGCGGGAGCCTTGGCTCTCTGCGGGCGGTCGGGACGCACGAGGCACTCCGGTCCGCAGCCGATAAGATCCTCGCGTCCTGCCTCCTTTAACGCCTCGATGACGAGCTTGCGCTTATCGGGGCGCTTCCACTGCAAAAGTGCGCGCTGCATGGCCTTCTCATGGAAGTTCTTTGCAACGTACACCGACTTCATCGTCATGGGGTCTATGCCCGTGTAGTACATGCAGGTCGAGACCGTGCCCGGCGTGGGGTAAAAGTCCTGCACCTGCTCCGGCTGGCGGCCCATTTTGTTCAGGTACTCTGCCAGCGCGACGGCATCGGCAAGCGTGCTGCCCGGATGCGAGGACATGAGATAGGGCACGACGTACTGCTCCTTGGAAAAGCGGGTGTTGAGCTTTTTGTACTTGTCCATGAACTTTTCGTACACGCCGATGTGCGGCTTGCCCATATAGTCGAGGACGCTGTCGATGCAGTGCTCGGGCGCGACCTTGAGCTGGCCGGAGATGTGGTATTTTACGAGCTCGGCGAAGAAATCGTCGTTTTTATCCTCGAGCATGTAGTCGTAGCGTATGCCGGAGCGCACAAAGACCTTTTTTACGCCCGGTATCTGCCGCAGCTTGCGCAGCAGGGCGAGATAGTCCGAGTGGTCGGCATCGAGATTGGGGCAGGGCGTCGGTGCAAGGCAGCGGCGGTCTGCGCACATGCCGCATTTGGCCTGCTTTTTGCACGAGTGGTGGCGGAAGTTTGCCGAGGGGCCGCCGACATCGTTTATATAGCCCTTGAAGTCGGGGAACTTCGTGAGCGCCGTGACCTCGCGTATGACGCTTTCGTGACTGCGGCTCGTGACCATTCTGCCCTGATGGAAGGCCAGAGCGCAGAAGTTGCAGCCGCCGAAGCAGCCTCGGTTGTGTATGACCGAGAACTTGACCTCCTCGATGGCGGGAACGCCGCCGAGGGGCTCATACATGGGATGGTACTGCTTGGTGTACGGCAGCTCCGCGACGCGGTCGAGCTCCCTTGTCTCCAGCGGCATCGCGGGCGGGTTTATTATAAGATACCTCCCGTCGTGCTCCTGAATGAGGGCGCGGCCTCTTACGGGGTCGTGCTCGGCGTATTCAAGGCGCGTCGCGTCCGCGTAAAAGCGTTTGCTGTCGCACACATCGGCAAAGGAGGGCAGAGCTACGCTCTCAAAGGCGCAGCCGGCCTTATCGTGCGTGAGAAAGCCCGTGCCGCGTATATCGCGCATCTCGGAAACGGGTATCTTCTTTTTTAGCCTGCGGGCTATCTCCCGCGTGGCCGTCTCGCCCATGCCGTAGATGAGCATATCCGCGCCCGAATCGACGAGGATGGAGCGGCGCACCTTATCGTCCCAGTAGTCGTAGTGCGCAAAGCGGCGCAGCGAGGCCTCAAGGCCGCCGATGATGATCGGCACCTCCGAGCCGAAGGCCTCGCGGGCGCGGTTTGAATAAACTATCGTCGCCCTGTCGGGGCGCAGTCCGGCCTTTTTGCCGGGCGAGTAGAAGTCCTCGCTGCGGCGCTTTTTGGCCGCCGTGTAGTGCGCCACCATGGAGTCTAAGTTTCCCGCTCCTATCATAACGCCGAGGCGCGGCCTGCCGAAGGCGGCGAAGGCCTCCGCCGAGTGCCAGTCCGGCTGGGCGCACACGGCAACGCGATAGCCGTCGGCCTCGAGAACGCGGCCTATGACCGAGGTGCCGAAGCTCGGGTGATCGACGTAAGCGTCGCCGGTGACGAGCAGAAAATCGTACCACCACCAGCCGCGCTCGTGCATCTCATCCCGCGAGACGGGCAAAAATTCAAGATCGTCTGTCATATAAGCTCTCCCCAATACCAGCCCGACGTGCCCTTGTGCTTTACAAGGCAGCCGCGCGAGGTCTCCTCCACGACGCTGACCTCGTCGCCTGCTTCAAGCTCCAGCACAAGGTCGGTCGAATCGTTGCATTTGCAGAACTCCCCGTCGGAGTAAAGGTACTTTGTAAGTATCTCCATCTCGTAGCCCGTGCGGATGTGGCGCACGAGGGAAAACTCCTCTCCGCGGCGCAGCACCTGCACGTCATTGTCGCCCCAGCGGATGTAATAGCTCTTTTCGCTGCCGCGCTGCGCGGATCTTACCCTGCGCACGGGGAAGGGGTCGTAGGACTCAAAGGAGAAGTCCTCGCTGCCCTCGCAGGGGATCATCAGGGCGTTGAGCTGCCCGTCGTCCTTGAGAGAGCAGCCGCCGTCGATGGAGATGACGCGGTGCTGCCGGTCGATTATCGGGTTTGCGCAGACGCGGTCGGGCAGGTACAGCATGACCGGCCAGTGCCCGACGATGACCCACTTATCGAAAGTGTAGCCGCAGTCCATAAATGCGTCAAATTTCATGCAGTCGCCGCCGAGCTGCCGCTCTATGGGGCGATCCGGCCTTATTCCGCCGTGCACAAAATCATAGTGCGGCGTTTCGATGACGTGCGGAAGCGAGCTCAAAAAGCTCCACTCGGCCTCAAAGCGTGAGGCAAGCTCGGGGATGAGGCTCGGAAAGTCGAGCCCGGGGTCTATCTCAACGCCCATCTGCGTGAGCATATCCCAGACAAGGCCGCCGCGCTTTTCGAGCAGATAGTGCAGCATGCGCGTATCCCAGTAGCGCCGCTCGGCGGAGATGATATCGCTCCAGGTGTCGCAGTTGCCGCAGACGGCGCGGCAGTTGCCCCGCGCCGAGAGCTCCATTATAAAGCGCAGCGTTTCGAGGCTCTGCCCGCCCTTTTCGAGGAAATCGCCGTCTATGATGAGCTCGTCGTCATCGGAGAAATTTATTTTTTCGAGAAGCCCCCTGAAATAGGGCATGTTCGCGTGTATATCGGAGATCACGACGATGCGCCGCCCCTGCGTGTCGAGCCTTTCCACGCGGGCGTTAACGTTCCACATTGACATTGTTATTCAAATCTCTTTTCCATGAGGTACAGCGGCGCGTCCGCTCCCGGCTCGCTGCCGAGCACGGCAAAGCCGAGCCCCTCGTAAAATTTTATCGCCGTCGGGTTTTCCGAGGAGACGTGCAGCCGCAGCTTCTCCCTGCCGAGCATCTCGTAGTTGGTTATCGCACGTCCCATGAGCTGCGTGCCCAGCCCCATACCGCGCAGGTGCTCCTTTATATACACAAGGCTCACCCAGCCGACGAGCGCCGCCTTTGAGCGCTCGGGGTCTGTTTCGACAACACCGGCGAGCTCGCCGTCGGCGCGGAAGGCCTTCAGTATCGCCCGCCCGTCGGCGGCAAAGTGGCGCTTTGCCGAGGCGAGGTAGGTATCGGGGCAGAAGCCGCTGAGGCCGCCGTGCACGGCTTTCCACGAGGCGGCGTAGAGCTCCGTGTAAAGCTCCGGCTCGCGGTTCGGGTCGAGCGGCTCGTAGTAGAGATTGTTCGGGTCCTCCCCGCCGGTCTCCTTCTTCCACCAGCTCTGCCGCGCAAAGGTCGAAAGCTCCGGCGGCAGGTGGGAGTTGTCGTTGTAATACTCGACGGAGAACTCCCCTCCGTCGTAAATGAGCTTGCTCACGGCGGTGTTGTCCCCGTGCGGAAGATTGGGGATATCGCGGCTTTTTACCTTCAGGATATACGCCAGCAGCGAGCGTATCGCCATGCCGTGGGAGACCACGGCGACGGTCCTGCCCACGTTTTCCTCCGCGATGTCCCTGACGGCGGAGACTATGCGCTCGGTGCACTGTGCGAAGGTCTCGGCCTGAGGTGCGCGCCACTGCGCGGGGTCGTTGTTGAAATTGTACATCTGCGCGGGGTCGAGCCTGTACATATCGCCGAAGCTCATGCCCTCGCACACGCCGAGGTTTATCTCCCTCAGGCGCGGCGTGAGCTGCATCTCGAGCGCATGGTACTTCGTTATCGCGCCCGCCGTCGTCACCGTGCGGCGCAGGTCGCTGGAATACAGCGCGTCGAGCTGAACGCTTTTGAATCTCTCCGCGAGGCAGGCTATCTGCCTGTGTCCCCGCGGCGTTATGAAGCTGTTGTGCTGCCCCTGCACGATGCGGTAGAGGTTTCCCTCCGCTTCGGCGTGGCGGATCATGTATATCGTTGTCATTTGCCTTGACCTCAATTGCTTAATATTATATAATGCTATATTATATCAGACTGTCAAAAACCTCTGCTGCTGCATAAAGATAACCGCGCAGCGGGGGAGCTCGAGGGGGCAAGACCCGCCTCGAGTTGGATTATAGCCATCAAAAACGTCCGGCACGGACTTTTTGACGAGCGCAGCGAGATTTTTCGTGAAGCGAAAGCTTCACAAAAAATGTGGCGTATTTGCAGCGTGCAAAAAAGTCACAGACTTTTTTGACACGCTGATATAATGCTATATTATATTTATCTTTCCTCAATAAATCAAGTGGGGGCTAACGTGAGAGTTTTACATCTTATCTCCGGCGGAGACTCGGGCGGCGCGAAAACGCATGTTCTTTCGCTTCTGCGCGGACTGAACGGCTTTATCCGCGCAGACCTTGTCTGCTACAAGGAGGCAGATTTTGCAAAGGAAGCGCGGGAAATGGGCATACCGACGCAGGTTTTTGCCGGAAGCTTCGATATCGGCCTGACGAAAACGCGCGAGGTCATAGAAAACGGAAATTACGACATTGTCCACTGCCACGGCAGCCGCGCAAATCTGACCGGCGCACTGCTCAAAAGGTATTTTGATATCCCCTTTATCAGCACCGTCCACAGTGACTACAAGCTCGATTACTTAGGCCGTCCGCTGGCGGCTCTGACCTATGGGCAGCTCAACAAGCTGGCGCTGCGCCATATGGACTACCGCGTCTGCGTTTCCGACAGTATGCGTCAGACGCTCATTGACCGCGGCTTTGACGCAAACGAGCTGCTGACGATATACAACGGCGTCGATTTCTCCCGCCCCGTGCCGGAGATAACGCGGCGCGAGTGGTTTTCCGAGATCGGCTGCACCTTCCCCGACGACAGCATCGTACTCGGCATCGCGGCGCGCTTTGACGCGGTAAAGGACGTTGCCACGACCGTGCGCGGCTTTGCCGGCGCGGCAAAGGAAAACGACAGGCTGCGCCTCCTCATCGCCGGAGACGGCAGGGAGCGCGAGCGGCTCGAGGCGCTGTGCACGGAGCTCGGCGTGCGCGACAGGGTGTTTTTCGCCGGCTGGATAAGCGACATGGACGGCTACTACGCAAGCGTCGATATAAACGCGATAAGCTCCCTGTCGGAGACCTTCCCCTACGCCGTGACGGAGGCGGCGCGAGCCGGTATACCGACGGTGGCCTCCCGCGTCGGCGGCCTGCCGAGGCTCATAATAAACGGCGAGACGGGCATGCTGTTCAAGCCGCAGGATCACGAGATGATGACGCGCTGCATCCTCGCCCTTGCAAATGACGAAGAGCTTCGCATAAGGCTCGGGCAGGCGGTATACGACAAGGCAAAGCGCGAGTTTTCGACCGAAAGCACCTGCCGGAGGCAGCTGAAGATATATAAGACCGTTATCGAGCGATACAGGCAGCCGCGCAGCGGCGCTGTCGTGTGCGGCGCTTACGGCCACGGCAACGCGGGCGACGAGGCGCTGCTGACGGCGATCACCGCGCAGCTGCGGCAGCTCGACCCCGATATGCGCATCGTCGTCGTGTCGAAAAATGCGTGGCACACCAAGCGCACGCACGGGCTGAGCGCGATACGGCGCGATCAGGTCATACGGCTGCGGCGCGAGCTGCGACGCTCGAAGCTGTTCATAAGCGGCGGCGGCAGTCTTATACAGGATGTCACGAGCCGCCGGAGCCTGTGGTTTTACCTGCACACGATATCGCTTGCGAAAAAATGCGGATGCAGGGTGCAGATGTACGGCTGCGGCATGGGGCCGCTCAACTACGCCTACGACCGCCGGAGAGCGGCGGGCACGATAAACCGCTGCGTCGATGCCATAACCCTGCGCGATCCCATGAGCCTTGAGCTCACGCGGGAGATCGGAGTGACGGTGCAGGAGGTGCTCGTCACGGGCGACCCCGTGCTGAGCCTGCGCGGAAGAAGCGACGCGGACGCAAAGCTTTTCATGCGCAGCCACGGCATCGACCCCAACGGCAGCTATGTCTGCCTCGGCCTGCGAAACTGGCACGGCTTTGCCGAAAAAAGCGGCGAGATCCGCACGGCGCTGCAATACTGCCACGACAGATACGGGCTCACGCCGCTGTTCATGCCGATGAATTACGACCGCGATATAGCGCTCACCGAGCCCATAACACGCGGTCTGGACACACCGTTTTTCGTCATGCCCAAGACCGAGGACGCGGAGCTTGAGATCGCGCTCGTGCGGCAGACCAAGCTCATGCTTGCGATGCGCCTGCACAGTCTCATGTACGCGGCCTGCGGCGGCGTGCCGTCGGTCGGACTGAGCTACGACCCCAAGGTCACCGGCTGCGCGGGCTATCTCGGCATCTCCAGCATTGATTTTGACAGGGTCACGGCGCGCAGTCTCTGCGATGCTATCGACGCTGCGCTGTCCGAGCGCGGCGCGGATGAGCTCAGCCGGAGATTTGAATATATCAAAAACGCGGAAAAGATGAATATCGAGACCGCAAAGCGGCTTCTCGGCGAATAAGGGGGAGAATATATGATAAGAGCGGCGGCACTCGTCTCCGGCGACGGAGCATTGCTACAGACGGTTCTTGATTCTATGTACTTCGGTGAGATCCCGAATTTTGAGCTCACCGCGGTCATATGCACGGAGTCGGACGCTTACGCGCTGCGCCGTGCACGAAATTCCGGAGTGGAGGCCTTTGTGGTCGAGCCCTCGCTTTTCCCCACAAAGCTCAGCTACAGCATGGCCGTGTCAAACAAGCTGCGCGATATGGACATCGACCTCGTCATCCTCGCGGGCTATAACATGCCGCTGGGCGTTATATCCACGCAGTTCCGCAAGCGCATAATCGGCGTGTACCCCTCGCTGATACCCGCCTTCGTCAACTGCGACGAGGCTCCCGAGCGCGCCGCGCTCGAGCGCGGCTGCCGCGTCACCGGCGCGACCGCCTTTTTCGCGGATATCGACGGGAATATAGGCGCGATAATCGCTCAGCAGGCCGTGGAGATACTCCCCCGCGACACGCCGGAGAGCCTCTCGCGCCGCATCCTTGAGGACGCGGAATGGAAGCTGCTGCCCAAGGCCATAATACTCTATTGCCAGAACCGGCTTGAGATCCACGGCGACAGAGTGATAATAAAAGACGAATAAAACAGGAGGTTTTACCATGGAAATAACGATGAAAATAGAAGGAATGCAGTGCGGACACTGCTCAGCCCGCGTGAAGGCCGCGCTCGAAAAGGTCGCGGGCGTTGCCTCCGCCGAGGTCAGCCACGAGACCGGCACCGCCGTAGTCTGCGGCGAGAACCTCGACTCCGCCGCCCTTAAAACCGCCGTCGAGGACCAAGGTTTTTCGGTGGCGCTTTGAGCTATCAGCTATCGGCTTTCAGCTCTCTGCTTGCTGCGGTTTCCGCAGCACCCTCGACACCGTGCAACCGCAATATGCGTATCCGTAGCTGCGTCAAAGCGCCTGTAAAAAAATTTGCAATTACGGCGGCGGTTTGATATAATGTGAAACCAAATATTCAGCAAGAGGGGCATTACCTTGAATGAGAATACAAGACCCGCCGCGTATTCGCCGTCCAAGCGGAAGCAGATCTCGGCGGTAGATGTTGTTATCAACAAGATCGTTGACGGTGTGCTGACCGGCCTCTACAAGCCGGGGGACAAGCTGCCCACGGAGATACAGCTGGCAGAGATGCTGGGCGTGAGCAAGAACACCGTGCGCGAGGCGATAAAAATACTCGTGGCATACGGCGCTATAGAGATACGGCGGCCTGAGGGCACGTTCATAACCGAGCGCTTCTCGCCGCGCATGCTCAACCCCGTCATATACTCGCTGCTGTTCAGCAAGGGCAACGCGGAGGACATGCTGGGGCTGCGCCGCATGATAGACACCGGCGTTTTCATGCTGATAATCCAGCAGGGTCTGAGCCGCGAGGACAGATTGGAGCTCGAAGCGCAGCACGCGCACTACTCCGCCCTCGCCCTCGCCGAAAAGCCGGATATCCAGGCCGTGCACGAGGCGGACATGAGCTTCCACAAAACGCTCGCCGCCGCGACGCACAATGAGCTGGTGAGGGTGTTTCACGACTATGTCGCAGACCTCACGGCGGAGTCGAGGCTGCGCGTCGTGAAGCAGTGCTGCGAGGAAAAGCAGATGCAGTATCTCGTCGATACGCACCGTATGACGCTCGATTTAGTAGAACGCGAGTCTAATCGAAGCCTCGAAGACACGATTGATTTTAGTTATTATTACTGGAAATCGACCTATAAATTATACTGAATACACAAAAATCAACTGTTAATTTTATAACAGTTGATTTTCTTTTGGTCAAATAGTACAATTAAGGCACAAAGCACCCAACGTTCAACCTTGGGTTGAACATAACGGAACATTATTTATTTCGGCTGCGCTTGCAGCAGAAACGGAGGAGCAAATGGAAAAGGAACAGCTGGAGCTTTTAAAGAACAAGGCAGCTCAGCTCCGCAGGGACGTTATCACGATGATCTACGAGGCGCAGTCCGGACATCCGGGCGGCTCGCTTTCGGCGGCGGATTTCGTCACTGCGGTGTATTATTCAGAGATGAAGATCGACCCCAAGAACCCCAAATGGGAGGATAGGGATCGCTTCGTGCTCTCCAAGGGACATGTGTGCCCCATCCAGTACGCGGCGCTGGCCGATCTGGGCTACTTTGACAAGGAAGTGCTGCACACCCTGCGCAAGGAGGGCTCGATACTTCAGGGTCACCCCGACATGAAGAAGTGCCCCGGCATAGACATATCCACCGGCTCGCTCGGACAGGGCTTCGCCTGCGGCGCTGGCATGGCGCTGGCCGCAAAGCTCGACGGAAAGGACTACCGCGTGTTCGTCGTTATCGGCGACGGCGAGAGTCAGGAGGGCGAGATCTGGGAGGCGGCGCAGGTCTGCAACAAGTACAAGCTTGACAACGTCGTCGTGTTCTGCGATTATAACAATCTTCAGCTCGACGGCACCTGCGACGAGGTCATGCCGGTGCTGGATCTGGCCAAGAAGTTCGAGGCCTTCGGCTTCGACTCCTACGAGATAGACGGCAACTGCATGGAGCAGATAGTTGACACGCTCGACGAGATACGCGCCGCGAAGAACGGCAAGCCTAAGTTCATCCTCGGCAGAACGGTGAAGGGCAAGGGCGTATCGTACATGGAAAATCAGTGCGGCTGGCACGGCAAGGCGCCGAACAGCGCCGAGTACGAGCAGGCCATAGCAGAGCTTAACGGAGGTGTCAGGGCATGAGCATGATCGCAACCAGAGACGGCTTCGGCGACGAGATCGTTGAGCTTGGCCGTGAGAATAAAAACATTTGCGTTGTCGATGTCGATATCGGCAAATCCTGCAAGACGACGGCGTTTGCAAAGGCGCTGCCGGAGCAGCACATAAACGTCGGCATAGCCGAGCAGTGCGGCGCGGGCGTTGCGGCGGGTCTGGCGACCTGCGGCAAGATCCCCTTTGTCGTGACCTACGCGGCCTTCGGCTCGATGAGAATGTGCGAGATGATACGTCAGGAGGTCTGCTATCCCCACCTGAACGTCAAGATAGCCTGCTCCCACGGCGGTGTTACCCCCGCCAACGACGGCGCGAGCCATCAGTGCATAGAGGACATGGGCATTCTCTCCACCATCCCCAACATGACCGTCGTCATGCCGGCTGACTACAACGCCGCACGCAGGCTCACAAGAGCGGCTGCGGAGCTTGACGGCCCTGTGTACCTGCGCTTTACACGCGACGCAGTGCCCGAGATATACGGCAGCGAGCAGGAGTTTGAGATAGGCAAGGCCGTGCAGCTCAGGCAGGGCAGCGACGCTGCGATCATCGCCATCGGCGATACCGTCCGGCTCGCACTCGAGGCAGCCGACGCGCTGCATGAGCAGGGCGTGAACGTCCGCGTGCTGGATATGCACACGCTCAAGCCGCTCGATACCGAGGCTGTTGTGAGCGCGCTGCGCGAGACCGGCAAGGTCGTCACCGTGGAGGATCACAACGTGATAAACGGTCTGGGCTACGCCGTGTCCGCGGTCGCCGCCGACATGGGCTGCGGCATCGTCAAGCGCATCGGCATTCAGGATCAGTTCGGCCAGTCCGCTCCCTATGAGCGCCTGCTGGCAATGAACGGCATCACGGCCGAGAATATAGCCGCCACGGTAAAGGCGATACTGTGATCGTAATTTAACAGGCACGGCCTGTGAAAAAATTAAAAACCAAAAACATAAAGGAGAAACAAGCAATGAAAAAAATCCTCGCACTTTGCCTGGCACTGTGCATGGTCTTCTCTCTGTGCGCCTGCGGCAGCGACAACGGCGGCAGCCAGACCGCAGCCGACGGCTCAGAGTACCAGACCCTCAGCATCGACATGTCCTGCAACGGACAGTCCGACACCGCAAACGACTGCATCGGCGCAAACCTCTTCAAGCAGTATATCGAAGAGAAGTCCGGCGGCGCTATCACCGTCACCGTTTACAACAACGACCAGCTCGCCGGCGGCGACATGACCAAGGGTCTTGAGCTCGTCATGGACGGCACCGTCCAGATGGATATCCACTCGACCTCCATCATCTCCCGTATCGACAACCGCCTCATGGTCAGCTGCCTGCCCTGGACCTTCTCGGATTATCAGGCCGCAGAGGACGCATTCTTCGGTCAGGGCGGCGAGTTCGTCTCCTCCGTGCTTGCCGAGCACGGCCTTACCTACCTCGGCGCACTGCACAACGGCTTTAAGTGCATGACCTCCTCCAAGACCCTCATCAAGTCCCCGTCCGACCTCAGCGGTCAGAAGATCCGCACCCCGGGCGGCGACCTGTGGAACGGCTTCTGGAGCGCAATGGGCGCATCTCCCCAGGCAATGAGCTGGTCTGAGGTCTACACCGCAATGCAGCAGCACACCATCGACGGCCACGACAACAGCCCCTCCACCATCAACTCCGCAAACGTTCAGGAGGTTCAGAAGTACATAACCGTCTCCAACCACACCTATGAGGCCTTCACCTGGAGTGCCAACACCGAATGGTTCGACGGCCTCAACGAGGCGACCCAGAACCTCATCCGCGAGTGCGCAAAGCAGGCCTGCCTTGACGCAAACGAGCAGATCGAGGCATCCATGGAAGAGATCCTCACCTCTTGGGAGGGCAACGGCTTCAACGAGGTCTACCGTCTGTCCGACGCTGAGATCGAGGTCTTCAAGGAGGCCGTAGCAGACGTTACCGCACAGTATGCCGCCGAGTACGGCGAGGAAGCCTGCTCCGCCTTCGGCATCACCGTATCCAAGTAATCGCAATACCGAATGTACAGGCTTCTTCGTTAAGCTGACGAAGAAGCCTGTTCTCTTAGATTAAAAATACAGAAAGGAAGTATTTCGTGAAAAAGCCTGTCAAGCTCCTCAACTCGCTTGAGGATTATATACTTGCGGTCGTGCTGCTTATCATGACCGTGCTTGCCGGTGTCAACGTCGTGGCGCGTTACGTTTTCCTCGCCTCCCTGCCGTGGATAGAGGAGCTCAACCGTCTGGGACTTGTCATAATCTCCTACATGGGCGCGGCTGTCGCCCTCAAGAACCACTCCCACCTCGGCCTTTCCATCGTCACCGACCGCCTCTCCCCCAAGGGCAAGAAGCTTGCCGGTCTGTTCAGCTGCGCCTGCGGCGTTTTCTTCTGCGGCGTTGCAATATACTACGGCGTTCTCATGGTCATCAAGGAGCACGCCAACAACGTTCTCACTCAGGGCATGCAGTGGCCGGAATACCTGTTCGGCATGTGGCTGCCCATCGGCTGCGCCGTGCTGTGCATCCGCTTTATCCAGTCGGCTGTCTATCTTCTGACAGACCGCGAGTTCACCGATTGCAGCAAGGAGGGTAACAACGGATGAGTGCTGTTCTTCTTTTCGGACTTTTCTTTGTCCTTCTTTTCCTTAACGTCCCCATTGCAATATCTCTGGGCGTTTCCAGCATCGTCACGACCATGGCGGTCAAGCCCGCGATGATGGCAACTATCGCAACCAACCTCTATTCCTCGACGAATACCTATGTCCTGCTTGCGATCCCCTTCTTCATCCTTGCCGGCAACATCATGGATGTCAGCGGCATTTCCGTCCGTCTTATCAACTTCTTCAACTCCCTCGTCGGCCACACCAAGCACGGCACGGCGATGGTCTGCGTTGTCGTCGCCTGCTTCTTCGCCGCGATATCCGGCTCAGGTCCGGCAACGGTCGCCGCTCTCGGCGGCATCCTCATCCCCGCAATGAGCAAGTCGGGCTATGAAAAAAGCACCAGTGCGGCGCTCATGAGCACAGCCGGCGCGATAGGCATAGTCATACCGCCGTCTATCACCTTCGTCGTCTACGGCTCTGTCACCGGCACCTCGGTCGGCTCGCTGTTCATGTCCGGCATCGTCCCCGGCATCCTCATCGGCATCGCCATCTACTACACCATGGTCATCACCTCCAAGGGCCGCGTGCTCGTGCGCCAGCCCAAGGCTACCGGCGCACAGCGCTGGAAGGCGTTCAAGGACGCCGTATGGGGCATCCTCATGCCGGTCATCATCCTCGGCGGCATCTACGGCGGTATCTTTACCCCGACCGAGGCCGCGGCTGTCGCCGCGATCTACGGCTTCATCGTGGGTCTGTTCATCTACCGCACCCTCAAGGCCAAGGACATCATGACCATCCTGCGCCAGTCCGTTTCCCAGACCGCGGTCGTCATGCTGATCATCGGCTGCGCCGCCGTCTTCGGCAAGGTCCTGACCTTCACCGGTCTGGCAAGTCAGGCCAGCCACAGCCTTATCTCCATCGCCCACGGCAACAAGTACATCTTCCTGCTGATGGTCAACGTCATCCTCATCATCGCAGGCTGCTTCATCGACGCAAACTCCGCCCTCTACATCCTCTGCCCGATCCTTTTCCCCATCTCGCAGTCTCTGGGCATCAACCCCGTCCACCTCGGCGCAGTCATGACCGTCAACCTTGCGCTCGGACTCATCACGCCTCCCGTCGGCGTCAATCTGTTCACCGGCTGCGGCGTTGCGGGCATTACTCTGACGGATATGGTCAAGAAGATCTGGCCATTCGTAATAGCGGTGTTCGTGGTGCTTATGCTCATCACCTACATCGAGCCCATCTCGATGTTCCTGCCCAATCTCATGGCATAGCTTCCGGAGGTGCAAATAATGAGAGCTGGATATATGCCCGCTATCGGCGCTGCGGAATTTCGCAGCGATATGCCTGAGCCGCAGGTAAGATACGATAGCGACGTTAAGATACATGTCCGCAAATGCGGCATATGCGGCTCCGAGGTACACGCCCTGTACGGGAAGCATCCCTTCCGCATCCCGCCCGTCCTCTCCGGCCACGAATTTGCCGGAGACGTGGTGGAGGTCGGCAAGGGCGTGACCGCGGTCAAGGTCGGCGACAGAGTGACCGCCGAGCCTCAGTACGGCTGCGGCGAATGCTACTACTGCAAACGCGGGATGTACAATCTCTGTACCTCCAAGCGCGTGCTCGGCGCATCGTACAAGGTGCCCGAGCTGGACGGCGGCGAGTGGACGGGCTCAATGGGCGAGTATATCGTCGTGCCCGAGAAGACCGTCGTCAGACTTGCCGACAACGTAAGCTACGAGGAGGGCGCGCTCATCGAGCCCATCGCAAACGGCGTTTACGCCGTGCGCCGCGCAAACATCACCCCCGAGAGCACCATAGCCATCATCGGCTGCGGCCCCATCGGTCTGGGCGATCTCATCGGTGCAAGGCTTTATGACCCCAAGCTCATCGTCATGGCCGACATTTCCGAGATAAACCTCAAAATGGCTCGTGAATTCGGCTGCGAGCACGTCGTCAACAGCGCCGAGCAGGATCTCGAGCAGGTCATAACGGAGCTGACCGACGGCGTTGGCGTGGACATGGTGTTCCTCGGCTTCGGCGACGCGCCCACGATAGAGCAGGCCTGCCGCATCGTCCGGCGCGGCGGCACCGTGCACCAGCACGCGCTCATGCTCGACGGCATAGGCTTCCCCTATCGGATACATCAGCAGCACGAGCTCTCCTTCATCGCTTATAATATGTATAAGTACGAGGAGTTCGAGATAATCTGCGACGAGATAGCCAAGGGGCGCATCTCGGGGCTGGAGCGCATGGTCACCCAGCGCTATCCGATAGAGCAGTTCAAGGAGGCCATGGAAATGGCCGATAAGCGTCCCGAGCCTGTCGTCAAGGTCATGCTCGACTTCTGATCATGAAATACTCCGTCGTAAAAAAGCTGACGCAGGTGCTGCTGGTCGCCTCTCTCGCGCTGTATGCCGCGGCTGCGGTGCTCATGAACAGGGACGCGGACGCATACGCGCTGCCCGCCCTCATCGCCGCGAGCGCGGTGCTCGTCCTGAGCGCCGGACTGCGCCTTGCGTGGCTGCGCTGCCCGCACTGCCGCCGCTACATCTCCCACCGGCACCTGCGCGATACGCACTGCCCCTTCTGCGGCAGAGCGCTGGAGTGACTCACCCCCGCGGCTGAGGCGTTATGAGATCGCGGCAGCAGCCGCATTGTTGAAAAAAGATAGTGCAGATGAAGCTCTGCACTATCTTTTTCGATTTATTGTTATTGTATTTCAACTCCGACTTGGCGGAAAATTTAAAATAAAAGGTTGCGCCGTTGGCGCAATTTGATAAACACCTCATCCGTCGGCTGTCGCCGGCACCTTCCCCTCAAGCTCCGCAAGGGGAAGGCTTGGTGCGGAGCAGCTTTTGAGATGCTGCAACAAACATTACTCCGCACTTGCGGGAAGCGAAACGTTATGGTTTATTCCATTGTTTCGATACCGTGCCACCGCAATAAGCGTATCCGTAGGAGCGTCAAAGCGATATAAAAAAAGTATTTTCTGACGCGAGCGCAATATGTCGGCGAAAATTGCGTCATTATATGTGAACGGAGCGCTGCGCGGCAGCATCCACCCCGCTGTGCGCAGCCGCAAACGTTCTGAATTATGAAGATCTCCTTTCTCCACCCCATTGAGCAAGCGCCGCACAATCACCGGCGCTTACTCGAACGGATGATGTCTCCCCCAGACATCATCCGTATTTTTATTAGCGCATTCAGTCTGCACCTATACGCATATTGCGGTGTCCCGACCGGAAACACCGGAATAAACCGTAACGTTTCACGTCCCGTGAGTGCTGAGCTGTGTTGTTGCAGCACCTCAAAAACTGCGCCGCACCATGCCTTCCCCTTACTACGAGGGGAAGGTGTCGGCGACAGCCGACGGATGAGGTGTTTATCAAATTGCGGCGCAAGCCGCAACAATATTGAGGTGCAGACTAAATGCGCCAGTGAAATGCCTATTTGGAGCATAGGAATGACGGATTGGAGCGGAAACAAAGGGGCACATAAGCTAAAATGCATATTGTAACCCCCATATGTATCTTCTGTCCACAAGCGGTCAGGTCTCCGCTCTGTGTGACGCGAACCGGCGTCCAGCCAGCGCACGGTTCAACCTTCCCTTTACCATAGCAAAGTTCTATACTCCTTTTATCTTCACTTTATGCACACTTTGCGGCAAAGCTCCGGAATTTTCGTCCGGAGCTTTGTTGTGCATAAATGCCCGCGCACGCTTGACATTTGCGGCGCGGCTCAATATAATGTGCGATAGAAAATCAAGCTGCGCTGCCGGCCGGCGGCTTTTTAAAGCCGCGTCGGTTAGCAAGCGCTAACTCGAAAGGAGGAGAAGCCGTGAAGGACAGTGAGCTTAAATTTGACCGCGCCTGCCATGTGCTGTACTCCAAGCCCTGCAAAAGGCAGATACGCGAAAGGATCGCGCTGCACTACCCCGAGGCCGAGCGCGAGGCGGTCTGGGAGCGGGTGCAGCGGCAGTATGCCGATTATCTTTCCGACTGGCGGCGCGACCTCGGCGGCAGCGATAATTTCCACAACGGCAGGGGCGGAACCTACGACTGCATCGCCATCATGAGCTACTACAGCGTGTGCAGAGCGGTCACCTCCTTCCGCGAGATCGAGGAGATAGAGGAGTGCCTCATCCTGCCGTCGTTCCGCAGGCTGAGCTTCGTTGACTGCAACAGGCCGTTCTGGCGAAGGCTCATGTACAGGGCGTTTATGCGCGCCAAAAGCGGCTGCGACAGGTGGCACGACTACGAGATGAGCGTTGCTCCCTACGAGGAGGGCAAGCCCATATATTACGAGTTCACGGCCTGCCCCGCGGCGGAGTTTGCGAAAAAGCACGGGCTGACGGAGATCATGCCCGCCCTGTGCAACGTGGACTACGCCTCGATGGAGCTCATCCGCGCCCGCCTTGTACGAACCTCGACCTGCGTGGACGGCTGCAAATGCGACTACACCATCTGCGGCGACCGCGACCCCTATCTTGACGAGCACCCCGAGTACCGAGATGAGGCGGGATACCGGAGGAATAAATAAAAAGGAGGCAAAACAGCAATGAAATGGCTTATTATCCCTGCGCTCTGGCTTTTATACTGGGGCATGTGCTTTCTCGGCACGGGAACGGATAAGAAAAACCTCGCCGGTCTGCGCTCGTACCCCGACGCGGTGCAGAGCATCGTCCGCGAAAGGCTCGACGACGCTCCGAAGGAGAAGTCCATATCCTCGATTTTGCTGGGCAACTTAGTTTTTTTCACGGTCATATTCTCCGTGATCGGCCTTGTATTTAAGAGCCTTCTCGACTTTGAGGGCTTTCTTCCGGCGTTCTGGTATTTCCTCATCCTCGGCGAGGGACTGGGGCTGTTTGACCTGCTGGTCATCGACCTGCTCTGGTGGCGCAATACACGGCGCATTCGCTTCTCCTTCCTGCCGGAGAAGGAGCTTTATCAGGACGCAAGCAAGCACATCGGCTCCTTCGTGCGCGGCATTCCGCTGTTTGCCGCCGCCGCAGCGCTGAGCGCGTGGATCGTGACCATGTTTTAAGGAGAGCTCAGACGATGGAAAGATACCTGACGGAAACGCCGATGCTGGATTTTTCATCCCCGGCGATACAAAATTTGATCACACAGCGCGGCTGGCGCACGCTCGGCGAATTTGAGCGCATCAAGGCAATTTATAACTATGTCCGCGACGAGATACTCTTCGGCTACAACACCGATGACGGCATCCCCGCCACTCAGGTACTCGCCGACGGCTACGGCCAGTGCAATACAAAAGGCACCTTGTTCATGGCGCTGCTGCGCGGCTGCGGCATACCCTGCCGCGTCCACGGCTTCACCATCGACAAGAAGCTGCAAAAGGGAGCAATGACGGGGCTCGTGTACGCCCTCGCGCCGAGGAACGTGTTCCACAGCTGGGTGGAGGTATACTTAGACGGCGTGTGGTACGAGCTGGAGGCATTTATTCTTGATAAACCCTATCTGGAAAAGCTTCAGGCTGCAAATCTTGACTGCACCGGCGCATTCTGCGGCTACGGCGCGGCGGTGCGCGATCTTCAGCATCCCGTGATCGATTTCGACCGCAACAACACCTATATCCAGAGCGAGGGCATCAATCAGGACTTCGGCATCTACGACAGCCCAGACGCGCTGCTGCGCGAACACGGGCAGGAAATGTCGCGGCTCAAGGCTTTTGTCTACAGAAAGCTCGGGCGGCATCTGATGAACGCCAATGTAAAAAGGCTCAGGGAAAGGACATGATCTCATGATATTCAGAACACTCGGAAGCAGCGAAAGCCCCGCCGTGCTGTTTTTCCACGCGATGGGCGTGACGGGCGACAGCAGCGAACCTGTGGCCGCGCATTTGCAGGAGCGATATTTCTGCATCATGCCGACCTCGACGGTCTACTGCGAGGGGCAGCGCTACGTCAGCAAGGCAGACGAGGTGCGGCAGGTGGAGGAGTTTTTGCGCACAAACGGCGTTGAGCGCCTCCGCCTCGTCGTCGCGTCCTCGATAGGCGCGGACCTTGCTATGGCGTTCCTGACCCGCACGCAGCTTCCCGTCGAGCGCGTTTTCTTCGACGGCGGGCAGTTTGCGCAGATATCGCTGCCGCTGCGCCGCATCATGACACCGTTTCTGTACCTTGCGATAAAAAGCCTGTACTGGTCGAAGGGCAGGACGCTGGGGAAGATACTCTGGTGCGACGACGAGGCGATAAAGCCCTATTTCATCGCCGCAGGGCGTGCGTTGCGCTACGGCGATCTGCGCCGCCAGCTGGCCGAAAGTCTGGAGGATAAGCCCTTCCCGCCGCTGCCCGAGGAGCTGCAAAGGCACACATATTTTGAGTTCGGCAGCATCGAGGAGCACTATAAATACCGTGGCGCGGTCATGGCGGCCTACCCTCACGCCAATTACCCCGTCCTCGAGGGCTATAACCATATGCAGCTCCAGATCCGCGACCCCAAAGCCTTCTCCGAGTTTTTGGAGGCGCTTTGACGCAGCTACGGATACGTTTGTTGCGGTGTCCCGACCGGAAATATTGGAATAAACCATAACGTTTCGCTCTTTTTCGGAGGCGCATTTGGTCTGCACCTATGTGCTGATTGCGGTTGCACGACCGGAAATTGCCGACAAAACAAAAACTCTGTCGCTTCA